>JAITNF010000007.1 GCA_031290615.1 Desulfovibrio sp. | reverse complement strand
GATTTGAATCCAGTTGAAAAACTGTGGAGTAAGCTAAAAACAAAAATACGAGCATATTGGATAATTCCGAACCTCCAAAAAAGCATTTAATACGATAACAGCTTCAAACGCGAAAGGATAGTTTGAAAGCTGTAGATATTCTCAATAACAAAATACTCTAAGTTAAGTCAGAGACATCACCGGAAACTGGATCATTGAGTACAACGCGCAAAGACCTCATGAGTCCTTAGGTAATTTGACCCTTGGCGAATTTGCCCTCAAACACTCAAAAATGTCTAGTTTCAAGCTGCACTAACGAGGTGAGCTTTACAAGTTCACGAATTTTTGTCTGTCGACCGTCAGGGCTTCACGCCGCGCCCGCGCCAAGGCTCTCATGTCCGCCACGCGGTCACTTTCATCAATGATTTCGCTACCCAAAATTTCTTCCAACACATCCTCCAAGCTCACCACGCCGGCCAGCCCGCCGTATTCGTCCAGCACGGCGAAAAGGTGCACCTTGGATTTGAGCAAACTGTCAAGGAGTATATTAAGTGTTTGTGTTTCAGGCACAAAATGTATCGACCGCATGATTTCGGCGAGTTTCGTGACGGCTTGCCCGTTGTTGAAACAGCGGGCAAGAGTACGGCGCTCCACAACGCCGAGCAAGTCCTCAACGTCTTCGCCATGTACGGGAATACGGCTGAAGTGCCAAATACGCGGATCACTGTATGCCTCCGCGACAGTGGTGTCATCCGGCAGAGAAAAAACAACGGTGCGCGGCGTCATGATTTCTTGTACACGTTTTTGATCCAGAGAGAGGACATTACGAATAAAGAGTTCTTCGTAGGGTTTGATTTGTCCAGCTTGACGGGAAAGGCTTGCAATGGCGCGGATGTCGTCTTCAGAAATGCTGGGTCCCGCTGACTGGGGGGAGATGAGACTTGTCAGCCTGCCGCTCAGCCAAATGACGGGCGAGAGAATTTTTACGGCGACAAGAATTGGACGGGCCAAAAAGGCCGCCAGAGGGGCCGCGTAAATCACTCCCAGCGTTTTCGGCACTATTTCTCCGACGGCCAGAATCAGCAACATGAAACCGAACGCGAAAAGCGGCATGTGGGCATCGCCGTAGTTGGCCATAAAAACGGCACCTGCCGCCGTGGCGCCAATGGAATTGGCGGCAGTGTTCAAAGTCAGTATGGCGGCGATTGGTTTGTCTATGTCCTTGCGTAGCCTGTAGAGCGTTTTTCCGTCTTTTTTGTTGGCCCGCCCACGCCGCATCTGTTCTATGGCGGACCACGGCAGGGCATAGAGCGCCGCTTCTGTGAGAGAACAGACAAAAGACACGACAACCGCAAGGGAGACAACCAAAACAAGCGTAATCATGACAAGTTTTGTAACAAAACAAACCCATTCCCGCAATATATTGTCCAGATAAAAAACAGACATTACTGCTTTCGGCAACAGAACGATTTTTTGTCTGGTCGCCGAATATTTGGTTTGATTTGGTATTAAACAATACATCTTCCAAACACGCCTTGCTTGCTTTTCAGAAGATGATACATTATTTATGGATGCTGTTACGCTGTCCCGGCTGCAATTTGCCATAACCATGTATGTGGGAGACATTTTTGGCTCCCTGCTCACCATTGAGGCCACCTTGGACTTTTTTATGGATCCATCTTTCTGGCCGGCTAGAACAGGCTGGAAAAAACACTTGCTGAGCATCTGGCTTGTGGTCATAGCCAGCGACATCTCCACGCTGTAACTCATTCTGGACAACGGATTTATGTAGCATCCGGTGGGGGATGTGATCAACTAAGGCATGAAGCGGGCGGAACTCTAACTCTCCAGTTTTTGGATTATGCTGACCAACGACTATGCCTGGGGAATATACGGGCACACGATTGCGAGATCCTGAGCCCTCGCCGGATTTTTTGTGCTGGACGTTTCCGCTTGGCATATGCTACGCAATAGTAAAACGAAATTTTTTCCGGCGTTTCTTTGCCATGGACACCCCGTTCTGTCATGCTGCTGCTATGCCTGACTGGACATGACCACGGCGGAAAATGCCAAATATCAGCCGCCAGCCAAGCTTGCGGCCATGGAGGCACACTGGAAGACCCATAAAAATGTGCCGTTCTATCTTCTGACGATTCCAAACGAGGTCGATGACGTAACAGCGTGTAGTCCATCGGTCTCCTTGGCATGATGAGCTGGCTCTCCTACGGAAAAATGGATAGTGTGTCTTCAAGCAGGTCGTTGAGGTCTTTTTCCCATTGGTCCGCATTGACTGCGGCGGTGCTGATGCCGGAAAAGACCGGAAACGATGAGACAGACTCCGGCAGAGCTTTTTGCGCTTCCAGAGTCTGGCCGCGAACCCATAAGATTGCGACACTGACTTGCGCGAGCGTCATTTCGTCAATCTTATTGACTCCGAAGTGTGCGTTCACCTGGGCG
This sequence comes from Desulfovibrio sp., assembly GCA_031290615.1. Lineage (GTDB taxonomy): Bacteria > Desulfobacterota > Desulfovibrionia > Desulfovibrionales > Desulfovibrionaceae > Desulfovibrio. Next base: position 20,531 of record JAITNF010000007.1, on the reverse strand, counting down.
CGTGCGTTGGCGTAGTGGACCGGCGCCGCGCTAACCCATGCGTTGATTTGATTACGGCGGTGAGTTCCTTATGTCGGGGGTGGGAAGGCCGGCGTGAGTTTTGCCTCCATCGCCTGTTGTCCATCAACTTTGGTCTCTGCAAGGAGCTCCCTTTAATACGGCTTTTATAACATTAACAGGTACGGCCTTCCCCGCCTGTTTTTTGGAGGTGATTCAGGGAAAAAGGACATGATCCTCTAAACTGGAAAAACTATCACTAACACGAAAAACTATTGACCATTGCCAACAAGCCGATTATCACAGTATTTACTTAACTCGCCGCACATTGATGGGTTCCGCAAAGAATCTGACAATGTGCGACCCTTTTTTGAGAGATAACATGCCGGAAAATCGCGCTCTTTTCCTTATTGACGGGCCCAATTTTATAAAAATTTTAAGTTCGGTAATTGGGAACGCAAGCATCTTGACTACATACGGCTTGCGCAAAATTTGGCTATGAGCCGTACAGTCGTTGGCATTGTCCTGTTCACTTCGCCGATTGATCCAGATGCTGTAAATAGTGTAAACATTGTGGGCATGTTGAGTATCAAGAAAATGAACATTTTTACAACTTTTAACCATTTTACCGACATCGGCAAAATGGCCAGTGGAAAAATCTACGACAATAGGCTCAGAGAAATAAAAATGCCTCTATCAGTTATTGCCAAGCGGATTCGGAGGAGTGGGGTGGAAGGGAGGAGCGGAAAAGTCGGGGGAAGATAGGATGGGTAGCAAATAAGACTCATCTTTATTAATGAAAAAATTATTCGGGTATCTTGGCCAGCATTTTCTTGTAGTCAGTGTGAATGAATTCACCAGTTGCTGATGAATACTGAATTCCTTCATCCTTGATACCCTTGTCCTCGGCAAGTTTCATCAACTCCCTAAAGTCTCATGAGCCAGAAAATTCTGGATCAGGTTCCTTGTTGAAGACCCCCTTGTCCACTTTCTGTATAACCTCTTTTACCGTCTTGACCTGAGATTCGCTTAAGAGACCACCTTTGAGAGCTTTGATCAACTCACTCGGATCAGATAGGATCGCCATGCATAGGATGACCTAACGGGCCTCCAGCGTTCCAAGAGACTCAATAAGCTCACTCCTCGGTCTTGTATTTCATCAATACCCGGCATGTACAATATAGTTAATCTTTAAATTGATTCATTTAAATGTTTGGATTGGCGCTCTCCCATACTATCCATCACGGACCATGAAAAATTTGCGTCGCGCAGGCCTCAATATTCATCAGGGATGAAGTCATTCGCGATGCCTATTAGATGTGAGCTATAACTTCCTTGTGATCGATACGCAATAGGTGCCAGTTGCGGAGGAATAGCGCATTCCTGATTCAGGATCGGCAGCGGCCTTCTCAAATTCCCGCCAGTCTCTCGGTGCAAAGAATTCCGGATCGGCTTCCCGCTTGAAGACCATGAGGTCAAATTTACGGAACACCAATTCTTCATGAAGCTAACGAACCCTTAAGAGATCGGGTCATGGATTTCATCCGGGAGATAGCCGACCCATCGCAAGTTCATCGGCGCGCTTGGGAGTAACCGATGTGCCACATTCCTCTTCTGTACTGGACGGACTAAGCACTTCCGCCACAAGGATCAGGCCCTGTAGCAAAGGCAAGCTCCTGAAGGACTGAGCACGATTCAGGTATGTCCCTTATCCCCACAAGGCCTGCCATTGCAGGAGTTCTTGCCAAGGTTGTTACCGAAGTGACAGCGGCATGTTATCGGCGCTGCTTACCTGCGGGACGAACATCATCCCGGCCAGTAACACTAACTCAAGGCCAAGAGATTTAAACTTCGAATCAGAGAAACGGAATCAGTATGATTCCTATCAATTAAATCCACATCTGTGGTGTCTGCAAGATTGGCCATAGCCGGTTCGACAATAGCCATTCTCAGTACAACCCCTAGAGCCATGACACCTGCAACCTTCTTCAACGTATAGCCCCAGCACTTTTAAAGGGTGCGAGATTCGCATTTCCACAACTTCGCGGACCCTAGTCCCACCAGCCCGGATGCCCGTCACAGCCCTTAAAAGGCCACCAAAAGCAATCCCAAGTCTGACTTGGCAACTTCAACACCATCGGTTGTCAATTATAAAAATATTTATACTTCACCTAAACCATGTCAAGATATTTACAAAAAAATTGTGGCTATTACGCTCTGGAAGCGTGTGCAAAAACATATGCAAAACATGTGTAAAAATGTGACAGAAAAACGCATGTAGCTGCAACATTAACCCCTTGATACTGGCCTGTTTCGCGCTGCTAGATGGTCCGAAGCCGTGGAGCAATGTACAGGAACTTTTCCCCCTTCAATTTTTGAACCAACCGACTGATTGTTACCTGAAGCGGAATGGGCACAAACAGATGAACATGACCCCCGAATATATGCCCTCTGATGATCCCAACAGACCCGGCGAGACAAATTTCCCGGATCATCTCACGAGTTTTGTTTGAAGGCTACATCGCCCAACAATACCGACTGCGATACCTGGTTATCCATACCAAGCACGGGTAATGACAAACACACTGTGCGCTCCGTGACGATAATCGCTCATGGAAAACACCTTATATTAAGAAATGCTAAAACTGGAAGATTTACCCCCCCCCATGGGACAGGGAGTCACTGTTATGCGTACCGCATTCCTTTGTTTTATCTACGCTCTGTCGTGGCTTGTTCACGGCCCGGCGCTCACAGTTGCGTCCTCCGTATCCGGCGACAACGGGAGCTGGACAATCATGCCGGCCGGCGCGCGTCCTGCCTATATGGGCATACACGGAGGCACCATGCCGGTGAGCCTGCTAGTTGTCGCCGACGGCTCCTCGCTTTTGGGCTTTGTGGGACGCACGGGTAACGATTTTCTGGATGTGTTGCGCAACACAAAATTGACTTTTTTTTCCAGCCGACCCGCCTCCAAGCAACTGACAGAGGCTGACGAAAATGACATTTCCGGAAATCTAACGAATCTGGAGGGCAAAACTCACGTTTTTGACGGAGCATCCCTCGGCACAGCCAGTGTTTTTGTGACCGGCCAAGGCTCCGTACGCCTGCCGGTCATTCAGATAAACAGCGATCTTGCCGATCTGCCCCTCGCAATGGAACAGCTTCTACCCTTTGGTTTCTCGGGTAAACCCCTCCCTGTTGAGGGGCATGTTGCGTCGCCGGCTAAATCAGCGTCCATGCGCCAGCATCGCCTTGTTTTTGAGCCACAGTATCTGCAGCCGCGCAGGTCCGGAGCAAATTAAGGCAGTTTAACTTTGAAAAAGTATAACATCACGTTGAAAAATGCGCTACTGAGATCGCGAGAACGGACGACCAAAAATTTCCGGATAAAGCCAGGATTTTGCCCTTTCCAACGTGCGACAATAAAAAATCAATCGCCGCCGCCCTTGTCTGTCCGACAGAAATGCTTATCTTATACCGGTGAAATTCTTTCCACCACTAATAAGAACAACAGGCACCGCGCGAGACTACACGCCAAGATGGCGCGTGAGCTCTGACGCTGGCGGATTACGAGGTACTGGAGCTTTTCTGTGTTACGGGCTGACACGCGGAGACATACGTCCCCTTGCCGATTGCCGATGAACTGCTCCGACGTTTCGGCAGCATGCGCGGCGTACCGGATGCCCGACCGGATAAATTGCTACCTGTTCCGACTTTGGACCGGGACTTGTGACGCTTTGGCAGGTTTTACGTGAGTCCTGGCCTGTTATATCGCCTCGCCCGTGCGCAAACGGGAAAAAGCCACGCTGCGGGTTGGTGGCGGCCATGGCGCAGGCCAGACTGACCGGATGCCCGCACCTAAGAATGCTAGGGGCCTTGGTAAACAGCATCATTGCCTGAGAGCACCTCAGACACGGTAGCGTGAACATCGTGCCAGTGCAGAACGACGTGCTGTGGCGCTGACACACAAAGTAAGCAGCATTATTCTGACGCATATAACCATCTCGGCGGTTCTTCAGTCCCCTCCGGCGTTAACATCGCCCTGACTGAAAAACTGGCGCAACTTGCGCCGCGCATGGATCTGCGTTTTCTGGACCATGTTATCGTCACCGAGGGAAACTGTTACAACATAACGCAACAAAAATTATCTGAGGCCCGTAAAAGGAGAGCCTGCATGGACGATATCAACAGGGAAGACCCCACCGCGACGGAGCAGCTCGCTGACGACGGCGAACAGATACAGACCCCGCCGGCTGAAGATAGGGAAAAAAGCAATGTCGAAACACTGGCGCTGGATATTCCGGACTTTTTGCCGGTGTTGCCGGTGCGCGACGTCATCATTTTCAATTATATGATCCTGCCGCTTTTCATCGGCAGGGAGAAATCCGTCAAGGCCGTGGAAAGCTCTCTGAAGGAAGGCCGGCACCTGCTGGTGGTGGCCCAGAAAGAAGAAAACGTCGAAGACCCCGGTGTTGACGATCTCTACAGGATGGGTACTGTTGTACAGGTTATACGCCTACTCAACATGCCGGATTCACGCATAAAAATTCTTGTGCAGGGTGTGAGCCGGGCTCGAGTGACGGCCTACAGCCAAGAAAACTCATACCTGGAGGCCCATATCACGCTAATTCCGGAAATCGTCCCGGAAAACAACCCGGAGATAGAGGCTCTGCTACGCGCCGTGCGGGAGCAGAGTGAAAAAATCTTTTCCCTGCGCGGAATTTCCTCGCCGGACATGATGACCGTTTTGCAGGGAGTGGACGATTGCGGTCGCTTGGCGGATCTCATCTCCGCCAACATGCGTCTGAAGATCGCCGATGCGCAACTCCTTCTGGAAGCGGAAAACCCTGTGGAACGCCTTTCACTAGTCAATGTCCAGCTTCAGCGCGAGGTGAAAGTAGCCACAGTGCAGGCCAAAATCCAGAATTCCGCCCGTGAAGGCATGGACAAAGCCCAGAAAGACTATTATCTACGCGAGCAGCTCAAGGCTATACGTCATGAATTGGGGGATCAGGAGGAAGAAACCGAAGAAGACCTTGAGGCCCTAAAAAAAGCCTTGGAAAAAGCGGGTCTGCCCAAAGACGTGCACAAGGAAGCCAACAAACAGTTGCGCCGCCTCACGAGCATGCACGCTGATTCTTCCGAGGCCAGCGTGGTGCGCACCTACTTGGATTGGCTGGTGGAACTGCCGTGGAAAAAACTCTCCCGCGACCGTCTGGACATTGCCCATGCCAAAAAAGTGCTGGACGAGGACCACTGCGGACTGGACAAAATCAAGGACCGTATTCTGGAATTTTTGAGCGTACGCAAACTCAATCCGCAGTCCAAAGGGCCTATCATCTGCTTCACAGGCCCTCCTGGCGTAGGCAAAACCTCCCTCGGCCGCTCCATTGCGCGGGCGATCGGACGCAAATTCCAGCGCCTTTCCTTGGGCGGCATGCACGACGAGGCGGAAATCCGTGGACATCGGCGCACCTATATCGGGGCCATGCCGGGACGGATTATCCAGGCTCTTAAGCAGGCCGGTACGCGCAATCCGGTGATTGTCTTGGATGAAGTGGACAAAGTGGGCACAGACTTCCGGGGAGACCCATCCTCCGCCCTGTTGGAAGTGCTGGACCCGGAGCAGAACCACACCTTCAGCGACCACTATCTCAATGTACCCTTTGATCTCTCGCGGGTGATGTTTCTCTGTACGGCCAACCAACTGGAAACCATTCCCTCGCCCTTGCGCGACCGCATGGAGGTTATCCCCCTTACCGGCTACACCATGCAGGAAAAGGTGGAGATAGCCCGCAAGCACCTTTTGCCAAAAAAAATTGAGGACTGCGGCCTTTCTAACAACACGGCGAGCATCAACGACGAGGCACTAGAAAAAATAACCAAGGAATACACGCGGGAAGCAGGATTGCGCAATCTGGAACGGGAACTGGCGACCGTGTGCCGCAAACTCGCCCGCCGCAAGGCAGAAGGCAAAAAAGGCGCATTCGACGTAAAGCCGGGAGATATTGCCAAACTGCTGGGTGTACCGCGTTTTGTGGAAGACAAAAAAGAAAAACGCCTCATGCCCGGCATGGCCCTGGGACTTGCTTGGACGCCAGCCGGCGGCGAAGTGCTGACCATTGAAGTGAGCGTCATGAAGGGCAAGGGGGGGCTAACCCTCACGGGGCAGCTCGGCGATGTAATGAAGGAAAGCGCTCAAGCCGCAGTGAGCTATATCCGCAACCGTGCGGAAAGTCTTGGTATAGACCCAACTTTTGCCATCAAACGCGACATCCACATCCATGTGCCTGCTGGCGCGACGCCCAAGGACGGCCCGTCCGCCGGCGTTACCCTGACAACAGCCCTTATCTCGGCTCTGAGCGGACGCAGAGTCAAGACCGACTACTGCATGACAGGCGAAATCACCCTGCTGGGGAGTGTCCTGCCTGTGGGCGGCATAAAGGAAAAAATTCTGGCCGGTGTAGCGCGCGGCTTGAAACATGTTATTTTGCCGCTGCAAAACAAGAAGGATCTTGAAGACGTGCCGAAAGACCTGCTAAGGCGCATCCGCGTCCATACGGCGTACCAGTATGACGATATTCTGCCGCTGGTTTTTGAGGACGGCAAGACCATACGGGGGCGCCATCCAGCTGCAGAAAACAAATAAAAATTCCGTGACGTTATTTCTATCCGGAAATGGAATCCAGAGGAACGGAAGTGAAAATTCTGATAACGCCGCGCTCATTCGGCAAAACAAATCCCGGGCTTTTTAGCCTGTTGAGCGACGCCGGTCTACAACTTATTCGCAACGATACGGGCGACATTCTCTCCGCCGTCCAAATGCGGGAAAAAATCGCTGATTGTGAAGGGGTGATACTGGGCGTTGACCCGCTGAACGTCGAAGTGCTGGACAGCGCGCCGCTTTTGCGCGTTGTCGCCAGATACGGCGCGGGCATGGACAATATTGATCTGAATGCCTGCAAAACGCGTGGCATTGCCGTCTCACGCACCATGGAGGCCAACAGCAATGCTGTGGCCGATTACACCTTTGCCCTCATGCTGGCACTAGCCCGCAAGACGGCCCTCATTGACCGCCGCTGCCGGCAAAAGGACTGGCGCAAAATCACCAGTATTGACATCTATGGCAAAACGCTGGGTATTGTCGGTTTTGGCGCGGTAGGCAGATGCGTGGCCAAACGCGCCAAAGGTTTTTCCATGCGTGTGCTCGCCCATGACCCTTTTTTTGACGCCGCAACGGCAAGAAAACTTGACGTTGCCCCTGCGGATATGGACGCCATCTGTAAAAAAGCTGACTTTATCACCCTGCACGCGGCGCTCAATGAAACTACCCACAACCTCGTCAACGCCGAGCGTCTTGCCCTGATGAAAGACACTGCCGTTCTTGTCAACACAGCGCGTGGCGGGCTCATAGACGAAGCGGCCCTCCTTGCCTCCCTGCGTGACGGCCGCATTTACGGAGCCGGCCTTGACGTTTTTGAGGAAGAACCGCCCTCTGACCCGGCCTGGTATAACTTGGACAATGTAGTGATGGGATCGCACTGCGCCGCGTCCACCACCGGCGCGACGGAAACCATGGGCCGCATGGCCGTGGACAATCTGCTCAGAGATCTTGGACTTGCATGATTCCGAAGATACCGAAAAATCCGTGATGACCGACGGAGATGATTTTTTGCTCAAAAGCTACCACTATGGGCTGCCGCCCAAGCAGATCGCGCAGTTTCCGCCGGAAGCCAGGGGGTCTTCCCGCCTGTTTGTAATACCTCGCGCGGGTAATCTTGACATCAAGAACAGGCGTTTTGACGACTTGCCGGAATGTTTGCCGGAAAACGCCCTGCTGGTTGCCAACAACGCGCGCGTTCTGCCAGCTCGCCTCACGGGTAAACGCCACACGGGGGGCAAGGCGGAATTTTTGCTGCTCACACCGCTGCCGCTGGTGCTAGAGCGCGCCCGCAAGGATAATTCCTGCGATGCGGCAGACACGTGGTGCGCTGAGGTCAAGGGGCTCATACGCACAGGCGGACAAATGCGCGAAGGCGAAAGCCTGAATTTCGGCGCAGAGTTGAGCGTCACCGCGCTGGAGCACACATCTTTCGGCATGTGGCGAGTGTTCCTCACCTGGCGTGGAAATCTGGCAAACGCCTTTATGGCCACCGGTCACATGCCGCTGCCGCCCTATATCAAACGGCCGGATGACGAAAAAGACGCCAGTCGTTATCAGACTATCTACGCCGCAATTGACAAGGCAGGGGCCATGGCCGCCCCCACGGCAGGTCTGCATTTTACACCAGCCATGCGTGAGAAACTAGCGCGCGATTTTGAATGGGTTGAAATAACACTCTATGTGGGTTATGGAACTTTCAGCCCTGTGCGGAGCAAGGATATTCGCAGTCACAGAATACACGGGGAGTATCTGGAAATTCCGGAAAAAACAGCTTGTGCCGTGATGCGGGCAAAAGCTGCAGGGCGCCCTGTGCTGGCTGTTGGCACCACAACTGTGCGCGCCTTGGAAGGCGTGGCGCAACTGCACGGCAGTGTGCAGCCCTTCACCGGCGTGACGGACATTTTTCTTTATCCCGGCCGGAGATTCCGCATCGTTGACGCGTTGCTGACCAATTTCCACTTACCGAAATCATCCCTGCTCATACTGGTCTCCGCCTTCGCAGGGCGTATGCGTATTTTGGCGGCCTATGAGGAAGCCATCAAAAACGGCTATCGATTTTTTTCCTACGGTGATGCCATGCTCATACGTTGAAATTTACCGCTTGGGGAGCATAAGTCTTTCTTGACTTTGAGGTTGGCGGCTCTACAATACAAGCCACCTGTACAGACTACCTCTGGAAAAGGAAGGAGACAGGAAAGGTTCCAACTGCCCCTTGAACAAAAAAACTTTTTGACAAACTTAATGGTGCTATGGTGCTATTGCCGTGGACAACATGGATGAATCCATAAAATGGCGCAGCAGATACCCTTGCCGCCGGAAATAACGAGGGCGGAAAAATAAAATTTTACTGTTTATCCCGCGCGTTGCCAAGAGTTTTGGACAACGCAAAGTACCAAAATCACGGCCCACGCCTACCCTTCCAAAAAGCAAGCTTATGGTGTCCCCATTAATGGCTTCCATTAGGGTATTACAAAAAATTTAATTCTAGTGCTACAAGATAGCCACTAAATGGTTTCGTCTTAAGAGCATAACATGCTAAAATTTTGACACGGCAACCTAATAAATTATCAATAATTTTAGGCTGTTACATATCTCACGGGGATACTATCTAAAGCCGATCAAACTATGAACAGCTGCAAACTCCATGACCCAGGTGTTCGCCGGAAGCGGGTTTACAACTTTTATCAGGTGTTCAGTCAACAGACAGACCGAAAACCGGAATATTGCATATTTCAAAATGTATTCTGGAGAAAAATATGTCACGAGTTGTATTTCTGGAAGAACGGTGCAAGGGTTGCCGCCTCTGTGTGGAGGTCTGCCCGATGAATATTTTGCGGGCTTCCGGCCGTTTCAACCGTCATGGCTATGAAGTAGTGGCAATGGATGGCAAATGTACCGGTTGTGCTTCCTGCGCCGTCATGTGCCCTGATACGGCCATACGGGTTTTCAAAAGCTCCGGGAGAACTGCGGCGCATGAATACTGAACAGATGCCTGACCGCATACTTGTCAAGGGCAATGAAGCTGTGGCTTACGGCGCTGTCGACGCGGGACTTCGCTGTTATTTCGGCTATCCCATCACACCGCAGAATGAAATCCCGGAAATACTCTCGGAACTGCTTCCGGAGCACGAAGGTGTTTTTGTGCAGGCCGAAAGCGAGATTGGGGCCGTCAATATGCTGCTGGGCGCCGGCGCCTGCGGCATCCCTGCCATGACCTCATCCTCCAGTTGCGGCATTTCTCTAATGCAGGAAGGCATTTCCTATATGGCCGGCAGCCATGTTCCGGGGATCATCGTCAATATGTCACGCGGCGGTCCTGGGCTCGGCGACATAGGTCCCTCCCAGGGCGATTATTTTCAGGCCGTCAAAGGAGGCGGACACGGCGATCACCGCAATCTGGTGCTGGCTCCTTCCACCGCCCAGGAATGTTATGACTTTATGTTCAAGGCTCTTGATCTGGCCTTTACATACAGAAATCCCGTTATGCTCTTGGGCGACGCCATTGTGGCCCAGATCAAGGAACCAGTGCGGCGCGTACCCCCCGCCGGAACCCGGACGCCCGAATATCTACAATCCCTCGTGGAGGATCAGCGCATTGAGGGCTATGGGGCCCGCGGCAAAAACGCCAGGCCGCGTTTGCTCAAATCCGTCTATCTGGCCGAAGGCGCCCTCGCCGAACACAACCGCCTTCTGCAGCGCAAATACGCAGACATGCGCAAGGAAGCCCTGTTTGACTGTGAAGATGTGGACGATGCCGGGCTTGTGGTGGTGGCTTTCGGCTCTGTGGGACGCATTGCGCGTAGCGCCGTACGCCAATTGCGCAAAGCGGGGCACAGGATCGGCCTGTTCAGACCCGTCACGCTCTACCCTTTCCCCGACGAAGCTCTGTCGGCACTCGCTCGGGGACGACGTTTTCTGGTGATAGAGCAGAACATCGGCCAGATGGCGGAAGACGTGCGTCTGGCTGTCAACGGCGCGAGCCCCGTGCTCTGGCACAGTGTGATGCCGGGGTTGTTTATCGGCGCCAATGAGCTTGTTGAGCCGATTCTTCAGGCTTTGAACGGATGAGGAAACGTTATGACATATGCAAATAATCTGCACCCGCAACAGGGCGAAAAAATGGTTTTTGATGCAAATCCCGTGCTCAATGAGCGCGTCACTCATTATTGCCCCGGTTGTCATCACGGCATAGCCCACCGTCTGGTGAGCGAAGTGCTGCACGAACTCGGCGTGGCGGACAAAACCATCCTTGTAGCCGCTGTGGGCTGCTCCACCTTTACTTATGACTATTTTAACGTGGACAGCGTGGAAGCCCCCCATGGCCGGGCGTGCGCCGTGGCCACGGGCGTGCGCCGGGCACGACCGGAAGCCGTTGTATTTACCTATCAGGGCGACGGCGACATGGCCGCCATCGGCATGGCGGAATCTCTCCACGCGGCCAATAGGGGCGAAAAAATCACGACTGTCTTCATTAACAATACTGTTTACGGCATGACCGGCGGACAAATGGCCCCCACCACCCTGATCGGCCAAAAAACCACAACAACCCGGCACGGCAGAAATTTCAGCAATGAAGGAGGTCCTATACGCCTTACGGAAATCATGGCCGGTTTGCAGGGAGTTGCCTACGCGGCCCGTTGCGCGCTGGACTCGGTAAAACATGTACGGAAGGCCAAAAAAGCCGTCCGCCTGGCATTTGACGTACAACTTGACGGCTTGGGCTTCGGCTTTGTGGAACTGCTCGCAGGCTGCCCCACCAACTGGCACATGGACCCCATTGCGGCCAATAAACACATTGCGACGGACATGATCCCCATTTTTCCCCTAGGTGTTTTCAAGGACGTGAAGGAGACATAACATGCTTAGGTATCAAGATGTTATCATAGCCGGTTTCGGCGGACAGGGGGTTATGCTTATCGGCAATCTGCTAGCCCAGGCCAGTATGGAGCAGGAACTTGAGGTGACCTTCATTCCCGTTTACGGCGTCGAAATGCGTGGTGGAACAGCCAACTGCACCGTGGTGCTGGACAGCCTGCCCATAGGCTCTCCCCTAGTGCGTGAACCGATGTCCACCGTCGTGCTCAACGAGCCTTCCCTTGCCAAATTTCAACCGCGTCTGCGCAAGGACGGCGTGCAGATTGTCAATGCTTCACTGATTGCACGGGAACTTGTGGATACGACAATCCGCACCGTGTATATTCCGGCACACGACATAGCACACGGCATCGGCAACGTAAAACTGACGAACATGGTTGCCTTGGGGGCTTGGCTTAAGGCTACGGACGCCCTACCCCTCAAGGCGGTTCGGGAAGCCCTGCACCGTGTGGTGAGCGCGCACTACGCCAAGCTGATTCCGATCAACGCGGTCGCGCTGGAAGCAGGGTACAATTTTGCGGATAGCTATGCGCATAAAAATACGCAGAACTGACGGGCATTGTCCAGCTATACTGCGGCATCCAGCAACAGATTGTCGCGGTGGATAACTTCCGGGTAATGGGCGTCGCCAAGTATGACAGCCACTTCATGACGTTTGAGTCCCATAATTTTTTTCAGTTGCGAGGTACTGTAATTGCTCAACCCCACGCCTAGACTCCGACCTTCGTGCAGAATCCGCACCAGTGTCCCTTTTTGAAAGATGCCTTTCACAGCACGCACCCCGCCGGGCAGCAGGCTGCTGCCCTTGCGCAGCATGGCATTGGCCGCGCCGGCATCCACCACCACGCTCCCGGCCAGCTCCGACTGGTAGGCCATCCAGAATTTGCGACGCGGTATGGAGTGTCCTGACGGACTGACCCAAGTTCCCTCACATGTTTCCTGAGTGTCGGCCTTATTCGTTCCATCGCCTTCGCCGTGCAGGCCGAAAGCCCGCATCAGCACATCTGGCGTGCGGCCGGGCAAAATCATGGTGGGCACTCCAATCTGGGCAGCGCGACGGGCAGCCAGCAACTTGGAATACATACCGCCGCTCCCGGCTTCTGTTTTGCTACCGCACAGACGCCAGAGATCAAGGCCCGCCACATCTTCAATCCATTCCATGACCGGCGCGTCGGGATTAAGCCGCGGGTCAGCGACCAGGACACCTGGGACCGATGTCAAATTGACAAACATATCCGCTCCGGCAAGATTAACCAGCAGACTTGAAAGGTAATCGTTGTCGCCGAATTTGAGTTCGCTCACGGAGACCGTGTCGTTTTCATTCACGATGGGCGTCACATTCCAGTGCAGAAGTGTTGCGACCGTATTGCGAATATTGAAAAAACGCTCCCTCGCGCGCAGATCGTCCCTAGTGAGCAGAATCTGGGCAGTAGTCATGCCGTGAACGACAAAGGCCGTGTCCCAAGCCCGCATGAGCTGCCCCTGCCCTACCGCAGCTGCCGCCTGACGGGCTGTCAGGCTTGTTTCGTCCCAATTTTGCCCAGCGGCGGCCAGAACCGCACGTCCGGCCGCCACGGCACCGGAGGAAACCAAGACCAGCCGACGACGCGTACCATCCACATGCATGTTCAGCAAAAGAGCCATCTGGCCTGCAAGATGGGACATAACGGCTGAGTTGAGTCCCTGCGCATCGCTCAGGACGGCGCTGCCAACTTTAACAACCACTGTGCGGGCCTGGCTGACGGCCCGGCGGCGTGCTTCACGCCAATTCTCGGACATAACGGCCTCTACTTCAATAATGTTCTTTTGTATACTCCACTTCAATATCAAAAAAATTTTCATCAAACGCCGGCATGGCGTCAGTACCGTCGTCACGAACAATGGGACTGTGACTTTCCACCGCGTCGCGCAACTGCCAGATTTCGGCGTTCAGCTCTTCCATGCCTTCTCCGTGCAGAGCAGAGATGAAGAATATCCGTCGCCCCTCGACACGGGCGCATTTTTGCAGGGCAACAAGCCGTTCTTCCGGAAGCAGATCAATTTTATTGATGACCTCAATTTGACGACGTTCCGCAAGTGCCGGATCAAAGGCGCACAATTCCTCATTGATCAGTTCAAAGCCGGCCCAGGGGGAATAGTCGCTTACGTCTTCGGCGCTCAGAATATGTACCAGAAACCGGGTGCGCTCCACATGCTTTAAAAAGCGACTGCCTAATCCAAGGCCCATGCTAGCGCCTTCAATGAGCCCAGGGATATCGGCAATGACAATACGCCTGTCCGTCTCGGCCTCATCTATCATCACCCCGAGATTGGGGGTGAGAGTGGTGAATGGATAGTCGGCTATTTTCGGTCTGGCCGCCGACACACGAGAAATAAAAGTGGATTTCCCGGCGTTCGGCAAGCCAATCAGACCGGCGTCAGCCAGAATTTTCAGTTCCAGCCGCAAAGTGAATTCCTCTCCCCCTTCTCCGGGTTGAGCAAAACGCGGCGCGCGCATGGTGGAAGATTTGAAATGCTCGTTACCCTTGCCGCCGCGCCCACCTTCGGCGGCTGTAACGCAGACGCCAGACTCGCTCAGGTCGACGAACAGTCGTTCACCCTCCGGGCTTTCCACAAAGACCAGTGTGCCTACCGGCAGACTGATCTCAATGTCTTCGCCGTGTCTGCCGTTGCGTTGGCTGCCCTGTCCGAGCTGTCCATTTTTGGCCTCGTACAGACGTTTGACGCGAAAATCATAGAGAGAAAGCAGATGTGAGTCCGCCTTGATAATGACAGAGCCGCCGTCACCGCCGTCGCCGCCGTCCGGTCCGCCGCGCTGAACAAATTTTCCCCGCCGAAAGGAAACACAACCGTGCCCGCCCTTGCCAGCCCGCACCAGAATTTTTGCTTCATCCACAAAACGCATACAGAACCTGTTTGAAACAGATTAATTTCGGAGCATACACGAAAAAAGGGAAGAGGATCGCGCATCTTCCCTGAAAAAATGTAGATACTTTTAACGGTTATTCCGCAGCAGTGTCTATATGCACACACACGCGGCTGTGCCGTTTACGGATATGTTTCTCAAAACGCACCACTCCGTCAATTTTGGCAAAGAGGGTATAATCCCTGCCCATACCCACATTAACGCCGGGATACACTGTTGTACCAAGCTGGCGTACCAGTATGCTGCCCGCTGAAACAGGCTGCCCGCTGAAGCGTTTGACGCCGCGCCTTTGCCCTGCGCTGTCCCGTCCGTTACGGGACGAACCACCTGCTTTTTTATGAGCCATACCGCCATCCTGTGTGGATCCTGCATCCAAGCCGCCTGTAGCAGCAAAGACCTTCATCCCTGCTGGACACAGAGGACGAACCGAATCCCTGATTTATATTGTTGCGAAACCGCATCAGCCGTTAATACTTTTAACGCGAAGAGCGGTAAATTCCTGCCTGTGACCGCGCAACTTGCGCGAGTCATTGCGCCGCCAGCGCTTGAAGACCTTGATTTTCGGACCACGCCCTTGCTCCATCACTTCCGCTGTGACAGTGGCGCCAGCGAGGTAGGGAGCGCCGACTTTGCATTCAGAGCCGCCGATCAGAAGCACCTTGTCAAGAATAATTTCCGTCCCGGCCAGAGCAACCAGTTTTTCCACAGCAAACTTCGTGCCTTCCTGAACGCAATACTGTTTACCGCAGGTCTCAATAATAGCGTACATAATCATCCTCCAAAAAAGAGAAAAACCTTTTGCCCTATCCGACGCAAAATGTCAAGCTTGTATACATATTCGTGCGTGGAAAAATTCATCAACTATTCTGACTGCTTGACACCTACTTTTTTACATGTAACATAATGCGCAGCCAAACTTTACCGCATACCGCCAAAAAAATTAGGGTTTTTGTCGATGGACGCTAGATTACCGCGACTACCAGCCCATAGTGCGCTCCTTAACACCAGCTTCTTATGCCCTCCTTTCCGGAAAAAGTTCTTGATATTCTAAACCGTACCGGAGTGGACTCTTACCACCTGCTTTTTGAAGTGGCAGAATCCGCACCTGCCACAGGTGTTCAACGTTGGTGGAAAGACGGTCTATTCGCCCTACCTTGACATGGTCCAATTTGGGTGCATATTCATTTTGCTCAGATTGATTATGAGATGATTTCTAATTCCGCCTATGATCACTGTGTAAGTGAACACTCTCAAAGATGGAGTGATTGCCCATTTTCGGAGTGGAGCTGCTGTTTCATATTTCGCTGATTATTGCTATAACAATCGGCTCCCGCCCCAAAATACGTTTAAAAAATTTCCGTAATGATGAACGTATGTTTTCACATGTATACTGTGTTCTTTCCCACGCTGTTTCAATTTCCTCCAGTACAAGACATTTGGCGTCTTCCAGTACATAGCTGTAGCATTGTTCAAAGACAAAGCCTTTAGAGGTTATTTCAGGTCCGTGAAGTATGCTGCCTGTCGCGGAATCAATCACCAGCACCACGATAACTATTCCTTCGTCACCCAGAATGCGTCGTTCCCTGAGTACGGCAACTCCGACATCTCCCACGCCTTTGCCGTCCACCAGAGTGTATTCAACCGGCACACGCGCTTCAATACGGAAAGAGTCCGGCGTGATGGTCAGCGGCATGCCGTCCTCCAGGAGTATGATATTTTCCGGAGAAAGGTCGCAGAGTTGGGCAAGTCGTCCGTGCTTTACAAGGTGCTGATATTCGCCGTGCACGGGTACAAAAATCCGGGGCCGCACGGCCAGAAGCATGTCGCGCAATTCTTCGCTGTATGCGTGCCCCGAAGCATGAACAGCATTGATATCCTCGTAAATCACTTCCGCTCCCAAGCGGTATATTTCATTGATAAGGCGTGAAATCGCTTTATTATTGCCCGGTATGGGGCGTGAACTCATGACAACGGTATCCCCACCGCGTATGCCGAGTTGACGATGTCCGCCCATCACCATGCGCGAAAGGGCCGAGAGAGGTTCTCCCTGCGCGCCTGTGACAAGAAGAACCACCTTGTTGTCCGGCAGGATCGGCACGCCATTGTGAGCGTTGAAAAAAACTGGAGGCGGTTTTAACAGACCGAGATCGCGGGCGGTGTCTATATTGCCCGCCAAAGATTTGCCGCTAATTATCACAGTTCGTCCGCGCTCTTCCGCAAGATCGAACACTTCCTGAATACGTTGAATATGGCTGGAAAAAAGCGTGATTATGATGCGCCCCCCGGCGGCATCAAAAAGTTTGCCGAGAGATTTTTTGACCTCACGTTCCGTGAATGAACGGCCCGGGCGCATGATATTGGTCGAGTCGGAAAAAAGCAAACGCGCGCCTTGCTCCCCGGCAAAATTCCTGAAAATCTGCAAATCCGTCCCAGTTCCGTCAAGGGGATGAGGATCAATCTTGAAATCTCCGCTGTGTACAATACGGCCGACAGGCGTTTCCACACCAAGTCCGAACCCTTCCGGAATGGAATGGCAAACCGGAAAAAAGTGAAAAATCATATCCGCCAGCGGCAACGCGGTGTCTGCGGTGACGGAACAAAGCTCCACCCGAGATAAAATTTCCCGTTCGCGGAGTTTGTGTTCCACAAGGGCCAAGGTCAAATCCGACCCGTAAATGCGAATGCCTTTATTAAGTTCCCTGACAAGCCATGGGAGCGCGCCGATATGGTCTTCATGTCCATGGGTCAGCACGATGCCGGTCAATTTGTCCCTGACACGGCTCACGGCTTCGAAAGACGGAATAATCACGTCCACGCCGAGATGTTCATCATCCGGGAACATCAGGCCACAATCCAGCATTACAGCGCCGCCAGCTGTTTCCCAAAGCTGGCAGTTGAGCCCGATCTCTCCAAGGCCGCCGAGGGGTGTAATGGTAAGCGTGAAGGAGTCCATAAGTAGTGTAGTATTGCCAGCCTATTGCATTTGCAGGAGATCAGCGTGAAATTCACCCATGGCGACGTAAATCTGGGACAATGCTGTCAGATAATCCGCCTTGGCGCCAGTAATGGAAGCCTGCGCCGTGGTGAGCTTTGAAGATGCGTCAAGCACATCAAAATTCGTGCCCACCTGTTCCCGATAGCGGGCCAAGGCGGCATCATAGGCTTCTGTGGCCTGTTCCACACTTTTATCAGCGAGGGCAATCCGTTTTTCAGCTTCTCGCACGGCAAGCAGTTTTGATTTGACGTCATAGCCAACATTGAGTTTGAGATTTTCTTTCTCATAACGCATTTTTGTCACCAGCCAACCGGCCTGCTTGTCGGCGTACCAGGTTGTTCCCCACTGAAACACATTCCAGGTGGCCCGCGCGCCTACCTCCCATGTCGTACCGCGTGACCCTCCCTCGCCCACACGGCGCATGTCGGGAGAATTACCAGTGTCGGTGATGTTGTAGTAGGCTTCGATTTGCGGATAATAGTCGCTTTGCACCGCGCGTTGGTCTTTACCAGCGATTTCTACCGCTTTTGCCGCTATATATAGATCCGGCCTCTGGCGGTAGGCTGTTTCAAGACACTGTTCCAGCGAAAAATTAAAAGGAATATATACCAATTTGCCTGTATAACCTGTTTTCCCCGTCGCAGGCAACCCCAACAGGGTATTAAGCATCGCCAGGCAGGTATCGCGGCCGTTTTCAGCCTGAATCAACAAATTTTCCGCCTGGCTGACGTTGACTTCCGCTTGCAGAACATCAAGGCGCGGTCTGAGCCCGACATCATAAAAAGCTTTTGTGATGTTGAGCTGATCACGCAGTCTGGCAAGAGAATCGCGTTCGCTGATGACGTTTTCTTCGCGTCTCAGATAATCAAGAAAATAGCGTTGCACCTGTTCAGTCATACTTAGTTCCGCGTTGCGCAAAACGGCTTTGTCACTGTCTGCCTGCAAGGCGGCTTTCTGATAGCCTGCCAGAAGTTTGAAGCCCTGAAAAACCGGCTGAGAAACTTCCATGCCCAAATTGTATATGCCCGTTTCCGGAGGGCGAATACTGGCGGGAGAGCTCTCTCTTTCCTGTTTCACGACGGAGTAGATCATGCCGAGCTTGGGGCCGAAGGCTCCGCGAGCGGACTTGCGTCCGTCTTCGGAAGAATGGCTTTGCGATTCCTGCGCGCCGAGACTTGGATTGAATTTCAGGGCGCGGGACACGGCTTCGGACATGGAAAATTTTTGAGGTCGGCCGTGGCGTTCGTTTTGCGGATCCAATGGACGTTCGCTTTTGTACAGCGGCGCTGGAACCGTGTTTTTGGAAGCAGCGAACGCCGGAACAGACCATGCGGCGAGGCAAAGGGAGTACCAGGCGGTAATTTGGACAATCAGAACCGGAATACGGCAAAAAAAAGTTCGTTTTTGCATGATACATTATAGCCTATCAAAAACACATTGACAAGATTTTACAAGCGTTGGAGATGCCAATTCCAAGCAAGTCAGTATTATTTCGGCAAGTTCTGTCTGACTTTGGGGCATGCGGCAATCCTGCGGAGCTCCGACAAGCCAGAGAGGCACACTTCGGGACTCCCCTGTCGCATCACAATGGCTTCCTTCAATATCCATGCCGTGATCACTTGTGACAAGCACAGCATATTCCTTTTCCAGCCAGCGGGGCAGATAACGTGCCAGCAGACCGTCCGCCGCGCGCGCGGCGTTGCGGTAGGTGGAGGAGGAGGCACCGTGCATGTGCCCTGCATAATCTATACCCATGGAGTGGACAAGAAGCAGATGGGGCGAAAATTTCAGCCGCAACCATTCGGCATCACGAAAAAGTTCATCGTCCGGATAGGCGTCACTGCTGTAAAAAAGGCCACAGGATATGGGCAGCTCCGCATCTTGCGTAAACCTGTCCCGTTCTGCCACAAATGGGGCGCGGTTGCAAAGTTCGCTTATCCAAGCATAGGAAGCCGCAGCTGTTACCAGTCCATGTTGGCGAGCCCAATGGAAGATTGTCGGAATCGGACAGAGAGATATGTTATCATTATGAAGAATACCGCTTTCCGCAGGTTTTTGCCCACTGAGCAGAGTTGCGTAAACGGGACGTGAGAGCGGCGGCAGCATTGTCGCAAGCTCGCGGTAACGGGCAATCCCCGCTTCTTCAAGAGCTGCGAGGCAACTCATGCAGCGACGGGCTGCGCCAGCGCCAAGCCCGTCCAGTAAAACAAAAATAAAATTTTTCATCTGCCCTCTTTATTTTACGGCAGCTACGCCCTGCCGACATGATTTTTCTTGTGCTGCCGCTGAGTTGCCTTGTGCTGACCTTCGTGATTTCCGACAAACACGCGCTGGACGCCAAGCTGTATGACCGTGTAAAACCTTCAGAGCATCAGTCGGGCATAGTACTGTCGGCCGTCGCGCACCACCTTCAGAAGCACCTGACCGGCGAACCGCTCCCTGCGGAAGACCTGCAAAAACTCTTTCATGGTTTTTACGCGCGCCGCGCCGACGGCGACGATAATGTCCCCACTGCACAAAAATTCAGCCGGGCCACCGCGCCGGACACCAATAACCGCAAGTCCTCCCCGGTCTTCCCTCGCTGTCAGGCCCCAGCGCTGTTCCATCAGGGCACCGGCCACGGCATCGTCAAAATGCGCTGGCCGCACACTGACGTTAATGCTCTGATCGTCCCGGTAGATATGCAGGCGTAGGGCTTCTTCGCCGGTCTGGTTGCGCAGCACATTGACATAATCCCGCCTGTCACGCACGGGCGAAGTATTAACGCTCAACAGCACGTCGCCGGGCGTAATGCCCGCCCGGGCGGCCGGCGTGTTTTCAAAAACGGCGTTCACAAGCACGCCGGAGACATCATTAAGCCCCATGGCCATGGCCGTGCGGCTGTCCATATCCTGCAACATCATGCCCAGCCAGAGCGGCGCAACCCCTCCCTGGCTCATCAGGTCGCCCATGACGCGTCGGGCTTTGTTGATGGGGATGGCAAAGCCTATTCCCTCGGCCCGAGCGTCAACGGCGGTATTGATGCCTATAAGGTCGCCCTCAATATTCAGCAAGGGGCCGCCGCTGTTGCCGGG
>JAITNF010000062.1 GCA_031290615.1 Desulfovibrio sp. | reverse complement strand
TAAGACGACCGAGCTTATTCGTAATCGCGGCTGGGCGCACTGGAATCATTTATTTAATGCAAGGCAGTTGTATCTGTTGAGTAAATTTGTCAATAAAATAAATAATATTGAGAATATAACATTAAAAATAGTTGGTATACTTGGTCTTAATAAGTGTATTAATTGGAATTCGCGTTTATGCCTTTGGAACATCGAACATGAAAACTCAGGACAGACTTACTACAATCAGGCACTGAACATCATGATAAATTGGGGAACAAGGAGTTTAATTGCTGCAGAAACATCTTGGTTCTATGATGTAAACAATTTTGAAACAAATAAAAATGCTATATGCGAACTGAATGATGCGCGCTCAATTACTTCAACTCATTCCTCCCACATATGGTTCACTGACCAGCCTTACGTTGACACAGTGAATTATCACGAACTTTCTGAGTTTTTTCTTGTTTGGAACAACAGGCTGCTGAAAGAGGCGTTCCCCGAATGGTACGCCGACAGTAAGCGCGTTTTGGCAGTGCGCGGTGGCGAGGGGTTTGCGCAAAGTATGATTGAGATTTACTCGAACCTTATACGGCACATGCGCGATGATGGTATACAGGTAGTGATGTGCACGCACACCGACCCCGCCGTTTGGGCGCAGCTTGCCCTGATCATGTGGAGCGGGTCTCAAGGTAACGGAGGCCTGGAACATCGCTACGGGAACGGACGCCGGTGGCCTGAAAGACGGACTACGCAAGGGTACGGTATTACTTGTCCTGCGCAAGCGCACAGGGACGAATGAGGCATTCCTTGATGAAATCAACGCGGACATCAAGGCCGAGGTCGTCAGTCAGATTGAGAGTATGCAGACGCTCGACGACAGGGAAGACCCGAATTTCAACGATCCGGACTATGTGCTTGCCGCCTATGCTGCCAGCCTGAAAGTGCTGATAAGTTACAGCAGTATAGGCGAACTCGACCTGGACTACGAGCTTGACAAGGCTATCAACAACCCGAAAACTTCCAAAGTTGTCGCTTTGATAGAGCGGGCCAAAAAACAGGCCTATGATTGTATTATCCCCGCCGAATTTGACAATTTTTTGTGGAAAGAGCTTTCCCCCGCCGAGCGTTTCTACATCAAGGGTTTGGAGAACGAAAAAAACGGCGGCTATCAGATTTCGACCTATCAGGAGTACGCGCACGGATTTGCCATAACAAGCTACAGCCAGCTTATGTCCAATGAGCGGGCGAATACCTGCCGCCTGAAAACGCCCACAGAATTCGCCATGCGGACGGTCAGCGACGTGCCGGGTTTTGAGGAGTAACGCTACGGCTTATCCTTGCAGCCATTCATGTGGCCATCGCAGAGGACGAACAGCCGGGCAAGTGGCTGTGGCATATTAAGAACAAGCTGCCCGACTATTGGGACAACCGCGATATGTTGAAACAGATTTTTGACTTTCTTAAAGACACGCGGGACATTACGAATATGCCGCACTGGAAAAAGGCGGCGCAAATGGCGGAACATTTGTACGTTTTGGTGGATAACGATCATATTTGATAAGGTAGAAGATTATGAGTTTACTGATACAAAAACATGGTGAAGCCATCCTTCAAGGCACAAGAAGCAATATTTCACAGCGTTATCGTACTGTGACGAGGGCGATGAACCGAGAATTCTGGAATATTCAGAGCGAACGTAAAATAGTTTGTATGTCGGCTCTTACGGGAGTGAGACAGCTATCGACGAGAGCGACATTGATATTCTGGTTGAGCTGCCGGAAAGCGAATACACTCGGTACGATTATACAAATAGGGAATGGGCAGTCGCGCCTCTTACAAGCAGTGAAAAGCGCGATACAAACTGCTTATCCTCGAAGCGATGTTAAAGCTGACGGGCAAGTCGTAAAAATCGCTTTTAGTGACGATATGCAGTTTGAAATATTACCGGCATTCAAACAATTAGATAGTTCATATCAATACCCTGACACAAATATGGATGAAAATTGGAAAGCAACTGATCCAAAAGCGGAACAGGTTGCTATGCGACAGAAAAATAACAGTATTATCTGTTTAGAAAAAATTATCAGGTATATTGTCGAATGAATGCATTGTGGTGGCAACTTAAAGATGAATATGTCCGCTGTAAGTGGTCTGAGCAATGCCATATATGCGCTTCAGAACGCTGGTTCAGCAAGTATGGTTGATTCTTAATCGGCGGCATTTGTCTCCTTGCTGTTTCTTAAGCTGAGTTAACTGAATTTTTGTGCGAATTGATTAGGGCTTTAGGGCGTGTTATTCTTTGTTTGAGCTTGATTGTAACTATTTATCATGGACATATAATCGGCAGTATTCAGCTAGAATGCATAATGATGGCAGCTAATAGCTATTATGAGTTAGCATTGCGATATAACGAGACTATTCCAACGCAAAGAAAAGTATTTCCGATGGCAGGTTGACATTCGGCATGCCTAATACCGAAAATATTTCTACCCAATGTGATACCAAAAACGAGTTTGATGTGTGGTTTAGCCCTGAATTGCGAGGAGAGCTTCATAATGATGAATAATCAATGATAACTTACTACTCCTCCCGCATAAATAATCTGGGCGAACAATTTCTGAACGCCAAATTAAAAGGGGCTGTCAGTTATGATCGCATTGCCGGGTATTTCTGCTCATCCATTTTGGAAGTCGTCGGGGAAACGATAGAAGCGATTGCGGGCAAGGTCAGAGTGGTCTGCAATTCCAGCCTTGCCCCTTCGGATGTAGCTGTGGCCAAACTCGGGCAGCGCGTGGAATGGAACGAGTTCAAGCCAGAGGAAGTGTACGCGACGCCGTGTGCAATGGCCCGACTCCGCAAGCTGTACGAACTTTTGAAGTCCGGCAAGCTCGAAGTCCGGGTGCTTCCAGATGAAGTTTACGGGCTCATGCACGGCAAAGCGGGCGTGATAATATACCCCGGTGGGGGCAAAACTTCATTTCTCGGCAGTATCAACGAAACCAAAAGCGCATTCACTACCAATTACGAAATTCCCTGGGAGGATGGTGATCCCGCTTCCATCGTTTGGGTGCAAGCGGAATTTGATTTCTTCTGGAACAATTCATATGCCGTCGTGAGCAGTTGGGATTGTGGGCGCATCAGAAATATTTCGTCGCTCGCGCTTTCAATGAGCATAAGCTGCGCGGCGGCGCGAGATTGCTGCTCGCCGATCAGGTTGGCCTGGGCAAGACGGTACAGCTGGCCATGTCCGCGAAGCTGATTGCCTTGTATGACGAGAAGCCTGTCCTGATTATTGTGCCCAAAACTCTGTTGTACCAATGGCAGGACGAATTAAAAACTTCCGTCAGCCGTATGGACAGGACGCTTCTGGGTTGATGAAAACGGCTACGAATACCCAGCCGACAGCGTAAAAGCGATTGTGAAATGCTCGCGCAAAATCGGCATTATTTCACAGGGTTTGATCACGAGCAAGTCCGAGTCCGTGGAAGTGCTGAAAACCATGCGTTTTTCTTGCATTCTCTTGGATGAAGCGCACCGCACCAGACGCAAGAACCTCAATCAGGATCCCGATGCGCACAAAGCGCAATCGAACAACCTGCTGGATTTTGGGTGACAAGTACAGTGTTTGATGGCATACGCCTGGACTAAGCCTCAAGTATATTCAAGGGGATGCGCCATATCCTGTCGCCGAAGCGGAAATGTGGGAGATTATCCGTAATCCGTTTCCGCCGAAAAACGAGAAGAATGGGCGTATCGGAACTCTGCGGGCGCAACTTGACATTCTCGATGATGTCCATGTCGTTCTGCAAAGTCGTTATGAAGGCCTGTCGCGTCCACAAAAGGAAAGAGTCAGGCTCCTTTACCAAGACGACGATTTCATCAAAAACCATAATCCCTATATTCGCACGATTGTCCGGCGTACCCGCGATTTTTTGGAAAACACCGTCAACCCGGAAACAGGCGAACCGTACTTGAAGAGGATCGCGGCAATCCTGCTCGTCGAAAAAGACCATGAAGCCCTGAACTCTCCGGCTATCTGGCACAGGCATATAGTATGGCCGAGGATTTCTGCAATATGCTGGCCTCAAGGGTAAAAGGCGGTGGTTTTATGTCCACGCTGCTTCTGAAACGTATAGGCAGCACAATGTTCGCGGGCGAGAACACCGCAGTTGAGAGTTTGGAAAAACTCGTCAGCGTCTTGAAGTCCAATACCGATACCGACCCTAAATATAACCGCGTCAGGGAAATACTGACAAATGGCGTTGAAGGGAAAGGGCCATGGAAGGACAAGGGGTGTATCCTCTTTACGCAATGCTACGACAGCGCGTTCTATGTAGCTGAACGGGCTATCTGGAGAATTTGTCGATGTCCCTGTGTGTTTATACGCTGGCGGTGATAAAACCGGCATCTACCGGTGTGGTCATTTCAAAAGAGAAACCAGAGACGAGATCAAGCGGCTGGTGAAAGCGCGGGAACTGAAGATTTTGGTAGGCACAGACGCGGTTTCGGAGGGGCTGAACCTGCAAGCATTGGGAACGCTCATAAATATTGACCTGCCTTGGAATCCGACAAGGCTGGAACAGCGCAAAGGTCGCATTCAACGCATTGGTCAGTTGTCTGATAAAATCTATATTTATAATATGCGCTATAAGGACTCTGTTGAGGACAAAGTGCATAGCAAGCTGTCCGGCAAGTTGCAGGGCATCTATGCCATGTTTGGGCAAATTCCCGACGTGCTGGAAGACGTGTGGATCGCTATAGCCCAAAAGGACGAAGCACGGGCGGAAATGGCAATCAGCAAGTTGCCGCAGAAGAATCCGTTTATTTTGAAATATGAGGATGCTATACCGTACTTGGGGGATTGGGAAAAATGCGCCGTTGTACTGGACAAACTGACGCGGCGCGGGAATTGCTGAAAGGTTGGTAAGTTGGGACATTGGATAAGGGTGCGCCTGTCCTGAGCCGATGCGGAAGCCCGCGATGCATAATTGATTTTCATGGAAAGCCCCTGCAAAATTTCCGTGTAAGCTCCGGCAATTCTTGGTAAAAGACGCGCTGATACTCCAGTGCCGTCAGAATGTCCCATACGGCGTCATCGGCGCGAAGGTTCAGCATGTTTTCGGTTTCGCGCAGACT
Source organism: Desulfovibrio sp. (assembly GCA_031290615.1). Classification (GTDB taxonomy): domain Bacteria; phylum Desulfobacterota; class Desulfovibrionia; order Desulfovibrionales; family Desulfovibrionaceae; genus Desulfovibrio. The sequence continues at coordinate 41,659 of JAITNF010000062.1, read as the reverse complement.
CACGGCTTCCTCTGCCGACAATTTCCGCCCCCGCAGTTTTTCAATGCGGGCGATGGCGTCCATGCTCATGATTTTTTCCCAAAAACAGAAGTGAACATTTCCGCGCAACGCACTCGCCAGTGTTGTAATTCCGCTCGTGTGCCGAAGGGCATTTCAGTATGGGCGGCGCGAATGGACATTCTTTTGGAGTAGAGTTAGTCAACAACGCGGTTCGCCACTGCCGGAAAATCCAGCGTCCTGCCGGTCTTTTCAACCGTTTCTTTTGCTTTGGAGTTGTTGTAAAGGTCAAAACGTTCAAGTTCGCCAAAGTACAGATTGCGGCATACATGAGTGGCCACGTCTGGAAACGACTGCTGAAACGAATGCAAAAGTTCAAGTGAGTCGCGGTATCTGTTGATAACCCACTCCCGCTGCATTTCCAGCAAAGCGCCTTTCATGATGTCGCCGTAATTCGCTGTGCTGGTTTTGGTTCTGGCGGCGGCGTTGATGACGACAGTCATCGGAGATATTCACGTCCATCACCCGCAAAGCATTTTGCCGGAAGCAACGGCGGCTTTGTCAAGGTCGGCGAAGCCGCCCGAAGAATTCAACCTTATACTCAGAAAAACTTTGACTCGTAGGGCGAGTCTAGACATGGATGGCGCTCACAACTCCGTCTGTTTTTTCCCGATACTAGACATGTTTCCTGTTTAGCTTTAAGTGAACACTCTCCGCAAGCCATGACAAGATTCCGGTGAAATATTTTTTGCCCGACGCCGACTTTTATGTTTTTCTTGCAAGTACCGCCGTCCAAGAGTATGAATTGGCATGCATTGATTTCAGGAATCCCATGCCGCGAAAAACACAAACCTCTGTTGACCGCCGGGAACTGGCGCATCTTGCGGCGGCCGTGACAGCCCGCGCGCGGGCGACGGCTCTGTCCGCCGTGGCACTTGAGGGGCTTGCCGCGTACCTGGAGCTGCTTGCGCGGTGGAATGTCGCCTTCAATCTCGTGGGGCCGGACGACTGGCGGAACATTTTTACGAGCCTCGTGACAGACAGCATTTATCTGGCCGATTTTTTGAGGTGCCTGCCCCTGCCAGACAATCCGCAAATGTGGGACCTCGGCGCCGGCGCCGGTCTGCCGGGCATTCCCCTGCGCCTTGTCTGGACACAAGGGGAATACTATATGGTGGAACGCCGGGAAAAACGGGCGATCTTTCTTTCCACCGTCCTGGCGCACCTTTCGCTAAAGAATACCCACGTTTTTCGCGGTTCTGCGGAAAGTTTTTTTGAAAGTCGCAAGACTCCGCACGGCAGAACGGACGGCATCGTGAGCCGCGCCTTCCTGCCTTGGCGCGACCTGCTTGACCTGGCGCAACCACATTTGAATTCTAGAGGAACCCTGATTATCTTCGCCTCGGAAGACCCGCCGGAAGAACTGCCAGCCCCTTGGACATTGACAGACGCCTGCACCTATTATGTCGTTGCGGACAAAAAACGTTGTTTCTGGGCGCTTTCCCCATCAAGAGACTGACAATGTCCGCCGTATCCCCTGACATCCAGACAAAGCCCAGGACCAATTCCCTGCGCGTCTGGCAGCGCGGCATAGTGTGTGCCCTAACGACCTTGGGAATTGCCTTCGCCCTGCGTATGACGGAATGGCCCTGTTGGCAGAATCCCGAATACCGTTTGGGACGTGAATGGCTGCTGGCTACGCACGACGCATACCACTGGGTCGCCGGCGCGGAGGGTTTCGGGATGGCTGTGGGGCATCCCATGGCAATCATGCTTTTGAGCATGGCGAAATTGTTGCATAGCTATCCAGCTGCGGTGGCGTTCTGGTTTCCGGCGGTACTGGCAAGCCTGATGGCTGGCGTTGTTTTTGCTTGGGTCTGGGCCTTCGGCAGCATGGAGGCCGGTCTTGCCGCTGGTTTGCTGACAACCCTCGCTCCGGGTTTTCTGGGCAGAACACTCCTCGGCTATTACGATACCGACCTAGTGACGCTGTTTTTCCCCATGCTCATGAGTTTTGCGCCCGCCTGCTGGGCCATGCACCACATGCTGCTGCCGCAGATTGTACTTAAACGCCTCGCCGCCAACTCCGGCCTGACATCAGCTCTGACCCCCTTGGGGCAGGAAGTTCACGCCGGAAAATTCTCCCCTGTCCTCCCGCTGGATCACTTGGGCAATCCCCTGCATCCGAAGTGGGTGGTTCTGCTTGGCTTTTCTGGAGTTCTTTCTTGGTGGATGCAGGAGTGGCATTCCGTTTTTCCGTATCTCATCCGCTACAATATCGTGCTGCTCATTTTTATGAGCCTTATCATGGCCCCCCGCGGCCGCCGGGCGCTGCTGCTGCTTGGTACCCTAGCTTACGCGCTGCCCATTCTCGCGGGGGCGCCGGGCCTTGCGGCAAGCCTAGTTGTCTTCTTAGCCAGCGTGAAACGCGGTCGAAAACTACGAGTTGCCTTGTGCCGCCCGATCGTCCTCGTCTTGTTGTGGCTCGTCACCGGTGCGCTGTTGGTACATGGCGACGTACTGACAACCATACTCAAACACGCCAACGCCTATCTCAAACACGCCGGAGACGTGAAGAGCACCGGAGAGGGGATCAATCTCGTCTACCCCTCCGTCGCCCAGTCTATCATTGAGGTCCAAGATTTGGGATTTGCCGCCATCTTCACTTATTTTCATCCTTGGAAATGGGCCTCGGCGCTGGGGCTCCTGGGTTTCTGCATTGTCATCATACGGCGTCCTGGCGCTCTCTTTCTGCTGCCCCTAGGCATTTTGGGCATCCTCAGCGTAAAGCTCGGCGGTCGTATGGTCATGTTCGGCACTCCGATTGTAGCCATAGGGCTGACTTTGCCGATGTATTGGCTATTACGCATTCTGCTGCGCAGACCGCCCATGAGCGTGGGCATCGGGGCGCTGACGTCCGCAATTTTGGTCATGCTGCTGGTGGCGCCCTTTGTGGACATGATCCGGGGTATGTCGCAGGGGCCGATGATCAACCGCCGACACGCCGAAGCCCTCACCCGCGCCGGAAACATCACGCCTCCGGGCAGTCTGCTCTGGCTGTGGTGGGACTGGGGCTACGCGGCGCATCACTTCGCGCGGCGCGCCACAATAGCCGACGGAGCGCAGCATGCCGGGCCGTCCCTCTATCTCCCGGCGGCGGTTCTTGCCACGGACAACGCGCGTTTTGCCCGCCAGCTTATCTGTTATATGTCACAGGCGGGCAACGATCCCGGCAATGTTTTTGAAGGTCTGGACGCCGTGGCGTCCCAAGAGTTGATGGAGAATCTGCATTCGCCGAAAACTCCGCTGATCGCGTCTAAGGGACGCCAATTCATCGTGGTGAGTTTTGAAATGTTACGCCTCGGCTTCTGGATCAGCAATTTCGGCAACTGGAATTTTGTCACGCACCAAGGCGAAGGCGGGGCGCTTTCCATCATGCCCCAAGGCCTTGCCTACAAGCTGGATACGGGAACCGTGCGCCTGGCGGACAGCGCCAACGCCGTTGAGGCGGCGTCCATCAGCGTGTTTGAAGAAACAGGGTTAACCCGCCGCAACTATGTGCAGGAATGGTTTGACGCCCACCCGGGGGCTACGCCGGAGGAGCAGAAAATATTCCTCTCCGGTCGGCGCAACGTGCATTTTTTTTTCAACCGGGTTACGGATGAAAAACTGGTTATGGACGAAATCTTGTACAATTCGCTCATGGTGCGACTGCTGACGGGCAACCCGCAGGATTCACGATTCTCTCCGTATTTCAGACTGGTGTACGACAATGTTTTCGCTCGGATATACGAAGTGATCTAGAAAGATGCTTGCAGGCGGGCTTTGTCTGCCGTAAAGTAAACATCTCAAGTAGTAAATGCTCTGATTTTAATTGTGATACGGCATATTCCGCAGAAATGCACTCGGCCCTGTAAATTTGTTCCAGCAGGAAAACGCGGGCCAGTTCGTGGGGCAGCGTCATGTCGGCAAGTCGCAAAAAACGGCGGGCGCGCGGTGCGCACTGCATCGTCAAGGTCATAGGTGCTACCGACAATAAAGCATAGAGGCCAGAGATTTTCCAGGCCGGACTTTTGCAGGATGCCGACCAGCCGAAGGATATCCGTTCGTCCTGTTCGTCCAGAACAAGGAGAATGTCCCCCGAAGGCAGGGCTTCTAGAATTTTTTGCCCTTCCAACTTGTTGCGCGTCTGGAGGACCCCATCCGCCTCCCGCGCTTGTCCTGTATGCAGTCCAGACGCCGCCAGCGTCCGAGTTGCGCCTCGTAGTGGGCGGCGGTGTCTCCCCCCCCCCTCCGAAAACTGTTTTTTCAGCTTGCCCACGCTGATCAGTCCCAAGGGTTTTCCAGCCATGCCCCGTCTCTACAACACTGTTGCCGACGCCGCCCGATGTCTTCGCCGCGGTGGCGCACTCATATTTCCCACCGAAACATTTTACGCCTTGGGCTGTCTCGCCCTGGACGCAACGACCGTCGCCCGCATCTACCGCATCAAGAGGCGTTCTCCGATGCAGCCTCTGCCGCTCTTGGCGGCTAACAAGGAGCAGGCGGCACAGGCGGCGTATCTGGAGATAGTCCCGCAAGGCCTGTTCGAACAATTCTGGCCCGGCCCGCTCACAGTTCTGCTGCCGGCCTTGCCGGCTCTTCCCGCGCCACTTGTTAACAATGAGGGCAAGGCGGCCGTACGGGTGAGCCCGTACAGGCAGGCTGCGGAGCTGGCGCGTCTTGCCGGGGGCGTTTTGACGGCCAGCAGCGCCAACCAACACGGCAGGCCGCCTGCTTGTCGCTTGTTGGACATAGACCCGCAACTCTTGCTCGCTCTTGAACAAGACGAGCAAGATGAGCAAAATGAACGAGGTGAGCAAAACGGCGGAGAAGCCGGTGTGTTTGAAGGCGACATTGCGCCCGCCGGCGGCCTGCCATCCACACTGGTGGAACCGCTCCTGTCCACGGAACAGGGCAAACCCTGCCTGCGTCTTGTGCGTGCGGGCGCGGTGAGCGTCGAAGTCATAGAATCTGCGGGTTTCCGCGTGCGTTTTGCGTAAACTTTACTTGTCCAGCACCACAATCGGTAACGATAACCCGGTCCACGCCCTTTTTGTCGGTCATTTCCAGAATCTGGTCAACAATGTTACTCTCGCGGTAATTGACGATATTCGTGGCTCCGTACTTTTTGGTGCGGTGGCCGGTTCCATGTCCTTGGGCAGCAGGGCCATATTGCCGTCAGTCTCGTTCACGTGGAAGAACTCGGCGAAAAGCCTATCCTTATGAATTGGAAATTTCCAGCCGTTCAAAAGGCTACCGGAGTGCATGGAAAACCCGGCCTGGAATTCCACGGCGCTCCAGTCCGGGGTGATATCCGGAATGATGACGCGCCATCCTTTTTGAAATCTCTGACCAGGGAGCGAGCGCGATGGGACGCACAACGTCCGTCCATCTGCCCACATTTTGGCGTGTCTTTTTCAATCCAGCCAGTTTTGCCGATACCAAGCATGGCAAAACTCTTCATGGATTACCTCACTACTTAGAGTGCAGTTTCATTGTGGATGCCACACTTTTTGTTTGGAATTGAGAAGGAAGGGAGTATTCGTTGACGATGTCTTCAGCTTTACCGTTTGTCAAGGCATTTTTCACGGAACATGCCGAAAGGCCGGCGCTCCCCCCGCGTTTTTCCCGTCATATTTTTCTTGCCATTGTCGGGGTGTTGAGCTATAGAATCCGTTCCTATTACACACATCCCGGCCGGATCCGGGGTCCGGCACGAGCCGGTGAGATCCAGTCAGTGCCGGGTTGGAGGCAACAACCCCGGGAGGAATTGAAAAATGGCTTATGTCACCATGAAGCAGATGCTGGAAACTGGCGTACACTTCGGGCATCAGACCCGGCGCTGGAATCCCAAAATGCGGCCCTACATTTTCGGCGCCCGCAACAATATTCACATTATCGACCTGCAGCAGACCGTTAAACTATTCCGTGTGGCGTACGACGCCATGGTCCAAACCGTCGCCAGTGGCGGCAAGGTGCTTTTCATCGGCACCAAGCGTCAGGCGCAGGAATCCGTGGCCACGGAGGCGGTCCGCGCCGGACAGTACCATGTGACCAACCGCTGGATGGGCGGCACGCTGACAAACTTTGTTACCATTCAGAAAAGTGTCGATCGCCTGAAAAAACTTGACTCCATGTTTGCCGACGGCTCCATCAACCTTTACCAGAAAAAGGAAATCCTGCTTCTGCAGCGCGAAATGCGCAAGCTCGAAGATGCCCTCGGCGGCATCAAAAACATGGATCGCCTGCCGCAGATGGCCGTTATAATTGACCCTTGCCGCGAAGAAATTGCCGTAAAGGAATGCCGCAAACTCGGCATCCCCATCGCGGCTATTACTGATACCAACTGTGACCCGGACACGATTGACTTCGTCATTCCCGGCAACGACGACGCCATCCGCGCCATCAAACTTTTTGTTGCCTCCTTTGCCGAAGCCTGCCTCGACGGCTCCGCAATGGCCGAGGACGGTCTGGCTACCGACGCCGAGGAATCCATGATCAAGGCCGTGGACGCCGCTCAGGAAGCTGCTGAAGCGGAAGCCGGCGAATAACTCCCGTGGAGGAAAGCTTAGAATGACAATCACCGCTCAGACAGTTAAGGAATTGCGCGAAAAAACCGGCTCAGGCATGATGGACTGCAAAAAAGCCCTTGTGGAAGTCGGGGGCGACATGGAAAAGGCTGTGGATTGGCTACGCCAGAAAGGCATGGCCAAGGCCACCAAAAAATCCGGTCGCTCCACTTCTGAGGGGCTTGTGGTCATGGCGACAAGCGCTGACGGCAAGCACACTGCTCTGTCCGCGTTTTTGTGCGAAACGGATTTCGTGGCACGCAGTGACCAGTTCCAAGCCATGGCGAATCGCGTGGCGCAGACGGTGCTCAACAGCAATCCAGCTGACCACGCCGCCTTGGAGGCACTTGTGGGTTGTGAGCTGACCCAGCTTATCGCCGCTGTGGGCGAAAACATACAGCTCGGCAAATTTGTCCGCCACTCCATCCGGACGGAAAACGACCTTGTGGGTTCCTATATTCACTCCAACCGCAAGATCGGCGTTCTTGTGTATCTTGCCGTAGGTAAGGCTGAAAATGCTGACAGGGCCGAGGTTCAGGAACTGGCCAAAAATCTTGCCATGCAGGTGGCTGCCGCCAGCCCCATGTCGCTGGACGCCGCCGGCCTTGACTCGGCGGCCGTGGCGCGCGAGCGCGAGATTTATCGCCAGAAGGCCATTGAAGAAGGCAAGCCCGACGCCATTGTGGACAAGATCGCCGACGGCGCCGTGAAGAAATTCCAGAAAAAAGTCTGTCTGCTGGAGCAGCCCTTCATACGTGACGACAAAAAAAGCGTGAGCGATATCGTGCGCGAAACGGTCAAGGCTGTCGGTGACGCCGTCACAGTGACGGGGTTTGCGCGCATACAGCTTGCGGCGGAATAGCCAGCCCCGCGACATGCTCCTGAACATATCCGCACCATTTTGTGGGACAGACGATTTTTACCCCGTCTCTACGCGCTTTCTCCACCAGATAGAGCGAATCGCACTGCGGACAGACTCCAGGCACAGGCTTGTCCCATGTGGCAAAGTCACACTTGGGGTACTGGTTGCACGAGTAAAAAATTTTGCCGCGTCTGGTGCTTTTTTCCACCAGTTCTCCATCGCCGCAACGCGGACAGTCCACGCCAGTGGAAAGAGGCGCGGCACGCCGGCAGTCGGGATATCCCGTACATGCGATGAAACGGCTGCCCATGCGTGACTTCTTGACCACAAGATCCTTGCCGCATTCGGGGCACACGCCAACCTTTGTCAATTCTTGTCTTTTCGGGGTCATGGCTTTCACGTCTCCGTTTTCGTCCCGCATGAAGTTGCTGGTATAGCGGCATTCGGGATAGCCGGAACAGGCCAGAAAATCTCCGGCCTTACCGAATTTTATCACAAGAGACTTGCCGCACAACGGACAGGGCAGATTCGCGTCAACCCCGCCCTTGACGCTCCGCATGTTTTCGGCGGCCGCATTGAGGTTCGGATTGAACTCCGCCGCGAAAGAACGAAGAAGATCCACCCGCTGCTGGCTACCTTCCGCCACCTTGTCAAGATTCTCCTCCATCTGGGCGGTGAAGCCAACATCCATCAGGCGGACGAAATGTTCCGAAAGCTGGCGGCAGACAATACGACCCAAATCTGTGGGCACAAGGTATTTTTCATCAATGCAGGCGTATTCGCGATCCTGTAGGGTGGAAATTATGGCCGCGTAGGTGGAAGGACGGCCGATGCCGCGCTCTTCCAATTCCCGTACAAGGCTAGCCTCCGTATAGCGCGCTGGTGGCTGGGTTAATTTCTGCGTCTGCTCCAGCTTGTCGAGAGTGAGTATCTGTCCGGCCGCGAGGGGTGGCAATTCCGCAGTCGTTTCTTCCCTACCAGCGGGCATCACCGCGAGAAAACCCGGAAAAAGCAGGCGTTCCCCTTTGGCTTTCCACTCGCTTTCGCCGCAGATAATGCGAGACGTGGTGTCATGAAAACGCGCGGCGGCCATTTGGGAAGCCACGAATCGTGACCATACGAGTCTGTAGACGGCATATTGGTCCGGCGGCAGAAAGGCCTTTGTTTCATCAGGAACAATGGTCACGTCCACGGGACGGATGGCCTCGTGCGCGTCCTGCGCCCCGGTCTTGGATTTGTAAATGTGGGGTTTGGGAGGCAGATAGTCCTGCCCGAAACGGCTGGCGATAAAATCACAGGCCGCGCTTTGCGCTTCCGTCGCTATTCGGGTGGAGTCCGTACGCATGTAGGTTATGAGGGCGGTGAGCCCCAACTCGCCCAGTTCCACCCCTTCGTAGAGACGCTGGGTGATGTTCATGGTGCGTTTGGTGGAATAGTTGAGACGCTGGTTGGCCGCCTGCTGGAGGGAGGACGTGATGAACGGCGGCTGCGGTGCGCGCCGACGCTCTTTTTCCTCCACGGCGCTCACCTGAAAAAGCACGCCCTTTATAGAGCTTTCCAGGGCGGTGGCTTCCTCCGCATTGGCCACACGGGCTTTTTTCCCCCTGATTTTGACGAGATCCGCCACAAAGGGTGGCAAGACGGCGGCGGAAAGATGGACTTTGTTAAGCCAGTATTCTTCAGGCACAAAGGTTTCGCGCTTCATCTCGCGCTCTACAACCAGTTTGAGCGCTACGGATTGCACCCGTCCCGCAGAAGTGCCCCGCTTGACGGTTTTCCAGAGAAGGGGGGAAATTTTGTATCCCACCAGCCGATCCAGCACGCGTCGTGCCTGTTGGGCATCAAAAAGGCTTGCGTTGAGTTCGCGTGGACTCTCCAGCGCCTCGAGGACAGCCCTAGCTGTGATCTCGTTAAACTGGATGCGCTTGATGTTTTTTGCCTTGTCGCGGATGAGCTCCGCCACATGCCAGGCAATGGCCTCCCCCTCGCGATCCGGGTCAGGTGCCAGAAAGACTGTTTCTGCCTTGGCTGCTGCTGCACGCAGCTCCGAGACCACCTTTTTTTTATTGTCAATCACTTGATACTGCGGCGCAAAATCATTGCTTTCGTCCACCCCCAGCGTGTTGGAGGGCAGATCGCGCACATGGCCTACACTGGCGTGCACAGCATACTGCGGGCCAAGAAATTTTTTAATGGTCTTAACCTTGGCAGGGGATTCCACGATAATAAGATTTTTGCCCATGCATGTTTCCTGTGTAAATAATGTTGCAGGGGCAAGATACGACAAATCCCGCCAACGTCAAGGGGCCGTGAATCCAGCCGCTGTTTTTTTCCGTAAACAGTGTCGCTAACAGGTTTGAGAATTGAGTGATAAGCATGTACTCTTCCTTAATCACAAGGTTTTTTGCATGGTATCAGCACATAGATTTCATGACATCCCCTATAAAATCCGAGAGCTTAAGGAACGTGTGGAGTCAACGCAGTGTTCCGGATCTTGCGGACAGAAGCTCCATAGCGCGACTTGCCGCCGGACTGAGGTATGGACCAAAGTGACTCAACTCAAAAATACATCTAACCGGAGCATTGTATTGAAAGAGACAACAGCGATATCTGCCATCATTTGACCAGAATTACCCGGCGAGCAAAGGTTGTCTCCAAATCAGACAAGGTTGTTGAAGCTACGTTACGGATTTGGCACGCTTTAACAATGCTTCAGATTTTTAAAAAATGTGGACTATAGCTTTATCTGTCTATAAATGAAAACTTTCATATTTTTTATCTAAGGCTGTAACTTATTGTAATTCGATATAATACTTGAAATTTTCCGGCAAATTTTTTCCGGCTGACAGACGGCATCCAGTGTATGGTGTGCCGCCTCCCTGTACAGGGTCTCCCGTGCGGACGAATCTGTGGCCGCTTCGTCGGCTAGTGGCGGCCGCAGATCGCTTTGCGGGTCTGCCGCCAAGCGCGCGGCAAGCAACTCCGCTGGGGCAAAGAGAAAAAATACCCTGCCCGCGGCGCGCATGAAGGTCCGGTTTTCCGCCCTGAGCACCATACCCCCGCCCGTGGCTATCACCCCACCGTCAGCAAGAAGCTCCGCCGTCTCGCGTAGGGCGTCATTTTCACAGTTCCTGAAATATTCCCAGCCGGCGGTCGCCACCATTTGCGCCACAGTCATTCCGAGGCTCCTCCGCAGATATGCGTCTATGTCTTCGAAGGGCAGACCTAGTCGGCGGGCCAGAAGCTCTCCGATGGTGCTTTTGCCGCAAGCGCGCGGACCGACGAGAAAGATTGTCATTTCATTTATCGCACTTGACGCTTGAGATTGCCGAGTTGGGTCCTTCGCCACGCCGGGAATATTTGCCCGTAAGGGAATCGATCTCCACACGCACAACAGTGGCCTCCTCCAGTCTTTCCTCGGGAACGGGAAAGCGGCACGAAGCTTGAAAACGCTCGTCAATCACCTTGAGCACTTCGTTTTTGAGGGTCGCGTCGTCCGTTATTTTGGCCCTGCTCGTGCCGCATACACTACGGTAGAGGGTGGTTGTGCCGTCCCAGGCAATGTCTACGGCGGTGAAAAACCCCACGCGCGTATCCATCGCGCAATGGTGACGGCGCGCAATATAGTTGAGTGCGAGGAACATTTCCCTGGCGTCGGCCAGCACACCTTGCATGAAGGTAGGATCTGTCGTTTCGCGTTCTTTTCTACGCATACTTTGATTCACCATGAAAAAAATCGTTCTGTTTGTAAAAACAAACTGATAAAATGAATTTGTACAAACGAACTATTACCAACGAGGTTGAAAACATTATGTCGCAAGTTCTCCTTTCTTTCAAGTACGAAGAAGAAAAAACAAGATAGTTTTGCATAAAGAATGTTTTTACCTGATGACGGCACTGCTAATCTTTGTATTTTTAGCTATATATAGGTATATTTTTTCAAAAAAATATTCTTAAATAAAAAACTCTCAATTTTTATGTGTATTTGTGCTTGAAAAAAATCTGTCGATTGGCTAATATAGGAGTTGGTACTTTGTAATTCCAAAATATTTTTTTGGAGGCGATGGTATGGATGATTATTTGGTGGAAGCGCTGCAGATTGTAAAAGCGCAGGCATCAGTACGCGCAATGACTGAGGATGAAATTTCGTCAATGGTAAAAACTTTGGCGACGAGCCTTCGCAGTATTGGGGGCAGCGAGGAAGTGGCGGATGAACCCCAGATAGATTCCGCTACAGCCAAGAACAGCATCAAGGAAAAGTCAATTACCTGCCTTGTATGTGGTAGCGTGTTCAAAATTCTTTCGTCGCGGCATTTGGCGACTCATAGTTTGTCTCCCGAGGAATACAAGGAAAAATACGGTCTGAAGCCGAAAACAGCCCTTGTTGCAAAATTACTGCAACGCATGCGTAAAAAGAAAATGCTGGATATGCGCCTTTGGGAAAAGCGTTCTCAAAATAAAACCGCCGTGAAGTCCAAAAAAATAAAAGAAGTCTGAGAACTGACTCTTTGAAAGAGTCTGAAAAGATTTTTCAACATACTAGATAGTGCTGTCAGCAGGTTTGAAAATTGAGTGGAAACCATGAGGGTTTTTGCATGGTTCAGCACATGGACCTCATGACATATTCGACAAAGTCCGGGAGCTTTCAGAGCCGCATTTCCCTATTTCCCTGGACGGAAAAGAACGTGGGGGGGGGTATGCGCTGGGGATTGTGGGTAGGTGATTTTGCCCCGAAAAAACAGCAAGCCCCAACGCGTGTATGACAATATCTTCGCCGTCTCAGGCAGTTGGCTGAAATGTTTTTCTCCGTTTGAAGTGGTGGCATGGCATTGACCTGGGATATGCCAAAAATACCGCATCGTTCTTGGCAGTAGCGTGCACAAGATGTGTTGCCATTTTGGTAAACATCTATTGACGACGCTGTCTAAAGCGGCGGCGTTTTGTCTTTGCTCTTGTCTAGGGCTTTCAATATGCATCCCAGATGCGCTGGGCGCGTGAGTTCAACCTCTTCATCGAACAAGTGGCACATCGCCGCGGGCGCTCCGCCGCACAGGTCGTTGTCTTCCTCAATAAGGACAAGATTTGTCGCCATGCGTCCCAAAACGCAAAAAATGATCTGGCTGCCAACCCTTGCCGTTCACCCAGGCCGCCACCTGTTTTGAATAGGCAAAATTCGTCTTTCCGTTGAGTGCTACGGGCTGCGGCTTATCGTTGTTTTCCCGGCACCAGTTGCGGAATTGCGGTAGAATTTTTAGAAAGCGCGTAAGTTATTTATTCGTGACGCCAAGCGGCGTTTCGTACACCGAACCCTTCTTCTCCGACTTCTTCTGCGTCTTGCCGGTCGTAGCGCAGACCGCCACAGACCGCAAGTACGGCGTAAAACAGCCGCAAAACAGGTCGTATCGTCAACCCCCGTACGTTTTAATTTAATACTGCACCGCGCTGAATTTGGACAGTCTGTCCATATTGTGGAAGGATTCCACATAGCGCAAGGTGCCTGTTTTTCCGCGCAGGACAAGGGAATGCGTCACAGCGTAGCGCGAACTATAGCGCACACCGCGCAGAAAGTCGCCGCCGGAAATGCCCGTGGCGGCAAAAAAACAGTCTTTACCGCGTATCAGGTCGTTCACCGATAGCACTTCACGCAAATCAATGCCGGCTTCGTTGATGGTTTCTTTTTCCACATAGGACTGCGGGTCGAGCCGTGCCAATATTTGCCCGCCAAGACCCTTGATGGCGCAAGCGGAAAGGACGCCTTCTGGGGTGCCGCCGGTACCCGTCATGATGTCCACCTCAGAATGAGGATCCACCGCCATGAGAGCGCCTATGACATCGCCGTCCGTCTGAAGCTGGATACGCGCTCCGGCTTGGCGGATTTCTTCAATCAGGCGCTTATGGCGCGGCTTGTCCAGCACAAAAACCACGAGATCCTGCACGGTTTTGCCGAGCGCTTTGGCTACATTTTTCAGATTCATGCTGATCGGCGCGTCAAGGTCAATAACGTCGCGGGCTTCACTGCCGACTACAAGCTTCTGCATGTAATAACTCGGGCCGAGATTGAACATGCTGCCCTTTGGAGATACCGCCACAACGGAAATGGCGTTGGGACGTCCGTAGGCCAGCAGACTTGTTCCCTCAACGGGATCCACGGCCACATCCAAGGAAAGCTCTCCGCCCTTGCCCACTTTTTCGCCGTTGGCGAGCATGGGGGCATTGTCTTTCTTCCCTTCACCGATTATGACCGTACCGTCAATATTCAGGGTGGAAAAACAGATACGCATAGCTTGCACAGCGGCATTGTCCCCAGCATCCCTGTCCCCGCGGCCGAGCCACCGGGCGGATGCCAGAGCGGCCGCTTCCGTAATGCGGACAATGTCAAGAGCCAGATTTTTTTCCGGTGCTTCAAGCATAATTAACTCCCTGATAAAACAAATTTGATTTGCGGAGTATTTTATCCTACTACGTGGCAAGATTCAAGGTTTCAATCCACAGAGTCTGTCAAAATTTTTCTCGGTTTTGCCGTTTGTCAAATCATTTTTCCCCTGAAGGTGGGGCAGACCATAAAATAATTTGATAGTTTTGCATAAAGAATGTTTTAACTTAAGGAGAGCACTGCTAATCTTTGTAATATCATCTAGATATATCGGTATATTTTTCAAAAAAAACATTCTTAAAGCAAAGCTCTCAAGAATTTTTGATAAAAAACCTAGGCTCAGGACTCATTAATTAAGATATCAGTTTAAGGCTGGCGAGAAGTTGAGGTAACAGTTGATTGTAGCGCCATTCACATTCTTTCAGGTGAAATTCAAAATTGCGCTTCACGACATTAAATTTTTAAAGACGGCGTTTTGTAAAGCTCCAAAATGTCTCAATTCCATGTAATATGAACGGAGTGTTGCGTAACATTCCGGTTTTGTTGATACGAAAATGTTTATCGTAACCAGCCCATGGTCTCCACGTTTGGAGTTGGGCCCCCTTTTGTGCGGGCTATGTCTTGATTACCTCCTCTGCTCCAGCAGCATGCGGGTGAACTTTTATATGGATTGCATCAATCATCAGCCATTCAACGTCCGGATCATCCATCAGTTTTTCTAGCAATTCTTTCCCCCTGTATTTGCAAGAAGTTTACACGAATTGCTAATATTATGCAAATCTATTGACGACTCTATCTAGCCTGTCAGAGCTTAACATGATGGTCTAGAGCCTAATAAATTACAAATATTTTCTGCTCCAAGTAATATTCCCGTGGACGGCGTGATGATTGAGGGTAAATTTTTTGTGGACGAATCCGTAATCACCGGCGAGAGCGGACTTGCGAAAAAGTGGGCCGGGTCACCGGTGCCGCCGTCAACAAATCTGGATATTTCCTCATGCAGGACGCGCGAGTGGGAGAACACCACGTAGCCAAAATCGTCAGGCTGGTGGATGTTGTAACATCCTTAAAAGCTACTGTCGTCAGATTGGCGGACACCATCAGTGGCATATTCTACCGGAGTCATCCTCATTGCGTCGGGCTGTGACTGTGACAGGCATCTGGCTTTTGCTCAGTTATAAGCCGGAATTTGTCCTGTCAGCAGGCATCTCGGTATTGATGATTTCCTGCCCCTGCGTTTTGGGTCTTGCAACACCCACGGCTATTAGTCGGTACTGGCCGGGGAGCCTTCAACGACATCCTGATCAAGGCGTTTAGAGCAGATCAACTTTGAAAAAGTTACTCCGCTCTGCAAGGAGTTGCATTTGCCGCGAGACACTTGCAGGCGGGCTTTGCCTGCCGTAAAGCAAGCATCTTAAGCATTAAATACTCTAAAAGCCATTGAGACCGCCCAAGCCGTGGATACGGTCGTTATGGATAAAACCGGAACCTATTACCGAGGACAGGCCTGTCGTCATCTACATCGCCGATCGCCGTGTCCGCCGTGGTCAGAAAGACCAGCCGTCAGGTCGTGACTGAACTGGAACCATGAATATCGACGTTGTCATGCTCGCCGGCGACAACGTCAACACCTGTACGGCCGCAGGGGACAAGGAGCGTGAAATCCGCCGGGTGGTGGGCGGGGCGCAAGAAGGTGGCCAGGTTGGAGACGGCATCAATGACGCGCTGTCCCTTGAGGCTGTCGGAGACAAATGAGAAGTTTCGCTTACACCATACCGTGTTCTCCGGGGCGTTCGTATTTCTGCTGAAATTTTTCCTGCTGCCTGCGGTAAAATTCCGTGTCGCCCAAGACCAGCAGAATGGAGGAGGAAATATAGACGGAGGATGCCGTCCCCACAAAGACGCCGATGAGCATGGTGAGCGCAAAATTATGGATCACGCCACCGCCGAAGACAAAAATGGCCAAGGTAGCGAGCAGGGTTGTGCCGCTCGTCAGGATGGTGCGCGAGAGGGTTTGATTGACGCTTTTGTTGACGAGCGCGTCAAAAGGAAGTTTGACGGCGGAACGCAGATTTTCGCGCAGACGGTCGTAGACGATGATGGTGTCGTTTATGGAATAGCCTATGAGCGTCATGATGGCCGCCAAAACATTGAGGTCGATTTCCACCTTCATGACGGAGAGCAGACCGACGGTGACGAGAACGTCATGCAGCAGACCAACCACGGCCCCAAAAGCAAAATTGAGCTTGAGGAAAAAACAGACCGCCAGAGTAATGCCGAGGGCAAGCATAACCAAGTCACCCATGCCTAGGCCGGTGAGACCTAGCAGGTACATGCCGCCCCATAGCACCGCCGCCATGGCGGCGGCGGCCATCCAGCGCTGCTCAAAACGACCAGAAATATATACGGCCATCAGTAACACGGCATAGTAGAGGGCGGCAAGTGCCTTGTTGATCAGATCAGCGCCGATTTTCGGCCCCACTACTTCCAGGCGCTGAATCTCGGCGGGGTTGTCCGGAAAGACGCTGCCGAGCGTGTCTGTAACCTGCGCGCGCAGTCCGGAGGCATCGGCGTCAAGCGTGGAAAAACGCAGCAGGTGCTCACGGCCATCCTCGCCGAAACGCTGGATGACGATGTCCGGCAACTTCGCGCTGTCCAAACCTTTTTTCAGGGCTTCGTCGCCCACCGGTTTTTGAAACTGCACCTGCATGACAAGGCCGCCGGCAAAGTCAATGCCCAGACTGACGCCGCCCGTCAGGGCGGAAACAAGACCGACCAGAAGCAGAAGAGCAGAAATGGCGTACGCAATATTACGCTTGCCGATAAAATCCAGATTGATGTTGGGTTTGATAAACGTGAAAGCCATGGCGTATCCTGAAGCTGAATGATAGGGGCAATTGGCCCTAGATGCTTAATCCCCGCACGCCGCAACGGCGCGCCCATTCTTCGAAAATCGTGCGCGAAACAAAGGTGGCGGTAAACATGGACGCTACTATGCCCAGTGACAGGGTTACCGCGAAGCCGCGGATGGGGCCAGTGCCGAACTGGTATAAAATAATCGCGGCAATAATGGTGGTAATGTTGGAATCCGTAATGGAAATGACGGCCCGCTCAAAACCAGCCTTCACAGCGGCAAAAGGCGTGAGCCCCAAGCGGAGTTCCTCTCGGATGCGCTCGTAGATCAACACGTTGGCGTCCACGGCCATGCCTATGGTCAGCACTATGCCGGCAATGCCTGGCAGGGTAAGTGTGGCGCCAAAGGCCGTAAGCCCCGCGACAATCATAAGCATGGTAAAACAGAGCATCACTACGGCGATGACTCCGGACAGGCCGTAATAGATTGCCATGAACAGCACCACGCCCACAGCGCCCACCAGTATCGCCCGAACGCCGCTGTCAATGGATTCCTGTCCCAGTGACGGGCCGACGCTACGCTCTTCCAGCACCGTAACCGGGGCCGGTAGTGAACCGGCGCGCAGCACTATGGCGAGATCCTGGGCTTCGGCTGTGGTGAAACTGCCGGAAATGCTGGCGCGCCCGCCGCCGATGCGTTCCCGGATGATTGGCGCTGAGCAGACCTTGCCGTCCAAGACTATGGCCATGCGCTTGCCCACATTCTCGTCCGTAATTTGCTCGAAAACGCGGCCTCCGCGACTGTTAAAGTTCAACATTATATAGGCCTGATTCATTTTGTCAAAGCTCGGACGTGCATCAGCCACATCCTCCCCGGTGAGCATGATGTCCTTTTCCAGGGCAATGCGTTTTTCCGCGTTTTCCCGGCCGGAAACTGTGGGTTTTTCCAGCAGTGGCAGGATGATGACGCCCGTGGGTGGAACAGGTTTATTGGGGTCAACGTCGTCGCGCACGAGATGGAACTCTAGTTGCGCGGTCTGTTTGAGCAGCTCCACAGCACGGCGTGGGTCAGAAATGCCGGGAAGTTGTACCTGAATGTGGTTGCCGGCGTCCTTACGTATGTCCGGTTCCGCGACGCCGAACTGGTCTATGCGGTTGCGGATGGTGCGCAACACCTGATCCAGAGCCATGGTTTCCAGCCTGGTGACTTCATCGGGCGTAAAGCGAGCAACGTAGCGCAACTGACCGGCTTCTCCACGCTGGGGGTCTCCCACAACAAGCTGCGGAAAATATTCGGAGAGCATATACCTGAGTTTTTGCTCGTCGTCCGTGCGTGGAAGCATAAATTCCAGGCTGTCGCCGCGCACGACGCGTGGCCGCAAAATCACAATTTTTTCTTCTTGGCCCATGCGCCGCAAATCCTGCCCGGCAATGACTAGAGAGTTGGTGACGGCCTTGTCTGTCTCCACGCCGATGGTGAGGTGAATGCCACCCTTGAGGTCAAGACCGAGGGCGATTTTGCCGGAAGGCAAAAAGCCCGCCGGAATGTCGGAAATTCCCGGCGCATTCGGCAGGGCGTAAATGGAACACACGACAAAAACAAGCAGAGATATGCCAAAACGCCAACGCACAGCCATAGTTCTGTCCAGTTATTGTGGATTTTTTTCTTCAACCGGGACCGTGTTCTTGTCCTTCTCAGTGTCCACGGCGGCATCGGCAGACGCTTTGTCGACCTTGTCATCTTGTTTTGCCGGCTCGACATTTTCAATCAGCTCGACCTTATCAGTTTTTTCGGTTTTGGATACCTTTTCAGGCTTGACGGGGTTTTCGCTCTTGTCCACTCTGCCTCCCCTGGAGTCCGGCAAAAGACCAGCTATGGACCCTCTGACAAGGCGCAGTTTGGCGTCTCCGCATTCCAGAAGCACCATTTCGTCGTCAATTTTTCGGATGCGGCCCATGAGTCCGCTGCTTGTCTGCACACGATCCCCGCGTTTGAGTTCGCTGAGCATCTGTTTGTGTTTTTTTGCGCGTTTTTGCTGCGGACGGATGAGCAAAAACCAGAAAATGACAAACATCAGAATCAGCGGCAAAAACTGCATCAGCATATCCATGCCGCCAGTGGCGGTTCCGTTCTGCGGAACCGCCCCCATGGCGAAAGCTGTGGATTTAAACAAGGGCTACCTCCAGAAACTGTGGAAATTTAGGGACAATATGCAATCTTGTTTATATACTCCTTGTAAAGTCAAGATGCAAGCATGATTTTTTGTGATTTGTTTCGCGCCGCTACTTGCATATTTTTCAAAAAAACGTACTCTGTGTTCACTTGCCTGTCATGTCGGTGCGGACGATATTTTTTATTTTAAGTGTCCAGTGTTGGCTTGCTGTTTTTCTTTTTTTTCGGCGGATAGGCGGAAAATTTTTTTGTTGCGCTGCGACTTTTCAGCAGCAGCCTATTTTTTAAGGATATTCATGACAACTGATCAGGATGTCGCCACAGCCACAGTCGCGAGCAGCGAACAGGCTAACACGGCCTCGGTCCCCGCAAAAAAATCGCGCTGTCATGCAAAGAAACCTCAAAATTTTTTGCCCGCGACGCCGCAGGAATCCAGCGTCGTGTCGTCAGCAACGGCAATTCCTCCGCCGAAAAAATATTCCCGCACAAGGCGGTCATCGGCATCAAACAAGTCGGCACTCAAAGACAGTGGCACCCAACACTCTCCCGCCCCTGCGGAGGATTCTTCCTCGGAGAGTCCTTTAGTTGCAACGCTGCGGGATACTGTTCCCCCCAACAATTCAGCAAAACAAAACTTTCTTCCGCCAGAGACCGTCCGAGAGTCTCCGGACGTCGAAGCAGCCACGGCGGCAAGCCCCGGCGGCAGGTTGCGCATGTTTATCAGCGTTCTTCCGGGCGAACAGGTGGAGGTGGCCCTTACTGAAGACGGCATTGTGCAGGAATATTATCTGGACATGCTCCATCAGCGCAAAATCAAGGGCAATATCTACAAGGGCATTGTCCAGAACATCGATACCAATCTGCAGGCCGCCTTTGTCAATTTCGGCGCGGGCAAGAACGGTTTTCTGCAGATGGATGAAATTCATCCAGAATACTGGCAGGCTCACCATGATTCCGCTAATGGCAGAAAATTTCCGCTCATACAGAAAGTTCTCAAAATCGGTCAAGACGTGCTTGCTCAGGTGGTCAAGGAACCCACGGGCAACAAGGGCGCTTTTTTAACAACTTGGCTTTCCCTGGCAGGGCGTTTTCTAGTGCTCACGCCGGGGCAGGAGCAGACCGGAGTTTCCCGCAAGGTGGAAGATGAGGAAGAGCGAGAGCGTTTGCGCGAACTTGTGGGCGACGTTGATTCTGGCTCAGCTCTTGGCGTGATCGTGCGCACTGTGAGCGCGGGGATCACCAAGACAACCCTCAGGAGCGATTTGCAGTACCTCAAGCGCTTGTGGCGCGATATCCGCAAAAAGGCCACGGAAGTCACGTCTCCCGCCCTTGTCTACCAGGAGCCGGGGCTTTCCGAGCGTGCCGTGCGGGATTATCTTACGGACGACGTCACGGAAATCTGGCTTGACAACGAAGAAGTTGCCGAACGTGTGCGTGATACTGCGAACCTGCTCTTTCCACGCAAAAAAAATCTCATCCACATCCATACGGACATGCGTCAGCCATTGTGGGAACGTTTCAACCTGCGGCATCAACTTGATCAGATATACTCGCGCGAAGTGACGCTTCCCTCGGGTGGCAGACTTGTTTTTGACCAGACGGAAGCCTTGATGGCCGTGGATGTCAACTCCGGCAAAATTTCTGGCAAGGCCAATTTTGAAGCCATGGCGCACAAAACCAATCTTGAAGCCGCCGAAACCGTGGCGCGACAACTCAAGCTCAGGGATGTGGGCGGTCAGGTGGTGGTTGACTTCATTGAAATGCGTGAGGCAAAGCACATTCAAGAAGTTGAAAAAACTCTGCGCCAGACTATGAAAAACGACCGGGCGCGGCACGATGTGGGACGCATAAGTTCTTTTGGCCTGCTGGAACTGGTGCGACAACGCACGGGATCCTCGGCTCTGGCCATAACCATGGAATCCTGCCCAGTCTGCGCCGGAACAGGGCAGCGCCGCAATCTTGAATGGCAGGCGCTTCAGGCTCTGCGCGATTTGCGCCGTCTGCTTCGTGCGGAAAACGGCGCTAAGCGCCGTTTTGAAATTTGTCGGGACGTGGCCATGTACCTGCTCAACCACAAGCGGGACAGTCTGCGTGAATTGGAACAGGAATACGGTAAGGGTTTCGAAATAGCGGTACGCGCATCTAGTGTAGCATCTTATTAAATTTAAAGATTATTAGACGGCCAAAGGTTTACCGGTGTAAGTCCACTGAAACAGTTTTGCCCAAAGTCGGTTGAATTGCAGATGTAACTCATAATCGTACTCCATGAGAGCCTTTTGCTCCGCCAGATGCCACCTAGCAAAACATCACGAGTGAAAATGTTGAACTATATCTCCACTTGATTGAGCCATGAGGCATACGTCGGAGTATAATGGTGAATATGATGATGAAAGGTTCTCTAATATGCTGAAAAAAGCCTTTGATAAGTTAAATAAATAGAGAATACTTTGATTAACAATATCTGTCGATACGCCTCAGCACTTACCTGCGTAGATATCTTGGCACACGGATATTTTTACCCTAGTAATGCTGAAAAGGAACTTGCCTTTATTACTTGGCTACTATCTTCCAATTTTAATTGTGATTTATGGCATATTTCATCTTGCGTTCGGTAGAGGAAAATGGGCAAAGGCTGCTGGAATTGCCTTCTTCGCAATCTTCATCTCACTGGTTGCAAATGGGCTAATTTCATTTCACAACAGAAAAAAGCGGTCAAAGAAGCACTGGCTAAAATGCAGGAAAGACACTAATTGAACGCCATAGGTTGGGAAAAATTCTTGACTCGATGTAACTTTTGTATAAAGCAAAATTATGATTCAAAAATCCAGAGACATTGCAAACAAGTATAAGACGAAAATTTATGATTTACTATGTATTGATTCTGTAAATAATAATTTTATGATGATGAAGAATTTTCTGGAGAAATGATTTATTCCTTAATCAAATGCATTTGCCTTTGATTTTAGCGATATTTATACCTCGACAGAAAATCGTGTCAAAAACGGTAAGTTATATTATGATAAACAAGATTATCCAAATGCATTAGAAAACTTTCAAAAAGCTGCTGAAAAGAAAATATTGAGGCAATATATTATCTGGCCATAATGTATTCTAACGGCGAAGGCGTACCGAAAAATTTGCGAATGGTTTATTTGAATCTTATACTTACAAATGCTTTCAAACCTCAGTTATTATTTCCCCAGAAGGAATTATTTAACACATTGATGAAAAAACAATGCACCACATTGAAAAAACAACTCAAAGAGGATATGAGGCTATATAAGGAAATTATGAAAGCATGGGACAACATAATAACTGGTAAATAATTTGATGGTTTGTTAAATATTTTTTTATTTTGTTAATTAATTACAAATTTATGGTAGTTCAATAATAACACTATAAAGTCAACTATTATAGTACATTTAATTATTTTTTATTAACTGACTGGATGTACAATAACTTATTCTCCTGTTGCAAATAATCATACATATACACATAGTACAGCAAGAAATATACAAATTAACTACATATCAGAGAGAGATAATTTTGATCAGATGGTAGATAATAAAGATGTAGATATGGCCGTATTTGTGCAAAGTATGAAGAACAGTTACTTGCCTGGAATGCAGGCCATATGCTCTTCCGTAATGCAGTATCTTTATTTCATGGGACGCGGTGGCGGCAAGGTGCGCCGGTTGACTCCTAACACTCCGCAGGCCAGCTGTTCGGAATAATCATGCGCTTGTTTTAACATGCGCCTGACCATGCGGCCAACGGCAGGTCCTAGAACAATTCACATTGAAATTGCTCTAGGCAGCAGAACGGACGTATAGCCGACAGCCCATGAGACACAGGCTAAATTCACTTTCGCCGGTCATGCCGAATGGAGCGTTTCAAAAGCAATGCGCTCTAAAAATTTTGAGAGGATTTATTTTTAGACAGATTTATAGTATGCTTTCCCAATAATATTCCGGCGGAGGAAAGTATGGTGATATGCAAAATCTACAAGTCGGAACTGGTGGTTAAAAACGGCTTTATCCGGGGGAAGCAGCGTTTCCATCGCACAGATTACGGGCTTGACTTTATTGAAAGTGACGCCCACGCAAATAAAAAAATTGCCGCCAAAAAGGGCATGTGCGTCCTCTATATCTTTGGGCAAGACTTCTTTCAATATGCTCGCCCATATTTTCGATGGAAACTGGAGCCAAACTTTCGGAAAACGGTGTGTCTGATGAGACAGGACAAATGGAATTTGATGAAATGTGGTATCTTATCGGCACAAAAAAAGAACCCTTTGGCTCATCAGGGCAAGTTACCGTGGCACACGGAGAACTGTGGCCTTGGTGCTCGACATTTGAAAAAATGCGGGACTATATCTTTACCTAACCTATAATGAAACCTTTCCTTTACAGGACGTAACACTAGTGTTTGCACCGTCCTCCGCAGGAAATTGTCCGCTTCCGGAAGACCGGCATCAGGCAAGCCGCCTGCTTCTGCATGTCTGTTGTGGGCCGTGCGCGGTCATGCCCATACTGCGCCTTCAGGACGAAGGCTTTATCGTAACGACGTGGTTCATAAATCCTAACATCCATCCATTGACGGAATATCTGCGACGCCGCGAAGCGGCACAGGAAGCCTGCGTCAAGCTGGGTGTGGAATTTTTGCGCGCTGACGAAAGCTGTGACGTCACGGCTTGGCGGCGCGCTGCGGCCGGACGGGACACAAAGCCGGCGCGTTGCGTTTTTTGCTGCGAAAACCGCGTCAACGCAGTTTTTGCCAAGGCCAGGGAAATGGGCTTCCCTTTTTTTAGCAGCTCACTCCTGTATTCCCGCTATCAGCAGCACGAAATCATCGCGGCGGCAGGCCGGAGACTCGCGCGGCAAGGCCGCAGTTCCGATTTTGTGTACCGGGATTTTCGTCTGGACTGGCAGACTGGGATCGACCGTTCCAGACAAATGGGGCTTTACCGTCAGACCTATTGCGGATGTGTTTACAGCAAGGCCGAGAGTTACGCAAAGCGTCTTGCCGGACAGGTCAAAACCAATTTTCGATAGGGCATGGTCATTTTTCTCACTTTTTGCTTGACCTTCACCCCGTTTTTACGTAAAAGACCCTCTACCAGAGAACATTCCCCGATAGCTCAATCGGCAGAGCGGGTGACTGTTAATCACTAGGTTGGCGGTTCAAGTCCGTCTCGGGGAGCCAAAATTTAAAAGCCTGTAGAAATCAGGCTTTTTTACTTAACTGGCCTCTGAAATCCCGCTCGTCCACACCTACTGCCCCGCAAGCCTTCCCGCTTTTCCCTCATTCTCACTTCCGTTCCGAAAAAATGCGCCCTCAAATCAAACCGCCCCGTCCGTCACGAACCCCAGGGCAAACTCCGTCCTTTTCTCCCATTCTCACAGTGGGGCTGTTAAACTGTTTAAAAGGAAGCCCAAAGAGCCGACTTGCGGCTTAACAGGTGTTAACCAATCAATCTTCGTTAAAAAAATTTGAAATATAACATACTTGAATCTCAGTATTCTCAGTTTGATTTGCGTATATAAACATCGGGACGAACAAAGATGAACCCTATATCCTCCTCTTCGTGTCTGGCAAAAATGACTCTTCCCTGCCTGGAAACGGAAAGCCGCCGCAACATAATGTCATAAAACCGTTTTGATGGCGGTTCCACCATCCCGCAATGGCCAATGCCTTTTTGAAGTGGAACGGCGTATGCGCTTTCCGACATTGGCGGTGCAAATTCAGAGCCCAGCGGAAATCGTAAACCCTGGCGTCATCGCCTGATTCGCCGCCGACAATAACCTCTTCAATGCCCGGCAAATAGCGACTGATGTCCATGCGCCCCCAGTATCGGCTCCACAATGACCACGCGATGATGGATAGGCGATAGGCAAGAAGGCGGTAAAATCGGAAGCCGTTTATCGGCCATAGCCTGATTTTTCGTCGTGCAGGCCATCGTCACATTGGCCACCCCAGTCGGCGGGCGCGCACTCCTGAAAGCGATGGATTCTCTTGGTCGGGATGAAGAAGCGCAGGTATTGCCGGATAATGTAAAGCAGGTATAGACGCCGCCGTCCGGCTGGAGCTTGTATTCGCCCCTGTTTTTTCCGCCCCGGCCGGTATGTGGCGAGCGGCAAGAGATGCGAGTCATTCAGGGAAAAAACGAAGGATCGTGCCCGAACTTGACATCCATGCGGTACACATAGCAGTTCAGGCAGCCGGGGCTAAATTTGCGGCAGCCGTGCCAAGTGTTCCATTTCGTCGACATGCGCTCTCCCTCCAGCCAATTTCCACAGTCATATTTATAGGCGTCCGCCCAAGGTAAATCAAGGCGGATGCGCCTTGAAATTATTTCCGTAATTTTTATCTCCTTCCCGGTATGTATCCCCTATGGATGGAACCATGGTTGAGCATACTGACGACAAAAAGACTGTTAATTGCGGCGCTGCTTGCCCGCGGAGTTTGCCGTTACTGGAAAAACAAGGGTTTTCAGCGAGATAATAGTCTGAAACAACTTGATAATTCACGGAATACCCAGCCATATGTTCACAGACAATCACATGGAAAAAGGAGGAATTCCGATGAATGAACAGGCATACCGGGAGATTGCCCGGTTGGCTGATATGAAGGCTAACGCGTTCCGGCAGCGCTATGCTGAAGTATTCGGTGAACAGAGCAATTCAGGCAATGCCGCCTATCTGCGCAAGCGCATCGCCTGGCGCATCCAGTCCCCTGGCTGGGCCTGTCGGCCGTTGAATTGGCTTGCGAGGCTGACCTGCGTCAGAGAGCGCCGCTTGGAATGACGCTTACTGAGACTACCTGGATTGTGAGTCCGGCCAGTTGTTTCCTCAACTTCATACCATACCATGAACATTTCCCAAAAGGCTATGGGCAAAGGCGCTATCAGTATGAATCAGGCGGATCCATTTTGCTGCGCTCCGGCTTGGCAACTGTCCTTTCATGATGTGTTCAGTCCCAAACATATTGAAATTATATCTGTTAACTTGCGGGTCACGAATTTATCTTCCGTGTATGTGTACCGAATGAGGTTTTAGCATGGGGAGACGGCGACGTTTTGGTTGCAGATAATCGTGGTTATAAGTACTGGGGTGCGGTGTACCGTCTTGGACAGTTATGAGTACGATGTGGAGTCTAACAACCTTTACGTTACTCCGTGACCCAGTCCACAGCTAAGGCCATGCACTTCAGGGCGTAATCCCCATCCGTTTTTCGGATTAGATCCTCAAAGGTTCCGTCCAAGCGGTAGATGCGCCAGTCTCTCCAGTCAAGGCGGCCCGCCGCCACTTCCCTGCTTGCGCGCTCACGCGCTTCGCGCTTGCTGCAGAAAAGGGGGGAAAGTCCTGCACGCTAGGGTCCAGCACCACGTCGGCGCACGAGGTTAACAGCAAAATAAGCAAAAGCGACGACAGACAGCGTATGTTTTCCCAAGGGTTGGCGTGGTTTTTCAGCGCTGGGCCCCCATGCGCTCAAGGCGCGCGATGCGTTCTTCCAGCGGCGGGTGAGTGCTGAAAAGGCTTGCTATGCCTCCAGACAGAAAGGCCGGCGTGACAATGAACATCTGCTCTGTGCAGGGGTTGCCCGCGCGCATTGGTATGCGCCCGGAGTACTCTCCCAGCTTGGCAAGGGCGGTGGCAAGATCCCGCGGGTGTCCGCACAGTTTCGCTCCGGTGTCGTCCGCTAGGTATTCCCGCGAGCGGGAGAGGGCTATCTGGATGAGTCCAGTCGCGACCGGGGCTAGAAAGGCCAGAACCAGAGCGGCTATAGAGTTGGAGCCGCCTTCTTCATTCCTGTTTCCGCTGAAAATGGCCGTAAACTGAAAAATGTTGGCCAGCGTCACGATGGCTGATCCCATCACGCCGGCTATAGTCTGAATGAGAATATCGCGGTTGGCGATGTGGCCGATTTCGTGCGCGATGACCCCGCGCAACTGTTCCGGCGTCAGCAGGCGCAAAATACCTTCCGTCGCAGCAATCACGGCATGTTCCGGATCGCGGCCCGTGGCGAAGGCGTTGGGGGCGTCTTCCGGCACAAGGCAGACGCGTGGTTTGTGTATGCCCGCCATGGCGGCCAATTCTTCCACGACGCGGTGCAGGCAGGGCGCTTCTTCCGGGCTGACTTCCCGCGCGTGGTACATGGAAAGCACAATCCTGTCCGAATACCAGTAGCCGCCCGCATTCATGAGCAAGGCGAGACCGAAGGCGATGATGACGCCAGCGCGCCCGCCTATCATGCCGCCCAGCAGAATGATGATGGCTGAAAGTAGAGCCAGCAGAAACATGGTTTTTATTTGACTTGTCATGCATCGTTCCTTATAAGCATTCTTCGCGCGCGCAAGGCGAGAATTTGAAAAAAAATTCCCGATTACGCGCAATACGCGAAAGACCATTAATACATGGCAGTCCCTATGATATATGGCCCTGCCCTAGAGTCAAGTAAAAATAGCTTTGGTTTTTATGGTACGGTGGCACGATTTGCACAGATTGCGGCGGATTAAATTTAAGGAGTATGATAAATGCTGAAACGGATAGCCGAGCTGGTTTGAGAAGACAAGCGCTGGCAGTATGCCTATCGGGCTTTACAAGAACAATAATTACGCGATTTTTTTCAGTTTTCTGCTGATTTTTGCAGTACTTGTTCTCGGAAGGGAAGGGAACTCAACAGCCCTGTTTACAATATGCGTCCTGGCGTAAGGCATGCTAACCTCCATCATGGAGGGTAAGAGCATGGCCGGAGAGCATAGCATAGCTCGCATTGGGGCCGCCGGCGACAAAAACGACGGGGATCGTCGGTCTCCACGTCGCGCCAAGATGCTCCTGTACGCAAGATCCGGAACACAGCATTGACAAATCGAGATTATTCCGCGGCTGACTCCCCCAGGTTCCTTTCCGTCCGGGGAAATGCGGCTCTGAAAGTTCCAGGACTTTGGCGGAGATGTCATGAGGTCCACGTGCTGATACCATGCAAAATCCCTTGCGTTTCAGGAAAATTACATGATTCCCACTCAATTCTCAAGCCTGTTGATGACTCTGTCTAAGGTTTTTGAAAAATACAGACAATATCATTAATCTATAAATGAAAACTCTCGGTTTTTTAACTGGCCGTTATTTCGCGCGCTCCATGACAACTTCCGCCTCGGGATGGGTTTGGCGCAGGGCTTCATGCATGGCCGCAGCGTCGGCGAAGTCGCGGAACGGTCCCACATTTTCCTTGCCCTTTGGGGCGCTGTAGTTAACATACCATGCTTTATTCGTATTGAGCGGTGTGCCGTTCTCGTCACTGACCACTTCCAGATCTACCTTGCCTATGCCGCGGGAACTCAGATGAATCTGGTTTGCAGCCGCGTACGAAAGGTCAATAATGCGGCCGCGGATGTACGGTCCGCGGTCGGTTATACACACCATCACGCTACGGCCGTTGTCTTGATCAGTGACCTTGACGACAGTGCCGATTGGCAGGGTACGGTGCGCTGCGGTAAAGGTGTACATGTTGTAGCTGAGGCCACTCGCCGTGGCACTGCCGTGGGCACTGAGGCCATACCACGAGGCCGTGCCCGAAAACATCTTGCTGTCCTTGGCGCGTTTCCGCCAGATTTTGCTGTCGTCCACGCTTGTGGAAAGCTTTTTGTCGTCTTGGCTTTTTTTGTGTTTGGAACGCTTGGGAGATTCTTTGCCTTTTGCAAGGTTTTTATTTTTGGAGGCGGACTTGCGCGGTGAGAATTGTTTTGAGTCAAGGGTGGTTTTGGAGTTTTTGCCTTTTGAGTTTTTGTCGGGAGCGGTATCCGCGTAGATGGGAGAGGCGATTGTCAGGCATATCAGAATTGCCGTCCAAGAAAACAAATTTTGTAAGTAATGCATTTTTCCCTCAATTTTTTTTGATATAACTACCACAAATACAAATTATACGTCAATCCTACCGGAATTATTGGTTAAAATTAGGCGAGCACGGGTCTTTTCAGCGGAAAGGCCTTGTTGTATAGTGCGGTCGGAGCATTCTGCACCCGCGCAGTAAAATTTTTATTCAGTGGGTATTCCATGAAAATAGTTGTCTTGGGCAATCAGGCTAGGGATTTTGTCAATTTCTGGACGGTCCTGTTACGCCGTTTCCTTGAAGGCGGGCACGAAGTCGTCTGCTGCGTGCCGGGCGACGACGCCCAGGCTAACGCGGTTCTGGCGCGTCCGGGCGTACGCCTTGTCCACTACCGGCTGGACCGCAAGGGGCTGAACCCCCTGCGCGACACGCAAACTCTTCTGGATCTGACGCGCCTGCTTAAAGCCGAAGCGCCAGATCTGCTTTTCACCTCCACCATCAAGCCAGTTATTTACGGATGTCTTGCCGCACGCCTTGCGCGGATTCCGCGCGTTTACGCCGCCATTACCGGCCTTGGCTATGCCTTTGAGGCCGACACGTTTTTCAAGAAATGCGTCAATCTTCTCGGGGTGGGCCTGTAC
The DNA here is from genome assembly GCA_031290615.1 of Desulfovibrio sp. GTDB lineage: Bacteria > Desulfobacterota > Desulfovibrionia > Desulfovibrionales > Desulfovibrionaceae > Desulfovibrio. The sequence continues at coordinate 12,318 of JAITNF010000062.1, read as the reverse complement.
CGCCTCGCGTTGCGCAAGGCGGAGGGAATTTTTTTCCAGAATCAGGACGACATGGACGTATTTCGTCAACATGGCATCCTAGCCCCGGATATGCGCGTTCTACTCACGCGTGGGGTGGGAGTGGACACCACGCGTTTTGCTCCGGCGCATCTGCCGCCACTGCCGCCGGTTTTTCTGCTTGTGGGGCGACTCCTGGAAGCCAAGGGTCTGGCGGAATACGCCGCCGCCGCCCGTATGCTGAAAGCCTCTTGTCCGCAGGCGCGTTTTCAGGTGCTGGGACCGCCGGAACAGGGGCTCGGTAGAGTGAGTCTTGATATTGTGCGGGGCTGGGAGGCTCAAGGCGATATCGAGTACCTGGGCCGGACAGATGACGTGCGTCCCTATCTGGCGGCCGCGCATGTGCTGGTGCTGCCGTCCTGGCGTGAGGGCACGCCCACCTCTATCATGGAGGGCATGAGCATGGGCCGGCCGGCCGTGGTGACGGACACTGCCGGCTGCCGTGAGGTTGTGCGTGAGGGCGTAAACGGCTATCTTGTGCCCGTGCGGGACTCACGCGCTCTGGCCGCCGCCATGGAAAACTTTATCCGTGAGCCGGAGAGCATAGCCCGCATGGGGGCTGCCGGGCGTGAAATCGCTGTAATGGAATGTGACGCGGAGCATGTGGCCGCGCAAATGCTGCGGGTTATGAAAATTTATGGAGTTACGCCATGATAAGCGTATACCGCAAGGCGCTGTTGCAGGCAATTGATATCTTCTGCCTACTGCTGGCGCTTTTTGTGACGGGGCAGAACACCATTGAGCCCAGTTTGAGCGTTTTTCACGATTACACCGGCGCCTCGTTGTTCACGGTGTTTTTCTACATGCTCTTTTTCTACATTCTGGACGCCTACAGAGTTGGTCAGGAAGATTTCAGGGAAACTGCGGGGCGTGTGGTGCTGGCCTGCGTGCTCGGCATCATCTCCTCAAGCACGGCCTCCTATTCCTTTGAACACTGGCGTTTTGACCGTGAAACGCTTGTTGCCCTTTTCACTTTCACCTTTTGTTTCAATCTCGGCTGGCGTTGCCTGTATTACCGCAATGCCGACAGGTTCATGCACCCGTTGCGAGCGTTGCTGGTCGGTGTGGACCACAACGGCAAGGTGCACAGCCTCTTATCCGAGGGTTTGCCCAAGGCGAACATCATCGGTTATGTGGGTGAGCCGGGCCAGGGACCACAGGCCGGCCCCTGCCTGGGCGCGCCCTTCAATGTGCTGGATATTGCCAAGGCCCGCGAGGTCACTATGATCGTGCTTCTGCCAAATGCTCCCATTAACGACGACATTGCCCACGAATTGCTGGAAGCCAAGCTGTACGGCAGGATGGTGGTGGATATACGCACGTTTTACGAGCATGTCGCCCAGCGCTTGCCCCTTTCCCAAATTAACGACGAATGGCTGCTGCAGACAGAGGGCTTTTCGCTCAACACGCACGATTCGCTCCGGCGTCTAAAGCGGGCGCTGGACGTGCTTATTTCGTTCGTGCTTCTTGTTCCAGCCGCGCCCATCATGCTGATCACGGCTATTATCGTGCGTCTGGAGTCGCTGGGGCCGGTCATTTACCGTCAGGCTCGCGTGGGCCTGTATGAAAAGGAATTTACGGTCTACAAATTCCGCTCAATGTGCTCAGATGCGGAGAAAAACGGCGCAGTATGGGCCGGGGCCAACGACAGCCGGGTGACGCGCTTCGGCAGATTTATCCGCAAGGTGCGCATGGACGAACTGCCGCAGATATGGAACATCATCAAGGGCGACATGAGCTTTATCGGACCGAGGCCGGAGCACATGGCCTTTGTACGGAAGCTCAAACAGTCCATTCCCTATTACAGCCTGCGTCATGCCGTAAAACCGGGCCTGACCGGCTGGGCGCAGGTTTGTTATCCCTACGGCGCTTCGGAAGAAGACGCCCGCCGTAAACTGGAATACGACCTCTATTACATCAAGAATATGTCCATTCTGCTGGATGTGCAAATTATTTTCAAAACGGTCGGCGTTGTTCTCTTCCCCAGGGGGGCGCGGTAAACTGCGTCAGTCTGAGCTGTACCGCGCGCCGGTGGCCGCGGAACTGACCAGCTTTGCATAGCGCCGTAGCACGGGATAGGGGCAGTCCTTGCTCGGAATGACAAACTCCGCCCTGCGGCGGGCCAGTTCCGCCTCGTCCACAAGCAGATCGAGTTTGCGGCCGGGAATGTCAATATGGATAACGTCCCCCTCGCGCACCAGCGCAATGACCCCGCCATCGGCCGCTTCTGGTGAAATGTGGCCTATGGCCGCTCCGTTGGTGCCGCCGGAAAAACGTCCGTCCGTGAGCAGTGCCACATCTTTGCCGAGCCCCATGCCGGTGATGGCGGCTGTGGGGGAAAGCATTTCCCGCATGCCGGGTCCGCCGCGCGGGCCTTCATAGCGTATCACCACACCGTCGCCGGGCTGAATTTTGTCGTCCAAAATGGCGCGCATGGCGTCTTCTTCCGAGTCGAAAACGCGGGCGCGCACGTTGCGGTGCATCATCCCGAGCGTAACGGCGGACTGCTTCACCACCGCCCCGTCGGGGGCCAGATTGCCGCGCAGGATGGCGATGCCGCCCTGTCTGGAATAGGCGTTTTCAACGGTGCGAATGACGTCTGTGTCCAGAATGTCGGCATGGGCGATGTTTTCACCCACGGTTTTGCCGGTGACGGTCAGACATTCCTTGTGAATAAGGCCGAGTTTGTCCAGTTCCTTCATCACCGCCGGGATGCCGCCAGCATTGTCCAGATCGACCATAAAATGCTTGCCCGCCGGCGAGAGCTTGCAGAGGTTGGGGCTTTTGCGGCTGATGTCGTCAAAAATATCCAAGGAAATATTGAGGTCCGCCTCGCCGAAGACGGCGGTCAGGTGCAGGACGGTATTTGTGGAACAGCCCAACGCCATGTCCACGGCAACGGCGTTGGCCACGGCCTTGTCCGTCACTATGTCTCGCGGGCGGATATTGCTCTCCAGCATTTCCATAGCCTTCATGCCCGCCGTCTTGGCAAGGCGTACGCGGGCCGCGCACGCGGCGGGCGCGACGCCGTTGCCGGGCAGGGCTACGCCGATGGTTTCCGACAGGCAGTTCATGGAATTGGCAGTGAACATGCCAGCGCAGGAGCCGCAGCCGGGACAGGCTTTTTCCGCCATTTTTTCGAGGTCTTCTTCCGTCATTTTGCCTGCGCGCACACGGCCCACGGCTTCAAACACTGTTATGAGGTCGCCCTTAGCCTGCGGGGACAGATGACCGGGAAGCATGGGGCCGCCGGAAATCATCACCGATGGCAGGTTGAGGCGCAGCATAGCCATAAGCATGCCGGGCACGCATTTGTCGCAGTTGGGGATGAAAACCATGGCGTCAAAAGCGTGGGCGCGGGCCATGATTTCGATAGAATCTGCGATATATTCCCGCGAGGGCAGGGAAAAGCGCATGCCTTCGTGGTTCATGGCAATGCCGTCGCACACGGCGATGGCGGGAAATTCCAGGGGCGTGCCGCCGGACAGGCGCACGCCAGCCTTGACGGCCAGCGCCAGCGTGCTCAGATGGATATGCCCAGGCACGACTTCATTGGCGGCATTTACGACACCGACGAGGGGGCGGTTCATTTCCTCTCTGGTCAGACCTAGGGCGTAAAGCAAAGATCTGTGTGGGGCTTTTTCCAGGCCGCTCTTCATGTTGCGACTGCGTTCGTCATTCATGATTTTGATCCTTTTTTTCCATTTTTGCCCAGGTATCGCGCAGGGTGACAGTGCGGTTGAAAACCGGCTTCTCCGGCGTGCTATCCCTGTCCTTGCAGAAGTAGCCCACACGCTCGAACTGGACGCGTGCGCCGGGATCCAAGGCCGCCAGCGCTGGCTCCAGCCAGCCGCGTACGGTCTGCAGCGAGTTCGGGTTGAGATTGTCCAGAAATGTCCCTCCCCCCGGCGCGTTGTCGGGGTTTTTCACCGTGAAAAGCTGATCATACAGGCGAATTTCGGCGGAGTTGGCATGGACGGCGCTCACCCAGTGGATGGTGCCTTTCACGCGACGGCCGTCCGGGCTTTGCCCGCTGCGGCTTTGCGGATCATAGACGCAACGCAGTTCCGTCACTTTGCCATCGGAATCCACAATTGCTTCCCGGCAGGTGATAAAATAGGCGTAGCGCAGGCGTACTTCAGAGCCGAGGGTCAGCCTGTAGTATTTTTTTGGCGGAACAAAGCGAAAATCATCCCGCTCAATCCAGAGTTCGCGGGAAAAGGGCACCTTGCGGCTGCCGTAGGAGTCGTCCTCGGGGTGGAGAGGCATGTCGAATTCCTCCACCCGGTCCTCGGGGTAGTTTTCTATGACCACCTTTATGGGATCAAGCACGGCCATGAAGCGCGGGGTATGTCCGTTGAGATATTCGCGGATGCAGAACTCCAGCATGGCGTATTCCACTGTGGAATTGACCCGCGCCATGCCCACCAGCGCGCAGAACTCACGCAGTGCTCCGGGGGGGACGCCCCGGCGGCGCAGGCCACACAGGGTGGGCATGCGGGGGTCGTTCCAGCCGTTCACATGTCCGCCCTCTACAAGCTGAATGAGCTTGCGCTTGGAGAGTATGGTACAGGTGACGTTGAGACGAGCAAATTCGTACTGGCGCGGATGGTAGACGTTGAGCGTGTCCAGTACCCAGTCGTACAGTTCCTTGTTGTTCACGAATTCCAGGGTGCAGAGCGAATGCGTGATACCTTCCAGCGAATCGGAAAGGCAGTGGGTGTAGTCATATAGAGGATAGATGCACCATTTGTTGCCGGTGCGGTGATGCCCGGCATGGCGGATGCGGTAGAGCGTGGGGTCGCGCATGACAAGGTTGGACGCGGCCATGTCAATTTTGGCCCGCAGCACCCGCGTGCCGTCAGGAAATTCTCCGGCGCGCATACGGCGGAACAGTCCGAGGTTTTCTTCCACGCCGCGGTCACGCCAGGGGCTCTCTCTGCCGGGTTCCGTCAGGGTTCCGCGATATTTCCGAATGTCGTCGGCGGAGAGGTCATCCACATAGGCCTTGCCCATTTTGATCAGTTCTTCGGCATGGGCATAGAGCTGTTCAAAATAGTCCGAGGCGTAGAATTCCCGATCCTGCCAGTCGCCGCCAAGCCAGCGTACGTCTTCCCGAATGGAATCCACATACTCGGTTTCTTCTCTAGTGGGATTGGTGTCGTCAAAGCGCAGATTGCACTGCCCACCAAATTCTGCAGCCACTCCGAAATTGAGGCAGACGGACTTTGTATGCCCGAGGTGCAGATAGCCGTTGGGTTCCGGGGGAAATCGCGTGCATACCCGCCCATCGTAGGTTCCGCGGTCGTTGTCGAGCCGGATTTGCGCGCGGATAAAATTAACGCCCGGGATTTCCCTGATGTTCTCCGTGGAGGTCTGAGTGGTCTTGTCTTCACTGTTTGCTGCCATGCGGTGCTCCGTGTTGCCTGTCTGTTTTTTTTTGCAAATAATGTTTCCGCTTGGGCAAAAATACGTCAAGTGCCGTCAAGGGTCAATCATGACTGATCTTCTTTCCAGGACAATAGTATGAAAAGTCTGAACAACAACGGGAACCGCAATGCCCTATTGTTTTTGGGTACTGTCGAAAGAGACAACAAGAGGTCTATGTGCGGTTCGCGTGTCGTGCGGCGGCAAGGCCAAGCAGTATGGCTCCGGCTTGGGCAACATTGAAAGAGTCAAAGTCTCGCGCCGTTGGAATGTGCAACAGGCAGGTGCAACGTTTCGCAACACCGGGACGCAAACCTTTCTGCTCATTGCCGAATGCCAGCACAGCGGGCAGGCGCAGATGTTCGGCAAAGGCGTTACGCGTGAACTGGCCAACGGATTTTTCTCCGCAGCCGGTTCCGTAAATGACAAAGCCCCTTTCCTCGGCCTTGTCCAGGGCGTGCCCGAGGTTTGCCACCCGCGCTAGTGGCATATGTTCCAAGGCTCCAGCTGCGGCTTTATGCGCAGCCGGGCCAAGATGGGCGCTGTTGTGTAGGGGCAGAATGATGCCCGCACCGCCTAGGGCGTAGAGAGTGCGGGCAAGGGATCCGACATTGCCGGGGTCCTGCACTTGATCAAGAGCCAGTGCCAGGGGCAGCGGCGCGTCTGTGACGGAGGAGAGCATTTCGTCAAGTCTGCAATAGGCGCTCGGAGTCAGACGCGCCACAAGACCCTGATGAGCTACGGCAGTTTTTCCTCGCCGGGCGTCGCGGCACATATGGTCCAGAACCGCCTGCTCCACCAGGGTGAAGCGCAGGCCGTTCTGACGACACAGCTTTTGAGCCTCCAGCGCCTCGTGACTGCGTAGACCTTTTTTGCAGTAAACAAGGTCTATGCGTCCGGGATCGCGCGAAAGCAGCTCCAGCACAGGTTTTACACCCGGCAGAACAGGCGTCTTGTCAAAAGTGTCTTGCATGACAGCCTCCGTGGAGAATGCGGCGTTTTGTCCGGAAAGTTCCGGTAAGCTCACAGGGCGCGTTGAAAAATTTGTCGACAGTTTGTTCTGTCAGTCTGGTACGCATTTTTTTGACGCAGCGCAAGTAGGAAGAGATGATCATAATCAAATAGAACTCATAATAAATCATCTTGATCTTGCCGAGGTAAGACTCCTGAAGCAGCTTGAGCGCGTCAAGGTTGTCTCCCTCAATGTACAAGTTCTCGATAGTGCCAACATCTACGCTTTCTTCCCGGCAGGGGCGCAAGATTTTGGCAATGGGTGCGTTGGCCGTGAGAAAAGTCTCCTTCTTTCCCGGTCAGTCAAGGCGGTAGCGTTTCTGAGGGCCTTCTACCAGTGAGGCGGAAAGATTTTGTCGTAATAGGTCAAAATCTACAGCAAGCCTTATTTTTTCTGCGTCACGAGCTTCGGTAACGCAGTTGGGGAACAGTTCGCGGATGCGGGCGATATTGTCCTAGGTTATGTCCGGGGAGTGCATTTTGAGTTTTTGCATCATCTGCTTCCCACTACAGAATAGACCGGTTGACAGTGACAAAAATAAAAGTAGCTCCGGCATCGCGTTGCCGAAGCTGCTGCTGGAAGCCAATAAGAGCAGGAGTTAAGAGAAATGCAAAAGTAGCGCCAAAATCATTAAAACTCTAAATTACAAATTATTACATAGTAATTGTTACGCTGACAATGCAACAAGAATTACTTAGCTTTTTTTGAACATGCCCAAAAACGTCCTTAAAATCTTTTTGAAAAATTTTTACTAGCTCAGCATGATCTTTTATCCAGCGTTTAATCAATCTATTACAGTTATTTTCCCAATATAGTTCCTGAGAGTTAAACCATTTTTTAAAATAATCACGGAAAATTGGTTCAGAAGAATAATTTTCAAAGCAGATTTGTTTATTATAAGTACCTAATGCCTGACCCCCAAATTTGTCTTCATCAGGTAATGACTTAAGGAAACGAAAGAACATTTTTTTAGAAGACAATCCATTACCTGGCAATACACAAAAAATTTTAGATATGCGTCTTCTTAATTGATTGCCATAAAATATAATAATGCTATTGCAAAATTTTGGAACTTTCTTTCTTGATAGTTCCAACAAATTTGAAGCACCAAATTGGATCTTTTTCATAAAATTTATTTTTTCCCTTATATTCTGAGTGAATAATCGGACGCGAATCTAAATAATATTTCAATGAATTTTTTGGCACGTGGAAACATCCACGTCTTCTGGCACAAATTTATCAACGGCGAAGTAGCGTCTCCATTATGAAATGACTGCGATGTGATCTAGCGTACCCGTCAACGAATTTTAAAGATATCCGAGGGAAAACCTGAAAAAACTGCAAACGGAATTGCCGCAATGAGTTCAAACAGCAGCAAGAAATGATCAGTTCCATGCACCTGGAGGAGTAGGGTATGAACGCCGTGCTGGAACAGGACAGAAGTGGCCATGCGTGAATGTGTGCTGTCTTATGAGCGTCAGGGCTCAGGAGGCGAAAAAGGAACTGGCTGAACAGCCTATGCTGCCCGCAGCTTCCATGTTCAACTAACAAAGATGCCTTGAAGCAGGCGCGGTACATTATTGCACAGCAGACCAAGGCGTTGGCGGTTAAAAATCATGTGGCCGCGCAAAAGGAAAATCTGCAAGCCGAAGTCCGGAAATTGGCCGCAAAGGTTGCGCGTCTTGAAGTGTAAAAGGCTCAGGAACAGAAGCGCGGCCTTGAGTCCGTTGGACGTATTCTGGCGGCTTACGACAAAGTCAATGCCGTGCCAGAGCTAGATTAATATTAATATATATTTTAAATTTATAATGAATTTTTAATTAAAGAAAAAATACCCCAAGAGATATCCCAAATATTTCTGGATATCGTTAGGTGATTTTGCGCATCTTTGGACGTGATATGGGGAGGGGGAAAATTTAAGGGAGTGGAGATTGCTATCGCCTCTTCTGTTGGATAATTAGGTATTAACCATTTTCGCAATGGGGATTTTCAGGAAAAAATCATGCACCTTGTAATTCTCATTCTCCAAAACTTGAGGAATGGGGTTACAATTTTTGGCAAGCAACATTGGGCTGCTCCGGGTAAAATGGAAAGTTGAAGAAAATAGTGTAAGGAGCGATAGCGCCCGCATTGCTACGGGCGCTGGTTGGCGGTTTACTTCATCTTAGTCAAGGGCGGAACGCACTGATATGATGTTCATGCCCGCATTCATGTTCATGCCAGGGCCTGTGGTGATTGTGGCCGCATTCATGTTTTGAATCATGCCCAGAGAATTTTTTCCTCCAAGCGTTGACAAGCTTGCCCAGAAGTTCTCCTAATTTTTGTCGGTCTTCGTCAGAGAGAGAGGCAAAGAGGGCATCCGCGTTTTTTTGCCGTGCGTCCTCATGACCTTCCGTAGTGGCCTTGCCTTGTTCCGTGGCCGTAATGATAAAGTTACGTTTGTCCCGCTCGTCGCGCGCGCGCGTGATGAAACCCCGGTGTTCAAGTTTGTCTAAAAGCTCACTTAAAGAAGTTGAGCGGACATTGAGCATTTCCAACAACTCCCGTTGATTTATAGACCCATGGGCTTTCAATATGGCAAGGATATGCGTCTGCGCATGCTCGGCATGTCCCTGGTGATGGTATATGCGAACCATGATTTTGACAGCGTGATGAAAAAGCACCGTCAGCGTTTCATTATGCACCGTTGTATCAGGTGTGGCATTGTTTTCGTTCATATTAATTCCTTAATTTGTTCTGTATAATATTGTAAAGCAAATGCTTTTCCCTGGCCGCACTTGGGAGCGGACAAAGGGCAGTGCCTGTCGCAGTGAGGGCATTGGGCTGGATTCATTTCCAGAGTCTGAACATGCCGTATGCCGTCGGCATGCCGATGCAGCCATTGGTGTAGCCTTGATACTCCGAAGCCGTGATCATGCTCCGATGAGTGGCGATGTCCAAAATGATGATGCCCTGAACGGTGATTTTTTGTTAAAAAATCAAACATATGATTCTCTTCGTGATTAATAAGATGTACCTCTTGAATTGAGATATAAGGGGCAATCTCGGTGGAGTCAAGAAAAAATAGAGGTACCTCTATTTTTTAAATTAAAGATGAATTTAGCTGCTAGGTAAAGAAAATGTTGGCTGTACTTGAGGATAACCCACTGAAGGTATAGCTTAATATCGGAAATAAACATTTAGAGCAGTACATAAACTGATGAACTGAGACGGCGTAGTTCTCAGCAATCGTGGTCTGCCATCTTGCGGCGGTGCGCGATATGCATGCTCATCGTTCGGCCTTCCGACTTGTGCAGCTAGACTCGTCCCCCGCTTCCGTGACCTGATTGGTGATATTCATGGCACTGTTCTCCGTCCAATTCTGCCCATTCAGCGAAACGTAATTCTTTCGGGCGAACAAAAACATAGGGATCTATGCGCAAAGCCGCGCCCGGAATAATCGTCTATGTCCGTAAAAGAGAGGCTAAGGCCTTAGGCTCCTTGATGCAGGACACATGCTTTGTGACCACAGGCGCAAGAGCTCTGCTTGTCCATTTTGTCTTGTGTGTGTCGTGCCATAAAGGAAAGATATTTGGTAGGCCCACCAGGACTTGAACCTGGAACCAGCCGGTTATGAGCCGGAAGCTCTGCCAATTGAGCTATGGGCCCCTGAAAAGATAATATACATCCACACCGGCGTGCGGTCAAGTAGTAATTCTCGCGCTTGCGCGAGCTGCGCAACGCATTTTTCACCACATTGTCATGAATTCAGGTAGTTCTGCACGTCGTAATGTACATAGTCTAAGGATATGCGTCAGTTCCGAAATGCAGTCTCCCCTTCGTCGCGGAATTTTTCCAACTCTTCCCCGGTGAGGTTTTTTATGGGCATAATCTCGCCGTCAAATAACACAAGATCGTCCCGAAGGTCGAGAATGATAATCTCTGCCGTATATGGCCAATGCAGGCTTCCATACAGCACAGCTTGCGCCATGACAAATATGGCTGTGAGACTTAAGAATTGACCCATTCCGACCGAAGTCGACACCTGCCGAACACAGATTCGCTTTACAGGCCGCCGGCTGGTAGATCGGTCAACATCCATCCAATCCATCCATCACGGATGGGTCGCATCCATCGTACACGGCAGCCGCGCAACTATATTCTGTGTTATCCCGCGATGTTCCCATTGCCGTTGTCGAGGCCAAGTCAGAAGCTCACCCCACCGCCGACTGTTTGCAACAGGCCAGGGATTACGCCGAAATCTTCGAATACTTCTCTCCCGCATAACCAACTTGGCATGACCGCCACTTGCGCGACGAAAACCGCGATACTTACTAGTATTTTGGCAATCTCGTCAGTACAGCCTCTCGTCAGGGAATTGAGGACGGATTTCTTGATTCCTATCGCGTGTATCGCATCATCACGCAATAAGCCACCGCAAGCCGGCCCCGGAACCTTACCGATTTTTTGAAAAAGACCAACCAGTTCGACAAGACTATAGTCTTTTGTGTTGTTTGTGTTGCTCAGGAACATGCCTCGGAAATGCGCACAACGCTCGGCAATCTGAACACCGATCTTGTCCGATAATACCCCAATTACGGCTGCCGCAATTACGGCTGCCGCTCCATATACTCAATTACACAGGCACGGGTACGCGTAACTTTGCCGATTCGGGACTTTGACGGAGCTCCCGCCTTTGCCGCGCAGACCGAGACATTGACCGTGGACGCATACGATGAACAGAATACAGAATCCGTTGCCGTGCTGTGTGAATCCCTCCGCGCCCTACGGCGATTCTTTCCCATCTTCCGACATTGTGCCCCCCGGCTTCCACGAAAATATTACTTTGACGGCGGACAGGTGGAAGTGGAAATTGTCGCCGAAACTCAACCACGAGCTTGATGCCGACGAACTCTGAGTCGTCAAGCTCACCGACTATATAGCCGAAAAAGTGCGTACGCTTTGCATCGGTCCGTATGACCTGCGCCAGCGTGTAGGTATTATCCGGCAGCTTGCCGAGCGCGGCATTGAATTCTCAATCGTTGCCGAACAGGCGTGGCGGGTAGGGCGGAAGCCGCTCCCTTTGACCTGCTCTGTCCTCTAGCCTTCAACGCGCCTGGTTCACCAGCCGCCAGCGCGCCGACCGTGTGAAAAAAGAACGGGCCGCATTCTTCAGCGCGTATGGCCCGGAGGTTCGCGAAATTCTGGACGCCCTGCTGGAAAAATACGCCGCAAGCGGCGAACTTCACCTTGCCGGATGTGCTGAAATTTCCTCCCATTTCTCAACACAGCAACGTAAATGATATTATTGACAAATTCGGCGGCGCGGATGAACTCTCGCAGAGTGGAACAACTTCAAACTATGCTGTATGCGGAGTAGCATGACGGCAATTAGAATGATCCAAGAAGTTCAACACTACGGAGGAGGTTTGGAATAAATTCATCGCAGCTTTGAGTGATTTTCCTCCAGAAATCGTAACCGCTCACAGGGCCTGGGCTTAGGACTCATTAATTGCACAAATTATTAATATGGGCTATACTATTTCCGCGCGGCGGGAATACACAATGCGGATTTGGATTTAAATATAGAACATGATAGAATATAGCGGAACCTTGCTTATTTTATATATCTTATTAAGCAAAATCAGATAATCTTGATCAAGATTATCTAAATCGTACAAAATAAACATAATTGTATATTGTATATAGTCATGGTAAATATCCTTTATCCAAAAATTTCAATAGTTATCATCACATATTTCTCAGTTCTGTCACAATCAAAATAAACACCACAACCAAAACATTATGTTTGACTTGTCATACCTGGTAGCGGTACGCCTAAA
>JAITNF010000050.1 GCA_031290615.1 Desulfovibrio sp. | reverse complement strand
CTCATCTATACCATTGACAAGGATGATGACTGGAAAGACTTCGCGGTTTGGAAGAAGGCAAATCCGAACTTCGGAATCAGTTGCCTTGAAGACGATCTGCGCTCCAAATACCGTGACGCCATGCAGCTTGCACACAAACAGAACATCAACAAGTGCAAGCATCTCAACATCTGGAGCAACGCCGCAATTTCGTGGATCAACATGGTTAAACTGGACGAGTGCATTGACGCCACAATCACCCCTGACAAGTTCAAGGACTGTCCGTGTTGGGTAGGTCTGGATTTGGCATCACGTATAGACTTGACGGCCATGATGCTTGTTTTCCGACTTCCGGAAGAAAACAGCTTTAGCCAGTTCACCGGTGGCAGATACGCCATTTTCGGCAAATTTTATCTGCCTTCAGAAACTGTAGAATTGTCTGAAAACGGACATTATCGCGCTTGGGAAGCCCAGGGATTTTTGAAATCAACGCCGGGGCACCGGATTGACCTCGGCTATGTGATGCAGGACTTGCAAGAAATAGCCAAGACTTACAATGTAAAAGAACTTGTTTACGATCCCTATGAAGCTACGCGTTTTATTGAGGAAGCACAAAACGTCGTCTCTTTCCCGTGTATCGAGATGTTGCAGACCCCAAATTTCATGTCTGAGCCTATGAAAATATTTGAAGAAGCGTACATGTCCGGGAATCTTTTGTGGGACGGAAACAGCTTCCTGCGCTGGCAATTCTCCAATGTCATTCTGAAAAACGCCGCGAACAAAAAATACTATCCAACAAAAGAAAAAGGGAATCTTAAAATAGACGGGCCTGTTGCCACGCTCATGGCCTTGTCGAGGGCCAGCCTGATTGAAAATGCCGCATCCGTATATGAAACACGCGGGGAATTCCTCTGGCTCTGAAAAACTTTCCGCAGAAGAATGGAAATTGAAATGTCAAATGGTCAGCCAACAACACTCTGGCAGTGCCAGAAGCCAGGGTGCGTAGCTATCACGGACAACCGCAATAGATATTGCGATACCCACCAGGAGACTGCCGTCGAGGCTCGCGGCCGATGGGGCGGTGGAGCTACCAGACAGCAGCGCGGATATGGCGCGGGATGGGGGAAGAAAAGATTGCAAGTTTTAAAATCCACTCCACTCTGTCGTCAATGTAATGGCCAGGGATTATATCGGGCGGCGACAGTCGTCCACCATGCCGACGGGGATCAATACAACAACGCGCCTGACAATCTTGTGCCGCTCTGCCGGGATTGTCACGAGCGCTTGCACGGACGGAAATGAGCAGCACCCAAAAAAAGCGCGGAAGCGGGAAGAAACCGTTACCCGAATCGCTTAAAAAACTAAAAGGCACGCTCCGGGAGAGCAGGCGAAAAAACAACGCGCCGGAGCCTTTACCCGATGTTGCCACGGCACAACCAATAATCATGTGTCAAGAAAAAGCGGCTGAGTCATTCACGTTGTTTCAAAAAATCATCGCCGAAATGGGCAACGACAGCGCTACCTTTGCGCATGGCATGAGCCTGATGGCGCTTCTGTGGGCCGATATGGAGCAGTTGCAGGCGGAAGTTGCCGCCGAGGGATGGACACTGGAAACAGAGACGGCACGCGGGTCTGTTGAGGTCAAGACAAATCCCAAAGTCAAGCTGCTGCGGGATATACAGAAAGAATTAAGGATGTGGTTTGCCGAATTCGGACTTACTCCATCATCAATTCAGCGCGTGGGGCAACAAAAGCAGCAGGAAAAAAACATTTTTGAAAAATTCTTGGAGCACTAAGCTATTTCACCGCATTGCAGGCCAAAGGGGGGCGGTTCGCGCCTTTACCGGGGCGCTACTTTTGGGGGAAATTATGCCTGTGCCAAAACCTCGGCGGCAAACTGATTGAGGCTCATGTTGTTTGCCTGGGCCTTGACGGCGAGATGGGCGTGCAGCGCGGGGTCAACCCGGAGAACGAACTTGCCGGAGTAGGGTTTGTTCGGTTCCTTGCCGGTTTGGGCGCAGTGCCGCAGATAATCCTCTACGGCTTCCACAAATGTTTTGCGAATTTCAGTCACGCTTTCACCCTCATAGCTGATGATGTCGCGTATCCCGACGATACGGCCGAACAGACAGGCATCATCTTCGCTGTACTCCACAGTTCCGACATAGCCCTTGTGGGACATGACGTTATTGGTACTCTTCATGGTTTTACTCCAATGCATTCCAGAAATTCACAGGCAATCTGCACCTGATAGCTTCGCACCGTTTTCGGCTTATGCGGCCTATGAAACGCCACCGTCACCCCGTTCATGTCGAATTTGACGCGAGAGCCGTCGCCTTCCGTCATCACCGCACCCGCAGCCTTCAGCAAGGACTCCAAGTCCTCCCACGGCATGTCCCTTGGCGGCGGAGAGCCGAATAACGCCACAAGCGTCTTCTTCTGTTTATTGTTCACCAGTTAACCTCTTACTTGTCTTAATAGTATCTCTTTTTAGTATCATGTCAAGGTGAAAGCCAGCCTAAAAATGCCGTCAAGGTAATCAACCATTTGGTTGATGAAGTTATGAAAGTGTATCGGATATAATGATGAAGACGCCCTATGCCCATGTAACGCGTCAGAATGCCCGTATAACAAAAGAATGGCCTTAATCTATAGTTGGGTCGCGAAAAATAAAAAGGATGCCTTAAATCAAGGCTGAGCGTATCTTTTTTTTCTTGCCCATAAGTAAATCAGGGTTGAGTGGCTGTCTCGGTTACGGCGTCGGGGTCCGGCCGTCGTGCACAGACAGTTTCCAAATCAATTTCCGGTTCAAGCAAAATACGACGTTCGATATCAAGCTTGAATGCGACCTTGGCATGGTGCGAACCAAGAATTTCCTG
>JAITNF010000031.1 GCA_031290615.1 Desulfovibrio sp. | reverse complement strand
GTCGGCTGACCTCTGCCAAAAAAAGGGATATAGCTTCCGTATTTCCAAGGCAGCATCAGGCTATCATGGTGTTCGTCTTGCGGGCTCACGGCGCCAAAAACACAGACCAGCACCATTAGGCTCCGGCTTCCAGGCCGGAGCGGCATGCCCCCGCTGATCCTGCCAAATTTTGTTTCGTCCCGGAACATTATTCGCAGTGGCGGCCGCGAAGAGTCTCACCCAACGCAATACAGCTGGTGTTGAAACCTTGAGTGTTCGAGCGATGCAATTCAGTGAAAGCCCCAAGATGTGCAGCGGGACAGCAGTGGTTTTTTCCGTGGCCTGGCGCCCTCTTGGCGTGGTTCGCGTGAACTGGATCCGCATTCTTTACAGAGATGTCTTTTCCTTCCAAGATGACAGCCGTTTTTGACAACCTTGAACCATATTCTGTGGCTTCCGGGCATACTTTCTCCTTGATTTATTGGAGAAAGAATATCACAAAATTATTCTATTGTTAATACCCTCCAGAATTTTTACCAACTAGACACTAGGTTATGGATAAGGCCTTAATTGTAGGTATACCCCTCATTGATGGTTGTCCGCACGTTTTTTTATTGGTATATTATGTACCTGTATGCGATTACGCTGAACCATGGCGCAGATCGGTTTGTCGTTCGCGTGGAGGTGTCCGTATCCGGCCAGCCTTTCGGGCTTGAAGTCTTGTCATGGTTGTGCGACAAACTTCTCGTCGGAGCCGAAGTTAACGTGGAGCCTGTTCCCATGGACGGGGCAGAGGAGTGATTTGTACGTCTTGGTATAGCGTGACGCCGATTCGATAAATTCTCGCTGAGGTTTTTGTTTGGGCCAACCGCGCGCAGTGCTGTTTTTTTTGTCTCCGTTAGTATATTCAGGGATATCAGGTTGTTGTTAATAAACGTGGCCTCTGGAGCGTGCCGATGGTTACGCCGCCGTGGCAGTGGAGTCACTGAATGAGTGAACGGTCGCGTATTCTTGTTATAGATGACGAAAAAAACTATCTTCTGGTATTGCAAACACTGCTGGAGGACGGGGGATACACTGTAACCGCCGTCAACGATCCGGAAACAGCGCTGGCGTTTTTGAGCGAAAGCGAGGTGGACGTTGTCGTGACGGACATGAAAATGCCCAGAGTTTCCGGGCAGGAGGTTTTGCAGCGGGTCAAGAAAAACTGGCCTTATATCCCCGTGCTCATTATGACGGCCTTCGGCTCCATTGAAAGCGCCGTGGAGGTGATGAAATACGGGGCCTTTAATTATATCACAAAGCCCTTTTCCAACGAAGAGCTTTTGCTTTCTGTCCACAACGCGGTAGAACTAGCGCAGGCCCACAGGCAGTACCGTCTTTTGCAGGAGGCCATGCAAGACAAGTACGGCGTGCATCAGATTGTGGGGTGCAGCCGCGCCATACGTGATGTGCTTGTTATGGTTGGCCGGGCCGCTCCGAGCCGCGCAACCGTGCTCATCACCGGGGAATCCGGCACGGGCAAGGAGCTTGTGGCTCGCGCCGTTCATTATACAAGTCCGCGCAAGGACAAACCCTTTGTTTCTGTAAACTGCATGGCGCTGAATCTCGGTGTTCTGGAAAGCGAGCTTTTCGGCCACGAAAAAGGATCCTTTACCGGGGCGGTAGCCATGCGCAGGGGACGTTTTGAGCAGGCGGACGGCGGAACGCTTTTTTTGGATGAAGTGGGTGAACTGACGCCGGATTTGCAGATAAAACTCCTGCGTGTGCTTCAGGAACGACGTTTTGAACGCGTGGGCGGAAGTGAGCCTGTTGAGGTGGACATCCGCGTTGTCACCGCCACCAACAAGGACTTGGCGGCTCTTGTGGAAAAAGGTCTCTTTCGGGACGACCTATTTTACCGTCTGAACGTGGTGCAGATTCCTCTGCCCCCTCTGCGTGAGCGACGCGAGGACATTTCCCTGCTGGTGGCGCACTTTGTGGAGAAAGTCACGGCGGAAAACAACATGCCACCAAAATCCTTCGCCTCCGAGGCGCTGAATTATCTGACGGGCTACGAATGGCCGGGGAATATACGCCAGCTTGAAAATGTGGTGGAAAGCTGCCTTGTGCTGGTGTCGGGAGCTATTATCGGAGTGGATGATCTGCCGCCGGACATCCGCGACGAGGATGCGCAGTTCAAAAGCGCTGTGGATTTACTGCCGGTGCAGTTGGACCTTGCCGACACCCTGGCAAAAATTGAAGCGGCTCTCATCCGCCGCGCCTTGGTGCGCGCCGATCTGGTGCAGGTAAAGACAGCGGAATACTTGGGAATTTCCAAGAGTCTCCTGCAATACAAATTGAAAAAATATGGAATTACAGGGCATTGAGCTAAGGAATTAAACACACGATTCTTCTGGTGGCCTTTGGCGCAAGTAATCCCCAAGGGCAAATTTTCCTGAAAAAGTTTAACGAGCTCGTGCGCGTTCGTTTTTACGGAGTGCGTTGGATCTACACGTCGATTATATTGCGGAAGCGCCAAGCAAAAAAGCGACTCCGCCGTCAAGTCCTCGTAGTGGTTTGCTTTTGAGCGTTTTGAAAACAAAATCGCCATGCAGCCCTTGCAAACCATCTGTTGATGGGTCGTGGTGTTGATAGGGCACGGCGCGCGCCACCGAGGCTTTCTTTCAGGCTCTGGCTAATGCCCTTACTTTCCGTAGTAAGGCGTCACGCCCTGCAGGTATGCTGGTGGACATTGAAGCTGCTGGCAGGGTCTGTGTTTCCGTGCTGAAAGGGATGGAGGAATACGCGGGTTTTACGAAAATCTGGTTGCGGCATCTTGAGGATGCCGTTAACGCATTGTAATTTTTTACTGCGGAGTAACGGCAATACTGTGTTTTGCTCTGTGCGCTACAGGTTGCTTTTCGGAAGCCGCCAACACGACGACGGATTCTCCCGGCGGGGAGATAAATGCCTTCACTACCTAATGAACGCGAAGCTGTCCAACACGCGTCGCACGTCGATCACCGACGAGCGATGATTAGGCAGATAGGGGCGCCGCGCGCCGCATAACATCCTGGTACTGCTGGATTTCGCCGTTGATTGGGAACAATTATTGTCCGAAGCCAGTGCCGAAAAAGAATATTTCCCGCAAGCCGCCCCAAATATTCCCTGATGATAAAAGCTCCGAAACATCTATTCTGCCGGAAGTTCAGAAAGATTGGTACTGGTAGTCGTGGTAGCGCCAGAACAGACATAGTCTAGAGATAGTTGACGAGAAGGCCATATTCTCTCAGGAAGTTAAGGATATGCCCCAGAGGATCACCGTTCAGATGCCGGTGGACTACGACAAGAAGCTCATTGTTGCGGCATCCATTACACAGGCAGCCGCCACGCTGTACGTCAGCGGAGCCAGTGTGACCGAAGAGGAAGCCATCACCCAACACTTTGATCTTTATGCCGAAGTTGTTAACCGACTGAAGAACGCTGATCAAATATAATTCGACAGTATTGCTCTTCGTCTCCGAGGTGTCGGAGTTGCATCTCCTGTTATACGCATGCGGAATCTGCCGCTCCCGTCCGTGTTCTTCCGGTATGGGGCAGGGCATCCCCCGCTTAGATTCAGCCCCATGCTGAGCAGTCCGTGCAGCGCGGGCATAGGTATCCGGCAATCTAGGTTTCATTGCGTCGACCGTACGATTTCCGCATACTCTTCCGTGACAAGCTGACGGTTTGATATCAGTTGGGCATTTGGTCTGCGTGCCGGGATAAGGCAAGCGAGTCGGTGGGTGATAACCATTCAATGTCTTCCCAGTCCAGTTTGGGTGAACCAGTAATGCCCTACTATATCTCTGGCTTTGCGGCGGATGAGTTTTTGTACATAAGGATCAGCCAGAAAGAGATAACGTCAATTTCAAACTAACACATTCGCTCTTTTCCATTGCAAAAAACTTCGCTATGGCATATTGTTAAAATTATTCTGTTTCAACATGGCGTTGCTTTTTTATCTGTACCGCAATACGGAATTTTGTAAATGCTTGACGCGACATATTATGACAAACTAGGTCTTTCGTCCATATACGACAAGGTGCGCTCCGGTCGGCGACTGAGCTTTGACGACGGTCTCACGCTCTTCGCCTGCCCGGACGTCACGGCCGTAGGGGCGCTGGCCATGCATACGCGCGTGCGCCTACATCGGAACGCGGTTTTTTATGTCGTCAATCGGCAAATCAATTATACCAACATCTGTGTCAACGGCTGCGTCTTCTGCGCCTTTCGCCGCGACAGGGAAAGTGATCCAGGAGCATTTGTCCTGAGCAGAGAGGACATCCTCTCGCGTCTGCACGCGGCGGACCAAAGTCCGATACACCTAGACGAAATGCACTTCGTGGGCGGCTGTCACCCCACCTTGCCCCTGGTCTGGTTTGAAGATGTTTTCAGTGCCGTGCGCGAATACAACCCGCAACTGCCGGTAAAAGCCTTTACGCCGGTGGAAATCGCGCATTTTGCCGACCTTGGGGGCATGAGCACCCTTGAAGTGCTCCGGCGTCTCAAGGCAGCCGGGCTTGTCATGATGACTGGCGGCGGCGCCGAAATTTTTGATGAAGCCGTGCGTGCGCAAATTTGCCCGCACAAGGCGGACTCCGCAACCTGGCTACGCATCTCGGCTGAAGCCCATTCCCTAGGTATAAAAACCAACTGCACCATGCTTTTCGGCCACCTGGAAACATACGCCAACCGGGTGGATCATCTCTGCCGCCTGCGCGAACAGCAGGACGAAAGCGGCGGTTTTACCTGTTTCATCCCCTTGCCATTTTTAACGAAAAATAACGCCCTCAAACTGCCGAAGGAGAAATCCGGCCCCCAGTGCGGCCTTGATCAACTGCGCACAGTGGCTGTTTCTCGGCTGATGCTGGACAATATCCCCCATATCAAGGCCTACTGGATAATGATGGGGCCGAAATCCGCGCAGACGGCCCTTTGGTTCGGCGCGGACGACCTGGACGGAACAATCATTGAGGAGCACATCGGGCATATGGCCGGAGCTGAATCTTCCCGGGGGATGACTATCGTGGAATTGGAAGAAATGATACGTAATTCTGGTTTCAGACCGGTACGGCGCAACGCCTTATTTGAAAGTCTGGCCCCGAATGCCGCAGAGGCCGCAGCGAGAGCCGCTGTGGAGGCGCGCCGTGTACTTTGAACCGGCGCACAGCGCTTTTGAAGAAAACCCTGACGTGCGCAAAGCGGCGAAATCGGCGCGGCGCGGTGAGCGCCTTGACCGCGCTGCTGCGGAAATTCTGTACTTCAGGGCAAGCCTGCACACCCTGGCGACCCTTGCCCACGCCGCGCGCCTGCGTCTGCATCCCGACCCGGTGGTAACCTATGTCGGGGACCGCAATATCAACTACTCCAATGTGTGTGTGTGTGGTTGCCGCTTTTGCGCGTTTTTCCTTCCCCCGGAAAGCCCCGGGGCCTATGTGATCAGCAGGGAAGAAATAGCGCGTAAGGTGGAAGAAACATTACGCCTCGGCGGTACGCAGATTCTGCTGCAAGGCGGGCACCATCCCGGTCTGCCGCTAGAATGGTATGAAGACCTGCTGCGCTGGTTGCGCGAAACATGGCCCACCCTGCATATTCACGCCTTTTCTCCGCCGGAGATTTTTTTCTGGTCCAAAAAATTTAGTCTCCCGGTAAAAAACGTCCTCGCGCGTCTCATGGCGGCCGGTTTGCATTCTCTGCCGGGCGGCGGCGCGGAAATCCTGCACAACGATGTCAGGGCCGTGGTTTCTCCCAACAAATGCTCCGCCGATGAATGGCTTTTTGTCATGGAAGAAGCGCACACTCTCGGGCTGCGCACTACTGCAACTATGATGTTCGGCCATGAAGAAACCCCATCTAACCGGCTGGACCATCTTCTTGCCGTGCGTGCATTGCAGGATCGCACGCATGGATTTACGGCCTTTATTCCCTGGACGTTTCAGCCGGGCAATACCAGAATACCCAGAATCCCCCTGCCGGCGCCGGCCTATCTTAGGATACTCGCCATTTCTCGTCTGGTCCTCGACAATGTGTCGAACATTCAGGCATCCTGGGTGACGATGGGGCCACAGGTGGCGCAACTGGCGCTCTTTTACGGCGCTAATGACTTCGGTTCCCTGATGATTGAAGAAAACGTGGTGGCTGCGGCTGGAGTGTTATACCGCCTCTCCCGTGAAGAAATACACAAAATTGTCCTGACGGCGGGCTTCACCCCTGTGCAGCGCACCATGGATTATGCTCCGGAAAGTTACAGGGAGAAAATATGCACCTGAGAAAACGTGTTCTTGTGACCGGTGGATCGGGATTTCTTGGCTCCCATCTGTGTGAACGCCTGCTTGACATGGGGCATGAAGTCCTGTGTGTGGACAATTTCTTTTCCAGCTCCCGCGCCAATGTGGAACACCTCATGGACAACAGGCGCTTCGAACTCATCCGCCACGACGTCACTTTTCCACTCTATGTGGAAGTCGACGAAATATATAATCTGGCGTGTCCGGCATCACCTGTCCACTATCAGCAGGATCCGGTACAGACCATCAAAACATGCGTGCACGGGGCCATCAATATGCTGGGGCTCGCCAAACGCCTCAGGGCGCGTATTTACCAGGCATCCACCAGCGAAGTTTACGGAGAGCCGGAAGTGCATCCGCAGACCGAGGACTACTGGGGCCATGTCAATCCCAACGGCATACGTTCCTGCTATGACGAAGGCAAGCGTTGCGCGGAGGCGCTGCTGTTCGCCTATTGGCGGCAAAGCGGGCTGCCCGTGAAGGTTGGCCGCATTTTCAACACCTACGGGCCGAAGATGCACCCGAACGACGGCCGCGTGGTTTCCAACTTCATCATTCAGGCCCTCAAGAACGAACCTGTCACTATCTATGGCGACGGCAACCAGACCCGTTCTTTCTGCTATGTAGATGACCTCGTCACGTGCATGACGCGTTTTATGGCTTCGCCGGAAGACTTTGTCGGTCCAGTGAATATGGGCAATCCCGGTGAATTTTCCATAAGGGAACTGGCGGAACAGGTGCTCGAACTCACCGGCAGCCGTTCTTCCCTTGTCTGCAAGCCCTTGCCGCGCGACGATCCTAAACAGCGCCGGCCGAATATTTCCCTCGCGCGCGAAAAACTTGGCTGGGAGCCATCCGTGCCACTACGAGAAGGCCTTGAAAAAACCATTGCGTATTTTGAAGAACAGGTCAAAACCGGGTAGTGTGTTAGTTTGAACTTGACGAACCTTGACCATCATATGCCCTCTTGATGCTAGAATCACCAGCATCAATGTCAAAAAACACAACCAGCTTGAATCAGCTAGCTGGACTTCAAGACTCATTAATTGCACAAATTATGAATATGGGCTATCTCTGCGTCTGGAGATGCCATATGAGCAGTCTTTTTTATCTTTCCGTCGAACAACATGAACGTATTCATCCGTGTTTTCCGCTTTCACATGGTATTTCGCGAGTAGGCGACATGGAGGTGACAAGTGGAAAACTTACGTCATCAAGCATGGTCTTCAAAGGGCAGTTTCTGTAAGCAATCAGCTTATTCCCCACCAGTCAAAATAAACTTCATCGGATTTCCAAGAGCATCTGACTCATATGACAAATATCGCCAAGGCGCTCCAGTCTTTGCTGTCCACATTACAAGCTTTTACAAATAAATGATTATCGGCACATGTTCCGCCAGGATCTTCAGACTTCCCCGGCAATGCGTCCTTTATCCGCTCCCATTGGTCATCTCTCAAAAAATATCGACGACAGATTTAACTCTGTCTTATTGGATGTTGTAAAGTCCCCGTACAATAGAGTCATTGAAAAGTGGAAACGTTGGGTGGAAGGCGGCATTGCCGTCAAGGATATCTGCCGGGATCATGGGAGCATCTGCGCCATACTGCAAGTGGAAGTCCTGGTACAGCCGGGATTGAAGCCCCGGACGTGCGACGGATGCGCGAATTTGAGGATGAAAACGACAAGCCTGAACAGCTTGTCTATGTCTGAACTGGCCAATAAAAACCGGCCGCGGTTTCTGGACAAGGCATGAAATCACAAGCGCGGCGAATATTGTCTTGTGGGTCTGAACAAACAAAAAATTTATGCGGGTATTTCAGACTATTACAGCCCCATGCGTCTACTCTGAAAATTTGCGTGTTGTCTCTTGACAAATCAGGCGTACTCGGGCGATTATATTTAATCGCTGGGGCTGTAGCTCAGTTGGGAGAGCGCTTGAATGGCATTCAAGAGGCCGTCAGTTCAATTCTGACCAGCTCCACCAGAAATTTAAAGGAGTTACAAAAATCATCGTAAGCCCTTTTTTGTTCTGGAGGAAAAATTATGCCGGATTTTCATGTGAAGTAGCGCTAACGATTACCCCCCCCCTCTCTCTCCTTTTTTCAAGTTGAGGAATGGACGCCCTGCCGGTGGTGTCCGTTCCTCTTAATCATGCTACTCCAAAGGCTTTTCCGGCAAGTCAGTCGCCGTCTGGGCTTTGGCTTCTTGTACTTGCCCCTCAGCCTTATTTTTATCCGGCTTTTCGGCTTTCGGCTTTTCGCCTTCAGCCGATTACGCGGGTTCTTCTTCCTCGTCATCTTCAACGACGCTAGACTGGGATTTGTAACCACTCTCAAATATTGATATAAATAACTTGATATGATATTATAGTCACTGTCGTGATCGGACGAATTTCGGAGCCGTTTTATTTGTTCCTTCCGATTATTGCATAACTGTGCGGATTCTGCTTTAATCCTTTATATAGCTACCGGAGGAAGGCATGGGGCAGAATGAAAGCCGTAGGCTGAAAATATCGGGCCGCCTTGGCCTGAAAGCGCGTATGAATTTATTGCAAAGCAGCCTCGCAGTCTGGCCGCGCCGGGGTAAAAGCCTTCTGGAAGTGAATTGCGGGGACGGTCACTTTTTGTCCATGCTTTGGGAATGTGGTTTTGACGTGACCGCGACCGAACATGATGTCTGGCTGCGAGATCGGGCTCTGGAACATGCCGGTTTTCGGGCGGAAGTCGTGGCGGCGGCGGACGATCATCTGCCCTTTGAGGGCGATGCCTTTGACTGGGTAATTCTTCATGCCGCGGCAAGTGATTTGAAGGCCTTTGAAAACAGCCTGGATGAGGCATTGCGTGTAGCTGCCGGAGGAATTGCCGTTACCTTTTGGAATTCGGCCTCCCTGCCTTACATGCTGCATCGGTTCGGGAGGGGAAAATTTTGGCCGTGGCCGACGTATAACTGTTTTGGTGTATGGCGAAAGCTGAAAAAATACAGTATGGGTCGATTGACTTTGTTGAGTACGCTGTCCGGACCTGTAAATATATGGAACAGACGGTACGCCGGCATTCTTCGTCAGGCCTGTGGGCATGTCATGCCGCTCGGCGCATGGTGCATCATCCGCATGAATATCGCCCCGTCCGGTTTTGTGAGGCCATTGCCCCTTCGGCTGGACAATACCCGTTTTGTATCCCCCGAACCTTTATTGGAATGTCGACGCGCCAACAACGTAATCCGTAATAACAAAAGTAATTGTCCCAATTCAAAATAGTCCGAATCAACTACGCGAGTTGAAAATATGATACAGACGCATTTACTGCAGAAGGTGATGACCAAGGATGATACCAGCAAGCCGAAACCGGCCCCAGGGAAGCTTCTACGAATGACTCTTTTTCTATTGTCCGAATGATTTTCTAAAGTAATTCACGAACTTTTTTTGCAGACGTCGCCGAACAACGAAAAGGGGAAGCGGGTTTTAAACGCCGCCGGCTTGTCCTGCGCCGCAAACTGGCGCAGGATGAGACTGGCCAACGTAAAAATGCTGCATGTTACAGATCCGCCGGAACTGGTGGAAGATTTTCAATGAGTAGAACTCGTGAGACGTATGTTTGTTCAGCCTGCAAGGCACAAGTATCGCAGTGGTGCGGTCAGTGCTCCCGGTGCCATGCCTGGAACACTCTTGAAGCCGTACTTCTGTCTCCCGCCGCAAACAGGCAGCGCGGTCGGTCAGGGCGATCTCAGACAGAAAATCGTCCCATGACTTTGCGGGATGTGCAGCACTCCAGTCATCCATACACAAGCGGGCTGTCGGCCGTAGACAGAGCCCTGGGAAAGGGGCTTGTGCCGGGGGCAGCCATTCTTGTCGGCGGAGAGCCCGGTATAGGCAAGTCAACCCTTTTGCTTCAGGTGGCTGGTTCTGTCGCAAGTCAGGGAAGATCTGTACTGTACGCCACAGGTGAAGAATCCCTGCAACAAATTAGAGCCCGCGCGGAGCGCCTTGGGGTGCTTGTTCCCAATCTCATGGCCCTGGCCACTTCACAGGCGGAAGATGTACTGCGCGCGATTGACGCGGAATCTCCGGCGCTGCTTGTTCTTGACTCGGTCCAGACAATGGCGAGCCCGGTGGCAGAGGGCCTGCCGGGCAATGTGAGCCAAGTGCGTGCTGTCGCCACATCTTTGCTGGAAGCTTGTCGTCGCAGTTCCACGACTTTGATGCTTGTCGGCCATGTCACCAAGGACGGCGTTCTGGCGGGGCCACGTCTTCTGGAACACGCGGTGGACACGGTCATAGCGCTTGAGGGAGACAGGCGAAACGCTTTTCGCCTTATGCGGGTCCTCAAAAACCGTTTTGCTCCCAATGAGGAACTGTTTGTCTTCCGCATGGGCGCGGACGGCATGCAGGTGGTGAATGATCCGTCCACCTTTTTTCTGGACGCGCGTGACGCATCGCTGTCGGGCACAGCGGTCGTGATGGCCGTGGACGGACATCGGCCGCTGGCGGTGGAAGTGCAGGCCCTTGTGGCCCGCTCGTTTTTAAGCATGCCACGCCGTGCGGCACTTGGTTTTGACGTTAACCGCCTGCATTTGCTGTTGGCAGTGCTTGAAAAGCGTCTTAAACTCAATTTCGGCCAGATGGATATTTATGCCAAGGTGGGCGGCGGCATCCGTTTGCAGGAGCCTGGCATGGATCTGGCGCTGGTAACGGCGGTGCTTTCTTCCTATTATGACGTGCCTTTGCCCGAAAAATGTGTGCTGTGGGGGGAGGTTGATATGAACGGCCAGGTCCGCCCGGTAACGGAGCATGGTTTGCGTTTTGCGCAGGCGCAACGGCTCGGTTATAATCCTATTGTCCATCCTGACGGAGTCAGCACCGTGTCGGCCATGCAACGCATTCTTTTTCGTCGAAGTTGAATCATGTCACTGGAAATTGAATGCAAATACCTGAATGTGGATTTCAACGCCATTCGGTCGGCCCTTGAAACGCAGGAGGCGCATTTTTTCGGTGCGCATTTTGAGCGGAACGTGATTTTTGACACGCCAGGCGCCGAACTGTTTCGGAGCAAACGCCTTTTGCGTTTACGCACGCAGGAATGGCCGGATAAAACGCGATGTCTGCTGACGCTCAAATTGACTGCCGAACAGAGAGAGAATTTTAAAATCCGCGATGAGCTGGAAACAGAAGTGGCCGACAGCGCGTCCTTGCGCTCCGTACTGGAAGATTTGGGATATTCAACCACGGCCCGATATGAAAAAATTCGCGAGATATGGCGACTGGAAACCGTGGAAGTGTGCCTGGACGTGTTGCCGTTTATGACGGCGCTTGAATTAGAAGGTGAACCAGAAAATATCATTCAGGCGGCTGAACTATTGTACCTTGACAAGTGGACGGCAAGTACCAAAAATTATCACGTGCTGCATCAGGACTGGCGAAGCTTGCACAATATGCCGGTTGATCTTTCCTTTGTTTTCAATGAGAAGCAGCGCAATTTCTGGCGAAAAAAACTTGGCCTTGCGCGGGAAGTTTGAGATGGGGCTACATCAGGACAACAGACCTGAACATGAAGAAGACGGTGGCGTAGCAATCGACAAAAAACTCAAGGAACCGGACCGCTACGCCGTATTGCTGCACAATGATGACTACACGAGCATGGATTTTGTGGTTGGCATTCTTCGTTCAATATTCCATAAAACAATTGAACAGGCCACAGCCGTCATGATGAATGTTCACCAGCAGGGTGTAGGGCAATGCGGCATATATACGCGTGAAGTGGCTGAAGCCAAGATACACCTAGTGTATGGCAAGGCGCAGGAAGCCGGTTTTCCCCTGAAATGCACAATGGAAAAAGTGTAAAATCATGCTCAGCAACAACGTACAAAACATATTGCACGCAGCGCTTATGGAAGTGCACAAGCGCAGACACGACCTCCTTACAGTTGAACATCTGCTGTACGCCCTGACAAACAATGTGAAGGGGAGAATAATTCTGGAAGGAAGCGGTGTCAGTGTGGCTGTGTTGCGGGAACAGCTTGAAGGTTTTTTTCGTGAGGAGATGATTCCTGTGGAAAACGCCGAAGTTGAAATTACGCAAACGCTTGGCGTGCAGCGTGTACTGGGTAGAGCGTTCAATCATATACGCTCCGTAGGCCGCAAAGCCGTGGAAATCGGAGATCTGCTCGTTTCCATCATTGACGAGGAGGAGAGCTACGCGACGTTTTATCTGCGCAAGCAGGGAGTGGAGCGGCCGGACGTACTGACCTTTATTTCTCACGGCCTGGAGAGAAGTGAAGATTTGCGCGGAGTGAATACGGAAAAAGAAGAGACAAAAAATACGGATGCCCCCCTGGAAAAATTCACGGTGGACCTCACCGCCCAAGCAAGGGAAGGTAAAATTGACCCTCTGATAGGCCGGCGTAATGAGCTTCAGCGGGCCATTGAAGTGCTGTGCAGACGCAGAAAAAACAATCCCCTTTTTGTTGGGGATCCAGGCGTCGGAAAAACAGCTCTGGCGGAGGGGTTGGCTCTCTGGATCGCCGAGGGGCTGGTTCCACAAATTTTTGCCGAGGCAAGAATCTTTGCGCTGGATATGGGGCTTGTCCTGGCCGGCACGCGCTATCGCGGTGATTTTGAAAATCGTATCAAAGCCGTCATTCAGGCACTGAAGAACATCCCCAACGCTATATTGTTTGTTGATGAAATCCATACGCTCGTTGGCGCCGGGGGCACATCCAGCGGGTCAATGGACGCTTCAAACCTCCTGAAACCGGCTTTGGCGAACGGAGAGATACGTTGCGTAGGTTCCACAACGCATGAGGAATACCGCAATCATCTGGAAAAGGACAGGGCCTTTGCCCGCCGTTTTCAGCGGATTGACCTGCGCGAGCCGAATACCGCGGATTGTCTTGCTATTCTCCAGGGGCTTGCCGATCGATACGCGATACACCATCGTGTGCGTTATACCCATTCCGTACTCAAAGCCATAGTGGACCTTTCCTCGCGTCATATACGGGATCGCCTCTTGCCGGACAAGTCCATTGACGTGATGGACGAAGTCGGCGCGGCTGTATATCTTCGGCAAATGGAAAAATTTCCGCAAAGTCGCACGGACGGGAATACGCCCATCCCGACCGTTTCCATGGCTGATATAGAACGCGTAGTGGCACGCATGGCTGGCATCCCCCAGCGTTCTGTTTCCGGAAAAGAACGCAAGCGTCTGGCAACGTTGGAACGGGATTTGAAAAAATTCATATTTGGACAGGATCATGCCATTGAACTCACAGTACGCGCCATTCTTCGCTCTCGCGCCGGTCTGGGCGAAGTGCGGCGTCCGGCTGGGGCCTTTTTGTTTTACGGACCGACAGGTGTGGGAAAAACAGAAATGGCCCGCTGCCTCGCGCGTCTTCTGGATATAGAGTTTTTGCGCTACGACATGAGTGAATACATGGAAAAACATTCAGTAGCCAAGCTTATCGGTGCACCTCCGGGCTATGTTGGTTTTGGCGAAGGGGGGATCCTGACAGAGACAGTGCGCAGGGCACCCTACTCTGTCATACTGCTGGACGAGTTGGAAAAGGCTCATCCCGATATTTTTAACGTGCTTCTGCAGGTTATGGATTACGCCACACTCACGGACAGCACCGGCCGCAAGACAAATTTTTCCAATGTTATCGTGATTATGACGTCCAATGCCGGTGCTTTTGAAATGTCGAAAACCAGTATTGGTTTTGGAAAGGCGAGCCCGCATGACGCGGCGTACAAGGCCCTGAATGCTGTTGAAAATATTTTTTCACCGGAATTTCGTAATCGTCTGGACGCCCTGGTGCCGTTCAAAAGCCTGACGCCGGAGATGATGTTGCGCATTGTGGAAAAATTTCTTGCCGAATTACGGGAGAGACTTGCAGAGCGCAATGTACGTCTTTATGTATCGGCCAGGGCAAAAGAGGAACTGGCTTTCAGAGGCTTTGATTCCATCATGGGCGCACGTCCATTGCATCGTCTCATGCGCAATGAACTGGAAGATCGTTTGGTGAACGAACTGCTGTTCGGGGAGCTGAAAAAGGGCGGTAAAGTTTTGGTGACCTGGAAAGACGAAAGTTTTGCACTCACCGTCGCCTCAGGGTAAAGTTTACGTCATTACCCTATTACCCTCGAAAATTTGTGACTATATAAAATTTTTAATAATTACAGTAAAATTGTATCATTATGGAAAAATTTTCACGTCGTGTGCTGATTGTCAGCAAAGCTGGTCACGGGCAGGCTTTCAGCCTTGCGCGCGAAATGCTTTTGTGGCTGCGCCGTCAAGGCCACACCGCGGAAATGATTGATGCCGGAAGCGACAATAAACTCTATTATACGCCAGACCTATTTCTTGTGATTGTGCTTGGCGGTGACGGAACAATGATTGGCGCGGCCAGACGTCTGGCGGGTTTGGCCGTTCCTTTGCTCGGGATTAATTTTGGCCGGGTTGGTTTTCTGACGGACATTCAGCCCGATAATTGGCAAGCGCACATTCTTGCCTGTCTTGAGGGGAACGCGTCGGTTCGCCCCCGCATGGCCTTGCGCTGGTCTGTTTTGCGCTCCGGCGAGACAGCGGCCGACGGAGTGGCTGTGAATGACGTGGTGTTGAGCCACGGTGCGCTGGCACGCCTCATCAATGTCGAGATTTCCGTCAATAAACAAATGGTGGGCCTTTTACGCGGCGATGGACTTATACTGTCTACGCCAGTGGGCAGTTCGGGGTATTGCGCTTCCGCCGGAGGCCCATTGGTTCATCCCGATTTTGAGGCACTTGTTCTGATTTCTGTCTGCCCTTTCCTTCAGGCTGTTCCGCCCATTGTTTTTCACGGAAGCGCTGTTTTTGACATACACATTAGGCAAGGTTCCACGGAATGCTGTATGACTGCGGACGGACAGGAAGGCCAGATTCTGCAAACCGGTGACGTACTCCGGGTTACCGGCCTGTCCGGTGCCGTGCACCTTATTGGTGAAGAATCCTCTTTTCTGGAACAGTTGCATTCGCGTGGATTCATTGCCCGGATGGTCGGCTCATGATGACGTGGGAAAACTCCATAATGCGCTGGAATACACGTCCAAATAGCCAGCATCCAGGGCTACAGCTTCGATACCGCAAATTTTATCAGCTATGCCGTCTCCAATTTTGCAACCGTGCGGGAAGTCATTGACAATCTGAGCCAGATCAACTTTGTTTTCCAGCAGATCACCATACCGGAACCTAGCGGTAAAAAGTTAGAATATCAGGGTCGGAAAATTGATATCAGTGCATCAATAGGACAATAGGCTTCGTCAGCAAACGACAGTTTTTCCAAAGTCTGTATGAGCGCGGCACAAATCGGTAACTTGGGAATTTTATCCCAAATAATGCTGTAAAGGGCAACGCGATCGTTGAGCTCCAACTTTTGGCCGATTTCAAATGCTCGCGGCCAAAATGTGCGTTCCAGTTCCTATTCACGCGGTTTTCTTGAAAATCCTTGCAAAATCTCACGCAGGTCTTCAAGCGCGTCCAAGTCAATGTGAGATGCCACTATGCCCTGTTTGGCCTGCGAGACCAAGTCATTGCTGATGGCCTGCGCATTGGGTTTCTTGTGTTCGCAGTCGGCATAATAGGTGCTTGAATCGTCAAAAAAAGCCATAAGCCTCCCAGATTTGTCACGGGTGAGAGCCGAACTTTTTGCAGATGATGTCAAGTTAAAATTTGAAGTTAACGACGACGAGCTTGGGGCCGCTCTCGACTTCGAGGCAGCTTCTAGGGCCTCGAGTGTTCGGGAGTGGAGACGGTATTCCTCCAGAGTAGCCGTAAACAAATCAGCCAAAATATGCATTACCTGTTCCGTTTTGATGGCGGGGCCAGCAAACAACGCAAGACATTTGCGACTGCATTCGTCAATAACCACAACTATTCGAAATTTTTTGCCGTCACTGGTGTGTGCATGGACAAAATTGTAGGCCCAAACATGGTGTTTCCGGGACGGACGCAGGCGAATGCAAGAACCATCGTTCAGCCACAACCTTTTCCTTTTCGGTTGATGGGCTGTAACTTTTAAGCCTTTCTGACGCCAGATGCGTTCCACTCGTTTATCGTTTACCCCAGTCTATACGCAAAAGAGCGGCAATACGCCGATAGCCATGGCGTCCATACTCGGAGGCATAGGCAACCACCGCCTGACGCACCAAAACGCAGGTAGTGTAGTTTGAAATTGACTAACCTTGACCATACGCCATCTTGATTCTATAATCACCAGCATTATGCCCAAAAACAACACAACCAGTTAAATCAGTCAGCACCAGTTAAATCAGTCAGCCAGGCATGTTGTCGGGCGGGGCCTGGAAGTTTTCCTTTATCGCTACGGCAAGGATAGCTTGCTCAAGACTCAAATCCGCCACGACCAGCTTCAGTCGGAGATTTTCCCGTTCCAGATCTTTCAATCGCCTGAGTTGGCAGTGCCCATACCGCCATATTCTTTGCGCCAACGATAGTACGTCTGCTCTTTAACCGCAAAATAATCCGCTCGGAGTTGAATCATTTTTCCGGCATTTTTCTTCCTCCATTTTCGATCCGATCTAACTTTATAACTGGTTCTGTTTTTAGGGGAAGGTCAGCTTTTGAATTATGGTTGTTTTAAGACCAAGTGAAGATACGCTCGCAAACGGCGGAAATAAATTGCATCCAGAGCATGTTTTCAAATCATTTGAACAAAAATTGATCTGTTTCCAGCATGGCATCATCAGAATTCGAATGCAGATCCTGCCAAAGGCGGATGACCGGAACCGTAGATTCCGTAGGAACAGGCGGGATTTGCCCACTGTACAGCGGACGTTTGTTTTTTTTGGCTATGTTCGGATACATTAATGAAAACTACGGCTTTCGGTTATTAAAACAACGGACGACAGATATGGGCAAATTGACACGTTTCGGCATTTCGCTGGATGAAGATTTGTTGCACTCCTTCGACGGGCTTTGTCACCGCAAAGGCTATTCCAACCGTTCGGAAGCCATCAGGGATCTGATCCGCAAGGTCCTAGTGGAAGAATCATGGTGCAATGCACGCGGGCAGGGCGCGGGTACTGTCTCCCTAGTCTACGACCATCATAAGAACGACCTAGCCCGTCGGATCCTGCGGATTCAGCATGATGCGCACGACATCATAGTGGCTACCCTGCATGTCCACCTTGATCACGACAACTGCCTGGAAGTTCTGATCATCAAGGGAGATGCCGCGCGGGTGAGTTCACTGGCGGACAGGCTGATTTCCTGCAAGGGCGTCAAGCATGGCACGTTCAATCTGACCACGACCGGACAAGACTTGGCGTGACACATCTAGAGTGGGAACAAAGACTCTTGTTTGGAATTACAGAATAAGCTTCTCTTTCAACATAAGCTTCTCTTTCAACAGGCTGTCAGGGGGAACTTGCTCCGGAGTTTCCCTTCATTACGTCCAGCATCAGGGCTTTGGGCTGTTTTTCGCAATTATCCAGAAAAATTTTGAGAACGTCGTCACTCTCCAGCACTGATGCGGTCCTACTGTTCTTTTGGCGGTTGTAGCCGTCAAGCCAGATGACAAAACCGCTACCGTCTTCCTTATTGGCGGCATAATCCCCACAAGTAGTTTTATCGGCTTTCCAGGGGCCGTCCTCAGCTACGGGCCAAGTTTCCCGGGCTTTCTGCCAGAATGTCAGAACTTTTTCCGTAGTAG
The DNA here is from genome assembly GCA_031290615.1 of Desulfovibrio sp. Classification (GTDB taxonomy): domain Bacteria; phylum Desulfobacterota; class Desulfovibrionia; order Desulfovibrionales; family Desulfovibrionaceae; genus Desulfovibrio. The sequence goes on along the minus strand of JAITNF010000031.1, from coordinate 25,285 downwards.
CTGCCTGACAAGCCACATAGACCTGTTCCAGAAGCGGAGCCATGATTTGCGGGTCCGCCACGGCATTGTTCAGCCTCGCGCTCGCATAGCCGTCTATTTGCAGGGCCTCAAAAAGTGACGGTTCACCGGTTGTTGTGGGCATGGCCACAAGCTCCGCGCAAATAAAGTCGGAGGGGTCAATTTTTTCTCCCGCTAGGGCTGACGTGGAGAGAGCAAGAGTGATGCAGATGATAAATAGCAGTTTTTTCATGAAGTATCTCATTCAGGCTGGTTGGAGTTACAGTTCTTGCGGTAATTCCTGCAACTGTTTTAGGGTAAATACAGGGCCGTCCACACACACATAACGCCCGCCGATATTGCAGCGTCCGCAAATGCCGATGCCGCATTTCATGCGTTTTTCAAGAGTGGTAACAATATTCTCCGGCATAAAACCAATTTTCTCAAGAGCTTGCAAGGTAAATTTTATCATGATGGGAGGGCCGCAGATTATAGCGACACAATTTTTGGGGTCTGGATGCAATTCCAGAAGCACGTTGGGGATGATCCCCACTTTGTACGGCCAACCGTCAAAAGGAGCGTCAATACAAAGGGTGCAATTCAGGTCGGGTTTTTTGATCCAGGCTTCCACCTCATAACTGTAGGCCATGTCTTTGGGTGAGCGAGCGCCGTAAAGCAGGCTGATTTTTCCGTAATCGGACCTATGCTCCAGCAGATGCAGCATGATCACACGTATCGGGGCTATGCCTATGCCGCCGCCCACAAAGAATATATTTTTGCCTTTCCAGTCCCGCCACGGAAAAAAGTTGCCCAACGGCGCGCGCAGGCCGATTTTTTCACCAACGGAAAGTCGGTGAATTGCATAAGTGACTTCACCGGTCTGCATAACAGAAAATTGCAGATATTCTTTTTGCGACGGCTGCGAGTTGATCACAAATGTGGATTCCCCGCAGCCAAAGACCGAAAGCTGACCAACCTGTCCTGGTTCATAGCTGAAGGACGACATAGCGGCGGGGTCGTCCAGCACGACGCGTAGCGTTTTGATGGCGGCTGTTTCCTGAATGATTTCTTTCACAGTGGCAATACGCGGCATATAAGGGTTGCCGTCCGGCATGTGACGCGGCAAAAAAACCCGCGTATTTCTGGAAGCCGGAACAGAGGCGTCGGCAGAATCGGCAACGGGCGGCGCTACATTTTCCCTTTCCCTTCCGGCAGACGACGACATGGTACCGTTCACGACAGCCAAAACTTTGACCTGTTCTTTCAAAACAGGCGCATGTCTTTTGTGAGTCGCCACATCGGATTTTTTTCTGATCATGGGTGAGTGACGTTCGTGTGACGTAATTTCCCTTTTTTCCTTCAGCATTGGGGCGGGACTGTCATGGGGCGTGATGTCCGCGCTTGTTTTTATTTGCGGCACATGATGTTCATGGGGGACAAGTTCTGTCTTGGAGAGAACAAGCGGGACAGTTTGCGCGGCGTGTTTTTTGTTGACCGGGTCTTGGACAGAAGATTTGTTTTTGGATTTTTTTTTAACAGCCATATATGCTCCTCAGGGCTTATACGTCAGAATCCGCAACTGCTACCGCGTCCTGGACTATATCACGAATATCCAGGCAGACAGGGCAGTTGCCGATACATCTCCCACAGCCGCTGCACGAGAAATTTCCCCAATTCCTGGGGTAGGCGGAGAATTTGTGTGAAATGCGGTTACGCATGCGTATGGCCTTCATGGTACGGGGATTATGCCCGCTCGCTTCACGCGTAAAGAGTGAGGACATGCAGTTATCCCAACTGCGGAGTCTGCGGCCGCCGTTTTTATCAAAACCGTCGCCTTCATCAGTGATGTTGAAACAATAGCAGGACGGACAAAAATAGGTGCATGCTCCGCAGGAAAGACAGGAAGACGCGTGTTTTTGCCAGAATGATTCCCTGTTGAAGAGAGCCGCAATGTTTTGCGGTGCCTTTTTGATGTCAGGTGCGGGGACAAGGGAAGTCCAAGCGGCCTTGCGCGCGGCTTCCACCTTGGGAAAGGCATCTTTCCCGTCAGAGAGATCAGTGGCATCAAGAAGTTTTTGTCCAACATCTGTTATCGACTGGAGCACGAAACCGTCGTCAATTTCCGTCATCAGAACATCTGACCCTTCAGGCGAGGTGGGGCCTCCGCCCACCCAGTGGCAAAAGCAGGTATTGCAACCGCTTGAGCAAGTTATGGTAATTACGGCAAGCCGCTCTCTTCTCGCCTTGTAATAGGGATCGACAAACTGGCCGTCGAGAAACGGGTGGTCAAGCACGGCAAAACCTCTAGCGTCACAGGGGCGGCAGGCGAAAATTACAGTGGGGGTCGCATGCGCCGTATCGTCAAGATGCAGGGCGACATTTTCGGGGTTGTCCGCATTTTTGGATTTTTTATAGACAAATAGGGATTCGCACTGGGGCAGCACTGCGTCCTTTGGCGGTACTGTGGCTTTTTTCAGAATGACGGGCATAGATTCGCGCCAAGGTTCAAACATCACGGAAGGTTTTGGCGAATCCTTGACAACCGGCGCAAGCACGCGGGAATTTCGGGATAGGCGCGCAAGAAAGGTGGGCAGTCCTTCGGATGTTACAAAACGTATGGCGCTCATTTCCATTCCCTCTCACGGATGCTCTTTTCTTCCACTTCGTAGCTCAACAGCGGCGGTACAGCGGCCGGATCAAAACCGGCCCTGTAATCATCAAAAAGTTCTTCAACCGTCCTGGCAATCTGCTGCCTCAGCGCCAGGATGGGAATCCCGACAGGGCAGGCTCGCTGACATTCGCCGCATCCGGTGCAGCGTCCGGCTAAATGCAGCGCATGTATGGCCTGGAAAAAGAGTTTCTGCGTAACGTCGGCCTCCTGCGTCATCCAGCGCGGGTCACGTGAATCTGAAACGCAGTAATCTCGGCATACACACATGGGGCAGGCGTTGCGACAGGCGTAACAGCGCAGGCAGCGCGTAATCTGGCCGGACCAGTATGCCATGCGCTCATCAAGATTCATGGCATCAAGCAGAGCCAGTTCCGGAGGCACATGCGTTGCGATTTCAACTTCGGGCGATTCGCCCAGAGGCGTATCCGCGAAAACTGCCATTGGTTTTGTGCACAGGCGGCATTTAACTTGGGCAAAATCGTTCATGGGCAATCTGTGTTTTTTGCCGTCAACAGTTATGATGACTTCTGTTTCATCACATACGACATTGTCGACAACAGTATAGCGTCCAAGTTTTTCTTTGACGCGGGACATGTCCAGCGTGCCTTGGCAGGGTAGCGCAAAGATAGTCACATCCTCACGGGCGACAAGGTGTTCCTGCAAGAGTTCAACCACGGAGCGACTGTCGCAGCCCTTGACGACAATACCAACTTTTTTGCCTTTGAATTTAGGCAGATATACGGCAGGGTTGGCAACATTGAAAGGACCCCACACAAGTTTTTCCACATCTTCCGGGATCTTCATAAAGAGCGGCGCGGTATGGACGCCGTCATATCCCCGTTGCCAGCCTATCACACACTCCAAGTCAGGGAGTTTTTCTTTTATGCCCTGCTTCAAGTCATCCAAGGGAGCATTTTTTCCAGTTCCCAAGGGGCGCGAGGAGGGCGGCAGTGCCATGCCAACGACTTTCGGAAGAGGGGTGGCGTTCTCAAAGCGCGGCGCAGGCCCCAGTGCATGAATACGGTTTGTGAAGGACGTGACCATCTGTTGCCAGCGTTGGCCTTCAGAGGCGGAAATCCAAGTGTATTCAAACCGCGCGTCATTTATGCCAAGCACCGGCAGAAAACGCTTGAGCACTTCCAGACGGCGGCGGGCATAAAAATTGCCTGCCGAATAATGGCAGTCACGTGGATGACAGCCGGCCACCAGCACTCCGTCAGCGCCGTTCAGCAGAGATTTGACTATAAAGAGCGGGTCAACGCGTCCAGAACAGGGGACACGGATAATCCGCAAATCGGTAGGCTGCCAGGCGCGGGCTACGCCGGCCGTATCTGCGCTGCCGTAGGAACACCAGTTGCAAAGAAAGCCAACAATTCGCAGTTCCTTGCCTTCCATCACCGGCATAGCGCGTTTACCTCCGCAAGAATTTGGTTGTCTGTGGCGTGAGAAAGCTGGGCAGCTCCTTGGGGACAGGTGGAGGTGCACAGGCCGCAACCCTGGCAGACAGTCTCAATGACCTGCGCCTTTGTCTCGCCGCGAATATCCTTTTCCTTTATGGCTCCGAATGGACAGCAACGTATGCATTTGCCGCAACCGACGCAACGACGTAAGTCCACAAAGGCTATCTGCGGGTTATTTTCCAGTTTGTCGCGTGCAAAGAGGGCCATCACCTTGGCTGCTGCTGCGGAGCCCTGGGCCACTGACGCGGGGATGTCTTTTGCCCCTTGGCAGACGCCAGCCAAAAAAACACCGGCGGTATTGGTTTCCACAGGTTTGAGTTTGACATGGCTTTCCATGAAGAACCCGGATTTATCATAGGAGATGCGCAATTTTTCCGCCAGGGCGCGGGTGCCTCTGGCAGCTTCTATGCCGACGGCCAGTACCACCAGATCGGCCTTGATTTCCACAGGCTCTCCCAGAAGGGTATCCGATCCCATGACTACATACTGTCCAAGCCCGTCAGGGTAAATGGCTGATACACGTCCGCGGATATATTCCACGCCGTATTCCTCCATGGCGCGACGTGTGAATTCATCATACATCTTTCCTGGCGCGCGGATGTCCATATAAAAAACATAAGACTGTGATTCGGGAAGATGTTCCTTTGTCAAAACAGCCTGTTTTGCCGTATACATGCAGCAGAACGCCGAACATTGGGGGCGGCCGATGGACTTGTCGCGCGAGCCAACGCACTGGACAAAAACGACGTTTTGCGGTTCCCCTCCGTCGGAGGGGCGTATCAAATGTCCTCCCGTGGGGCCTGAAGATGAGAGGAGTCTCTCGTATTGCAGGGATGTTATCACATCCGGGTATGCGCCGCCGCCGTATTCCCGGTATACTGTCCAATCCATAAGATCATAACCGGTGGCCGCTATAATGCAGCCCACTTCTTCCGTAACAATGCTGTCCTGCATGGCATAGTCAATAGCTCCGGTTGGACAGAACTTGGCGCAAACTCCGCATTTGCCCTTGGTTAACTGGCGGCAGTGTCGGGCATTGATGACCGCCTTCTTTGGAATGGCCTGAGGAAACGAGATACTGACGGCTGTGGTTGTGCCTGTGAATTCATTGAAGGCATCCGGCGTTTTTTTGCTGGGACATTTTTCACTGCACACGCCGCAACCGGTACATTTTTCCCAGTCCACGTAAGTGGCGAGCTTGCGAATCTTCACTGAAAAATTTCCTACATAACCGGAAACATCTTCGATTTCCGAATAGGCGTGGAGGGTGATATTGGGGTGTTGCGCCACGTCAACCATTTTGGGGCCGAGAATACATGCCGAACAATCCACTGTGGGAAATGTTTTGTCGAGTTTGGCCATTTTCCCGCCGATTGTGGATTCCCGTTCAACAAGAATAACCGGAACCCCGCCGTCGGCGCAGTCCAGCGCGGACTGAATGCCTGCCACACCGCCGCCAGCGATCAGCACCTTTTTGGTAACGTCAAATGTTTTTGCCGTGAGGGGCCTGTTATTTCGAAGTTTGGCGACGGCTATTTCCACGAGCTCCGCCGCCTTGTTTGTATTGGCGTCCTTTTCTTTACCGATCCAGGAAACATGTTCACGTATGTTGGCCATTTCAAACATATAGCGGTTCAGGCCAGCTCTCTCCACAGTGCGGCGAAAAGTGGCTTCGTGCATACGCGGGCTGCATGAGGCCACAACAACGCCGTCAAGCCTGTACTCGTGAATGGCGTCTTCCATGGCGGTCTGTCCGGGTTCGGCGCATGTGTACATTGGTTCGGCCGTGTAGACAACGTCCGGGAATTTTTTTGCAATTTCCGCTACCTTGGTGCAGTCCACAGTGCCGGCGATATTGCTGCCGCAGTGGCAGATGAAAACCCCTATTCGCATGATCCTGCCTCCTTCAGCGGGAACCTGCGGCATTGGCGGCACCGGTTCCAAGTTTGCGCAGCAGGGAGTCGGCGCTGACGCGGAGTTTCTCAAGGCCGAGAGTGTCGGGGGAAAAGCCGAATGCTAGGCCAAGCGCCTGGGTAAAGTAGAGCACGGGCATGGCGAAGCGGGTGTCAGCCGCTTTTTCGGCCTGCGGCTGGCGAAGATCCAAGTTCATCTGGCAGAGCGGGCAGGCCACGACAATGGCATCCACTTTCATATCCGTTGCCAGTTGCAGAATGCGGGCGGAAAGGCGCGCCGTCATGCTTCGTTCCGGAATGCCGTAGGATGCGCCACAACACGCCGTTTTGAGGGGGAAATCTAGGACGGTTGCGCTGCACGCGGTCAGAAGGCTTTCCATAAGAGTGGGGTTTTCCGGATCGCCGAATTTCATGATTTCGGCGGGACGGCTCATCAGACAGCCGTAATAGGGGGCGAAGGTGAGAGCGCTGAGGCTTTTGCGCGTGCGGGACGCAATCTCTTTCGCGTCAAGGTGCGCAGCCATGCCCTGCATAACGGAAGTGACGGCTGGAAATTCCGATGCGGCCGGATTGTCCAGGAGTTCATTGACGCGGGCGCGGGCCTCCGGATTCTGCATACGTTTTGCGGCGTGTTTCAAGTTGGAAAGACAGCTAGGACAGGGCGTCAAAAGCGTTTCGCTTTCCTGCCTGGCGGCTATATCCAAGTTGCGGACGCAGAGCGCGGCGGAAAGTTCCGTATCCACAGCGTGAGCGGGTGTTGAACCGCAGCAGTTCCATTCGGGGAGTTCCACAAGATTCATCCCGAGGGCGGCGCAAACAGCCCTAGTTGATTTTTCATAGTCCGTGGATGCCCCTTGGGTAGAGCAGCCTGGATAGTAGGCATAGTTCATGGGCGTACCCCCTCCCGATCGGCGCGTTCTCTATAGCGTTTGAAGATACGGCCTACAGCCCCGGCTCCACCGTTGGGAACGACATACGGCTTGAAGGGGAGTTTTTGCTTTTTCAGGGCTTCCGGCGCAAGGTCAATATCCGTGAAAACGCGCAGGGAACGCAGCATGTACAGGGCCATAGTTCCTATTTCCCAGGATCGGCCGAATGCGCGCACGGTGTTGAGAAAAGAAAACCAGAATTTTTCCACCTTGCGCACAGACACCATATTTTTCTTGCGGGCCATGTGTCTGAGTGTTTCCATAATCGCCGCCACGTCTATATTGTTGGGGCAGCGGAGGGAACAGGTGAAACAGGAAAGGCACATCCAGATGGCGCGGGAATTAAGGACGTCATCCTTCAGCCCGAGTTGTGCTCCACGCATAATGCGGTTTACCTGTTTGTCATAAGCAAAGCCCGCCGGGCAGCCTGCCGTGCAGTTGCCGCACTGGTAGCACGTGGAGAGCTTTTGCCCGCTTGCCGCCTCAACTTCAGCAATGAAGCCGGCGTCGCGTTTTAGACGTATGTCTGTGATATTGCTCATTGTAACTCTATGGTTCAGTGTCAGCTACACGGCTACGGCTAGGGTATTGTAACAAATTATAACAAATTTCCGAGAAAAATGTAAAGTCAAAATTACTTAAAGATTCAAATATGTTAAATACTTTTGGAACGAACTTGCTCCAAGTCACGTCGGGGACGTAACACCGGCGGCGATTCCCCCAAGCGAGTACACAGCCCGCAACCCCAGCAAATAGCTGGCAACGCCGAATCCAGCGATGCTTCCGGCGCAGACTTTGGCCAGCACGGAGTGGCGGCGGAATTTCTCGCGGGCGTAAATATTGGACATGTGAACTTCCACAACCGGCACACCGGGTATGGCGAGAGCATCCGTGAGGGCATAACTGTAGTGCGTCCAGGCGCCGGCGTTTATAACGACGCCGTCAATGGCCTCATCCGGAATGCGGTGGATGCGTTCCACCATTACGCCTTCGTGATTTGTTTGAAAAAAGCTGAGAGTGACGCCGATATCTTTCGCGAGGGCGGCAAGTTGCGTATTGATTTCTTCAAGAGTAATGCTGCTGTAGTGAGCTTGGTCACGTTTGCCAAACATGTTCAGATTAATGCCGTGCAAGATCAGAATGTGCATGAAGCTCTCGCTGGTGAAAAGGGTTTGTTCCGAACAACGCGTTTTTGAGCGCGCTTAGGGCGTCCTCCGGCAAATTTTGTCCAGTCCAGAGCCGAAACTGCGTCTGCCCCTGGCCTAGAAACATATCCATGCCGGAAATGCAACGTCTTCCAGCTGTCAGCGCCTCGCGCAAAAAGCGCGTTTCCAGGGGGTTGTAGACAATGTCATACGCCGTGAGCTCTTGGTTGTTCTGTGGGCATACGGCTTTTTTGAAGTCGTAGGGCGTTTCATCCACATGTTTGCCGCGCATTCCCAGCGGCGTGGCATTGACGACAAGATGCACCGGAATGTCGTGCCGGTCTTTCCAGAGCAATGGAATACAGCCGAATTCTTTTGCCGGCGCGGCGAGCGAACGGTCCGAGGGAGTAGCGATAAAAATCCGGCAAAAGCGGCGCGAGGCTAGTCCGGCGGCAGCCGCGCGGGCAGCTCCCCCAGCTCCCAGCAGAAGTACGTCTGTTTTTTTCGCGTCAAGCACGGACAAGGGGCATAAAAATCCCGTCACGTCGGTGTTTTCGCCGCACAGATTTTGTCCGTCTCGATAAACGGTATTGACGGCCCCCGCCAGACATGCCTGCTCGCTGACGACGTCAAGCAGTGGCATCAAGTCAACTTTATGCGGTATGGTTATGGACGCGCCCTGAATGTCAAGCAGGCGCATGGTCTCAACAAAGGCGGGCAGGCTTTTCGGCGGAATTTCCCATCGCAGATAAACGGCGGGTATGCCGAGAATCTGAAAGCCCGTATTGTGCAAAAGAGGGGAGAGCGTCTGGCCCAGCGGCCAACCGGCAATGCCGTAGAGGGCTGTGGGGATAAAAACAGCCGGGTTGGATATCATACAAATGATGATAACCCGAATTTGCGGAGGCATGCAATAGTGGTTTTTGAGTCTGGATATTCTGGTTCCGGATAACAATCATTGCTGTTTTTTTGACAATTTTCAAATTATAAAGCGTTCGCAGGAGCTTAATAGGAAATCCCGTGCAAAGTTGTAGCGTATCCGCCGCCGTATACCGGATATAATATTTTTTTCCAGTACGCCACTGAAATTTTTCGGGAAGGCTAAAAAGGATCCGGGAAGCCGGAAGACCTGCTTTATTTGACGCGTCTGTTGAGGACGAACCGCCGGCACGGGGCTTTTGCCGCGCGATTTTTTTTGGGGATAAAGACGCTTCCTCAGCTCGTGTTCGGAGGATTTTTATTCCTTTTTCTGTAACGCCCCGCAGGTTTTCAGGAGTTATCATGTACTTTACCATCATCAAAAAACGGGACGGGGGCGTTGTGGAATTCGATGCCGCAAAAATAACCGCCGCCCTGTTGAAAGCTGGCAAAGCCACAGGAAAATTCGGAGAGCGGGAGGTGCGGCGCCTGACCATGCAGGTGCTTTCCCTGGCGAAAGCTCGCACCTAGCGGATACGCTGAATGTGGAGAACTTTCAGGATATTATTGAACAGGTGCTGCTTGATTCTCAGTTCAAGGGTGCGGCAAAGGCCTATATTTTGTATCGGAACAGCACGCGCTGCTGCGTCGCATCAAAATGGATTGGCGGGTGAGGGAAAACAGCAATATGGGCTTTTCTCTATAAGGCTTGAACAACTATATTCACTCGCCGGGAGTAAATATTAAATTCCATTTGATTGCAATTTGGTATAAATTCTCTGATGCGTCTGTTGTCAGGCTATCACCACGCGGTGAGGAAGTTTTACAAACCGGCTGTTTTCCAGTGCCCTTGCCCTTGTCTCGCGCATGATCACAACGCTAATGAGGTATTTCTGTACTTCATTGCTCGGTGTTTTCGTTTCGCAGTGTCGCGTCAGGTTCCAGATGCTGGTTATCCGGCAGGGCAATCCAGTCTTCGTCGCTGTGGCCGGAGCTGTCCGCATAGACCAGATTCATGTCAACAGCAACGCAATGTTCTTTTTTGGCGGCGGAGTTTCCCGAGCGCCGAGCGTTTTTGTTGTCCGGAACTATTTTCATGCCGGAAATCCGCACCAAGGTCGGCCGCGATTCACCGTGACCACCGGCAGTTCCGCGAATTTCGCCTCAACGGCGTCCATGGCCACGAGCATCGCCGGGGTAATGTCCGTCGTATCGTCGGCGTCCAGCAGATTCCGGCTGGCGATGACCGCAACGGCACTGTTTGCCTGCCGCCATTTTTTTATCTCCGCAAGCAACAGGTTGTTCACAATCTGTTGCACGTCCGCTTCTTCCATCCCTGTTTGTTGTTTATTGACGCCTTACGCAAATCCGGCATGCCATTGCCGCGCCCACACCTTACCCTTGTTGTCCAAGCCGACAGGAGTGATATTGCATTTTGTCGAAACATTACCCGTGTCCGCGCTGGTGATCGCAATGTTTTTGCCGGAGTAAGCATCAATATTAACTAACTTATTGCAAAATTGAGGGCATGTCAAGCGCGCGCTTGATTTTTGAAAAAAAACCGGAAGGCGCGGGCAGGAACAGAGCGTTGAAAAAAATGCGCTACGGAGTCCCTAGGGAAGGCGGACAGTGTACGCATTTGACGCCGGAATTTCTTCTCCGCCCGGAGAAAACGCGGTGTGGTGACAAGTAGGCATTGCTGAACATGGGCCCCGGCCTGTATAAGAAAGGCGGGGATACCGACGTATTGTCGGATATTTGTCAAAACGGCAACGCATCTTGTGCGCGCCACCGCTTCAAATAGAGAAAGGCATTTTCAGCCAACTGCCCGAGACGGCGGAGATATTTGTCATACCCGTTTTGGTTCTTGCGATTTTTCCTGGGCGGAATCACCATCCGCATATCCGGGCTCGTTCCACGAGCACTTCGTCATCATATCCCTATGTCCGCGATCATGTTATCTGCATCTGTTTCCGCGACAAGTTTGCGAGCTTGAGTACAATCCGCCTTTAGTCCCAGCCGCATGCGGATGAACCCCGATATGAGTGGCATCAATCAGGATATGCCAAAATACCGCATCCTTCCTGGCGGTAGCGCGTACAAAATGCGTTGCCATTTGGGTAAACATCTATTGACGACATCATCTATTGACGACATCATCTAGAAATTCACGCCGAATAAATCAACGCTTTCTTAACCGGCGATTATTGCCATTAACGATTTGTCCTTGCGATTTTTTTCAAAGGGTGATATCCATTTAACTATGAGGTTTAATGTTATTTTTGCTTGATGACAGAAAAAATTGGCGGGTAAAAACATTACGTATTCACTCAACTTTGGAGGCATTATGAAATCATTCCGTACTGTTATTTTCGCCGCAGCTCTGATTTTGAGCTATGCTATTGCCGCCGCTGCCGCGCCGGTGATGTGCAACAAAAAAATCGAAAGTTTTGACTTCGTCGTGGACTATTCCGGTTCCATGATGATGCAGGACAACCAGTTGAAAAAGAATAAAATTGACGTGGCCAAAACCGCGCTCAAACGCATCAATGCGGCCATTCCCGCGCTGGACTACAACGGCGGGCTGCACACCATTTCGCCCAACGGCGCCATAGTCCAGCAGGGCACTTGGAACCGCGCATCCATGGACGGCGGTATTTTCAAACTGCGCTCCGGCTTCGAGATTTTCGGACGTACGACCTACCTGGGCGACAGCATTCAAAAATATGAGCCCTTCCTCTCCAGTATGAAGCGTGATGCCGCTGTCATTTTGGTGACCGACGGCGACAACAACCGCGGCACGGACCTTGTGGAAGTGGCCCGTCAAGTTTACGCCAGCCAGCGTAATCTTGTTATCCACGTCATTTCTCTGGCCGATACCAAGAACGGCGAAGCAACCGTCAAGGCCATCGCCGCCCTGAACCCGGACAGCCAGCTTGTGCGCGCCGAGGAACTGGCCATCAGCGACGCCGCTGTGAAACGCTTTGTTCTGGCCGTCTTCTGCCGTGAAGCGAATATCATTGTGCTGCGTGGCGTCAATTTTGCGTTCAACTCCTATGAGCTGGACGGCAAGGCTCAGGCCATCCTGGATGAAGTCGTCAACCTTATCAAGGCCGAGTCCAACAAGCGTATGCTCCTGACCGGCTGGACCGACTACATCGGCTCCGAGGTCTACAACCAGAAGCTCTCCCAGAATCGCGCCAACTCCGTCAAGACCCACCTTTCCAAGCAGGGCGTACCGGGCAGCCGCATGTCCGCCATCGGCAAGGGCAAGTCCTTCAAGTACGACAACAAGACGGAAGAAGGTCGCTACATGAACCGCCGTACAGAGATTTCCTTTGAATAATCTTTAATACACACTGCCTGTGCAAGCCGGGTGGGTACGCCGCCCGGCTTTGTTATATTATGTTTATATGAATTTGAAACTTCGCGAAGAATGCCATGCGCGCAATACTTTTTATGACTTTTCTGAGCCTTGCTCTTATGGTTGGTTGCGCCTCCAGCGACAAGATCACCAATGAAGAACGGCAGTCCGCTGTTGCGGAAACCCAAGCACCCGAGCTGGCTCTACAGCTCGTTGCCGCTAAGGGCAAAAAAGCAAAAACCGCCAAAGAAAGCAAAAGTGCTGCGCCTGCGGCCAAAAGTCTAAAGAGCGAACCGCAAATTCGTGGCGAGTTGGACGAGGTCGCACGCAAACTGACAGGGCGGGTTGCAAGAACCGTGCGCCCCTCCAAGACCACCAAGGAAGTCAAAAAGGTAGGCAAGGAACATGTGGCCACTTATGTGGAAGTGGACGTCGTAAACGTGACCTCGGAAATGCGCCCTGCCAGCACGCCCGGCAATTATGTGGGAATTATCAGGTATTCTGAAAAGCTGTTCGAATGCCGCGGAACCAACCAAAAGTCTGCCCTTGATGCCATCTGCCAGCAGGCGGGCAAGAGCAACCATACCGAAATGATTATGTTTGACGGCAAAACTTTGCACTATTGACCACGACATTCCGTTTTTTCAGCGCGTTTTCGAATAAATTGCGCAATTTTTCCGGCGACGACAGCGCGAAATTTCGTCGCGCCGCTGTCATATCGCATGCCAATTCTGCTCCAGGCCCTGAGACCTTCAAATATAAGCTCAATTTTGTGCCGCCGCTTATAGAGATTTTTATCATACACAACGTGAAAACGGAAAACGCGGACGAATATGTTCAGGTTGTTCGACGGAAAGATAAAAAATATTGTTCATATGGCACGTTCCGACGCAGATCTAGAAACTGAAAGCAAGCGCGCATAAACCGTCCGGCAAGTGAACTGATCAAATAAAACCCATGTGCATCGCTATGATCCATTCAAGAACTTCCGATTCCAGACGTGCGAAGTTGACCATTCCTCTGCGGCGGGGGCGGGGCAATTTTACCTCATCCTGTCCATCTTACCTTCTTACTTTGATCCAGCAGGATAACACGATCGGCGATGGTGATGGCTTCCCCCACAAGGCGTTGCATTTCAATACCTACATCGGCAAGCGCTGCTCCTGTCGCCGGACAGCCCGATCTCCACATTGTCGAACCGTCCCATGGAAAAACGAACGCCGACCAGAATGGACGGCAACGCCCCCAGCAGAATGACCTGTTTCCACACTAGATGATGATAAGGGGTGTCAGCGCCAGATTATGGAATGGTTCTGAATATTTGTAGAGAGGTGTCTCAGAAGTTTTTCCATCAGCGCGGAAGTTGCCGTCATAAAGCCCAGCAGCAGTCCCAGGACGGCTCCGACAACAAAACCTGTCCCCGCTCTGAGACAACTGATTGATATGTTGGGCCACAGTGCTTCCCGCCAGGCTGAAGAGAGCCAGAAATACCTCCAGCGGCGAAGGCAGCACACGTGTATTGATCCAGTCGAGCATGAAGCCGGTTTGCCAGAGAGCAAACAGCAGAAGTGGAAAAATCCAGGGCAAAAGGCGGCCGCAGTCCTTTTGCCCCAATCCGTACCGGAAGTGTTGCTGAAAATTGTTTACGGAGGCTATCTTTTCCCGAAATGTCTGCCCGTACGCCTTGCGCCAGCTCCAAACCCGATGTCCACAAGAATGACAGGGACTTTTTTGCAGGATGCCAGATCCGTGACAAGCAGTTCAAGGGCGCTCAAAGGGGAGCAGGAAGCCGTGAGTATGTGCCCGCTGGAGAATTCCTTCTGCTCGCGTACGTCTAGCACTGCAAATTCTCGTCCGGAATCGGTCAATTTTTTAATTCACGCGCTGTAATCCGGCTGTCCTCGCCGTTGCGCGCATTTTTCCGGTCTATCTGCAAAGTGACGGCCCTATAGTGGATGACCGGAGAGAGGTGAAGGACGAAAATCGTGTATATACTAAAGTTGGCATGAAGACGGGTATCGCTACGCAGAACGGCGGAATATCGTAATAGGGGTATTTCCCGAAAACAGGCCAGGTGTGACAGATTAAACCCCACGAAGAAGGAGAGCATCATGTCCAAATTGAAAAAAAATTATGCCCCAGATTTCAAAGCCAAAGTGGCTTTGGCCGCACTTTGCCCAGTTCCGGATTCGATGTCCATTCCGTCCAGGTAAATGCGGCTTTTAAAGCACCCGGACTTTGTCGGATATGTCATGAGGTCCATATGCTGATACCATATAAAATCCCTTGTGTTTCAGGAATATTACACGATTCTCACTCAATTATCAATCCTGTTGACGACACTGTCTGGGCATGCCCCAAAAAGATATATATATTGCCACATCACGTTACAGACGGAGTTTCCATTTTGACACATTTGACACTAAGGCTGTATACCGACTATGCTCTTAAAGAAAAATTCGGGGAATGACCCCCATATCTGGAGGATGTGTTGAACCAGTTCAGCCGCAACCTGATGCTTTGGGCGATCATAGTTTTGGCGATGATTATGCTTTTCAATACGCTTGAGCAAACGCAGGGTCCGATGCAACGCGTTCCCTATACGGATTTTTTGACCAAGCTCAACGATGGACAGCTTTTATCCGTGACAATGCAGGGGCACGTTTTAACTGGCAGAACTCCTGACGGACGGAGTATTCAAACCTATGCACCGCAGGATTCCGGCCTTGTCGCCCGCCTTCTTGACAAAAAAGTGGAACTCAAGGTCGAACCGCCGGAAGAACAGCCCTGGTACATGACGTTGCTGGTGTCCTGGTTCCCCATGTTATTGCTTGTCGGGGTGTGGTTTTTTTTCATGCGTCAGATGCAGAGCGGTGGCGGCAGAGTCATGAGTTTTGGCCGTTCCCGCGCGCGCATGCTCAATCAGGAAAGCTCCCGTGTGACCTTTGAAGATGTGGCCGGGGTGGATGAAGCCAAGGATGAGCTTTTTGAAATCGTGGAATTTCTGTCCAATCCCAAAAAATTCACCCGTCTTGGCGGGCGTATTCCAAAGGGCGTTTTGCTTGTGGGACCGCCCGGTACCGGCAAAACCCTGTTGGCGCGTGCCGTGGCCGGTGAGGCCGGGGTGCCGTTCTTTTCCATTTCCGGTTCCGATTTTGTGGAAATGTTCGTGGGTGTAGGCGCTTCGCGGGTACGCGATCTTTTCGTACAGGGCAAGAAAAATGCGCCTTGCCTGATTTTTATTGACGAAATTGACGCCGTTGGCCGTCAGCGCGGCGCGGGCCTTGGCGGCGGACATGACGAACGCGAGCAAACGCTGAACCAGTTGCTTGTGGAAATGGACGGTTTTGAGAGTAATGAGGGCGTTATCCTGATAGCCGCAACTAACCGTCCGGATGTACTTGACCCGGCCCTTCTACGGCCGGGCCGTTTTGACAGGCAGGTGGTGGTCCCTACCCCGGATTTGCGCGGCCGCAAACGTATTCTGGAAGTGCACACCAAGCGCACGCCGCTGGACGAAGGTGTAGATCTGGAAGTGCTGGCCCGCGGCACACCCGGTTTTTCCGGAGCGGATCTTGAAAATCTCGTCAATGAAGCTGCGCTGCAAGCCGCCAAACTCAATCAGGAACAACTTGATATGAGTGATTTTGAATATGCTAAGGACAAGGTGCTCATGGGACGCGAGCGGCGCAGTCTTATCCTTTCGGAAGAAGAAAAACGCATTACGGCTTATCACGAGGCGGGGCACGCTCTGGCAGCCAAACTTCTGCCGGGGTCCGATCCTGTACACAAGGTTACCATAATTCCCCGCGGACGCGCGCTGGGTGTTACCATGCAACTGCCCGAGGCGGATCGTCACGGATATTCGCGCACCTATCTGCGCAACAATTTGGTTGTGCTGCTTGGCGGTCGGGTGGCTGAGGAACTGATTTTTGACGACATCACCACAGGCGCTTCCAATGATATTGAGCGCGTTACGCGCATGGCGCGTAAAATGGTGTGTGAATGGGGCATGAGTGACGCCATCGGCACCCTTGCCATCGGCGAAACTGGGGAAGAAGTCTTCATCGGCCGTGAGTGGATACAGAACAAAAATTTCAGTGAAGATACAGCGCGTTTAGTTGATGTGGAAGTCAAGCGCATTGTGGATGATGCCCACAGCCGTTGCCGTGAATTGTTGCAAAGCTACAATGAAGAGTTGCATCGCGTTGCCCAAGCTCTGCTTGAGCGGGAGACGATCAGCGGCGGTGAGCTTGACACACTTATGAACAATGGAGAACTGTCGCCCCTTGACACAAACGGCGAAAAAACTCCGAATGGCGGTAATGCCGATGATGCCGGAAAAAATTCGGACGGTCTGGACGCCGGGGATCAGGATTTTGCGCTGGAACTGGATACAGCAGATAAAGAACTGACAAATGGCTCGAATGGGAATGGCATTTGATTTCGGTCCCTTCCCTCCGTGGCATGCGGCAGGCGGAATGGCTCTTGTTCCGCCTGCGCCGTTCGGCGTTATGGGCATCGTCAACCTGACGCCCGATTCTTTTTATGACGGCTGGCGTTATGCCGGTGCAAGTGGGGGGATTGCCCGTGCCTTGAGCCTTTATGGGGATGGCGCTGATATTGTGGATATGGGCGCGGAAACGACAAAACCTGGATCCGAAGCACTGTCTTCGGAAGAAGAACAGGCCCGCCTTTTGCCGGTACTGCGCGCCCTGCGTAAAGTCGCTGCAGATATGGTCATCTCCGTGGATACCTATCATGCCGCAACAGCGGCCGCTGTTCTTGAACTTGGCGCTGTCGTCGTCAATGACGTTTCGGCCTGCGCATTTGACCCGGAACTGACTGACGTGCTTGTCCAGTACAAGCCCGGCTATGTGCTTATGCACCATAAAGGTCGGTCTAAAACTATGCAGGACAGGCCGCAGTACGATGATGTGCGCCGTGAGGTCATGACATTTTTTGAGCGTGAGATGAATCGTCTGACAAGAGCCGGTCTTCCGGAAGACCGCATTGCGCTCGACCCCGGCATCGGTTTTGGCAAAACATGTGCTCACAATATGGAGCTTCTGGCTCATCCTGGGGATTTGCTTTCTTTCGGCAGACCTGTACTTATAGCGCTTTCCATGAAATCCGTGTTTGGTGATCTGCTTGGCCTGCCGGTAGAAGAGCGCGATTTTGCCACGCAAATTGCCACAGCCCTGCTCTGGAACAACGGCATCTTTTGGCATCGCGTACACGATGTTGTGGCAACTCGCCAGAGTCTTACCCTAGCAGCAGCCCTGCGGTCCAAAGAGTGCGAAAATGCTGGTGATTGAAACATTTCCCATAGACTGGAGAGACCTGCTGGACATTGCGCTTGTAAGTGGGCTTTTGTACCAAGTTATACAATTTTTGCGTGGCACGCGCGCGCTGGCGGTACTGACGGGCTTGGGACTTTTGACGGTGCTCTACTATATGGCCATGTCCCTAGGCCTGAATACGTTTTTCTGGCTGTTACAGCATGCTTTCAATTCAGTGTTTATTGTTGTCGTGATCCTGTTTCAGGCGGATATCCGTCAAGCCCTCGGAGAAATGGGCGCGCGCAGGATATTCAAGCGCCATAAATTCAAACAGGGCGGCATAGAAGAAGTCGTTATGGCATGCCAGGAAATGGCAAGACTTCGGGTTGGCGCACTGGTCGTCATTGAACGTGCCATGCGTCTCGGAGACATGGTGGCACGTGAGGGGGTACGGGTTGACGCACTGCTCTCCCGGCGTCTGCTCATGAATATTTTTCATCCCAAGGCGCCGTTGCACGACGGCGCAGTTATCATCAGCGCCGGACGCATTATGGCTGCGGCCTGTATTTTGCCCCTCGCCACGGCTAAAGATCAGATTTTCGGCACTCGGCACCGCGCTGCGATGGGCATTACCAATGAAAGTGACGCCGTGGCGATTGTCATTTCAGAAGAACGCGGGGAAATCACTCTGGCCCTTCGTGGAGATTTGACGCTCATTCCTGACTCCGCACGCTTAAGGCAGGTTCTCAATGAAATTTTTTAAGAGCGACCGTGCCATATCCAATTTATTTTCCATTGTTATCGCCATGCTCACATCAATCAGCATCTGGTATATGGTGAGCGTGAGGGAACGACGGGAAGCCCAGGTTGACATTATAGTAGACTATTACGGTATTCCCGCGGACTTGGTGGTTACCGACGGGCTTGTGAATAAGATCACTGCACGTCTTCGCGGACCGGAAACCCTGTTGCGCAGCTACACCCAACAACGGCTGGTTCGGTCCGTGAATCTCTCCAACATTCGAAACGGTCTCACCACGGTGCCGTTGAACAGCGAAGTCCTGGGGCAGATTGCCCAGACATTTGAGGTTGTGAATATTCAGCCTGCGCGTATCATTGTCAAGGCGGACAGGCTGGTTGAACGCAGTGTGCCCTTGCGCTACATTCTGGATTCGCCTCTACGCGGTGATGCCCTGATGGTGGGTGATGTTGTCCTGATGCCGTCCACAGTGGTTCTGCGTGGACCGGAAAAAGTTATATCCGCTATTTTCGGTTTGCCAGTGACCATAACGCTTGACCCGAGGGCCGCCGGTTCTCTGGTGAAAGAAAGCATTGTTCTGGACACTCCCAGTCTAGTCACCGCCATGCCTTCGGCCGTACGAGTGCAGTACGCTATTACCAGTGGACGTGTGACGCTTTCCCGTCAATGCAAGGTGAAGCTCGTCACGGAAAACAGCCGGCTTTATGACATAAATCCGACGGAAATAACTGTGCTTGTGGAAGTTCCGGAAGCATTGAGCAAAAATACAAAATATCTCAACCAATTGGAAGTCAGTGCCGTGCCGCCGGAACTGGAACCAGGACAAAAAACTAAGGTGGTGCTACGTTTCCATCTACCCGAGGGCATGACCGTCCTGAATCCGTCACCGGATGCCGTGACCATTGCGCGAGCTGGTGGATCCAGGGCGGATTGAACCGGGCTGTATGGCTGAATGAAAGGAGACACCATGGCTGAACGCCTGTTCGGTACGGACGGTCTGCGGGGTACGGTAAATGCCTACCCCATGACTGTGGATGTAGCTCTGCGTCTGGGTATTGCCGCTGGAGTGCGCTTCAGACGTGGCATGCATCTGCACAAGGTCGTCATCGGCAAGGATACACGCCTCTCCGGCTATATGTTTGAATCCGCGCTCACTGCCGGTCTGTGCTCCGCCGGTATGTATGTTATCATGACCGGCCCTCTGCCCACACCAGCCATTTCTTTTCTTACGCGCAGCATGCGGGCTGATCTCGGGGTGGTAATTTCCGCCTCGCACAACCCTTTCTCCGACAACGGCATCAAATTTTTTGACGCGGACGGTTACAAGCTGCCGGATCAGGTTGAGAACGAAATTTCCGGAATGGTGCTTGACGCGGATATGGTCTGGCCATATCCCGACATACGTGGGATAGGTCGCGCCACAAAGATTGAAGATGCCGGTGGTAGATACATTGTCTATACCAAAAGTTCCTTTCCGGCCCATCTCACCCTCACAGGTCTGCGCATTGTGGTGGACTGCGCCAACGGAGCGAGCTACAAGGTTGCGCCTCTGGCTCTGGAGGAACTGGGGGCGAAAGTTATTCGCATAGGCGCGGATCCCAACGGTGTTAACATCAACGAGCACTGCGGGGCGCTGTATCCCGAAGTGGTGGCCGCCAAAGTGCGTGAAGTGCGCGCCGATGTGGGTCTAGCGCTGGACGGGGATGCAGACAGGCTGATTGTTGTGGACGAACACGGTGCCGTGCTGGACGGCGATCAGTTGATGGCAATTTGCGCGCGGTCCATGATGGCGCGTGGCGAGCTGCCAGGGAATCTACTTGTGGCGACGGTTATGAGCAATATGGCCCTTGAAATTTTTATGAACGCCCACAGCGGACGACTTTTGCGCACCAGCGTTGGTGACCGCTATGTGGTGGAGGCCATGCGTCAGGAAAACGCCATGCTTGGAGGCGAGCAGTCCGGGCATCTTATTTTTAGGCGTTACAGCACAACGGGCGACGGACTTTTGGCAGCTCTCCAGATTTTGCGCATCATGCGTGAAAAAGAAAAACCGCTTTCAGAACTTGCCGGTCTTTTAACCCCCTTCCCGCAGAAACTGGTGAACGTGCGTGTGGAAAAATATTTGCCCTTTGAGGAGCGTCCCGCCATAGGAGAGGCTGTGGCACATGTGGAAGAAGCCCTTGCGGGACGGGGGCGGGTACTTCTGCGTTATTCCGGCACAGAAACGCTGTGCCGTGTTATGGTGGAAGGCGAAGACGAGGACAGGGTTAAAATTTATGCCGCGGACTTGGCCGAAGTGGTGGCCAGAGAACTGCGGTGAGGATTTCCATGTCGCAATCACAGGGGGCATGATTTTGTTCCAGTCACCGGCATGGAGCGTATGCCGCATGCGGATCTGCTGCATGATGGCAACCGCAAGTTCGAGAGGTTTTTCCAAAGTATGCAGGACAGCATTCAGTATGGTCTGAACCAGATCGCGCAGGGCTTTGCGTATTGCCCCTTCCGTAACTCTGGCGACCTTTGGCGTTCCGCAACATGTCCTTGCCGGAGACTTCCAGGGCCGGGACATCGGGTTGGGCAGGGCGGATCCCAGAATGACTTTTAAGTTTTCGGCCGTATTTTCTCCAAGGGCCATACGAAAAACATCTCGCATATACTTCTTGTACACGATTATATTCATGGCATTCCCAGCCACACGTACCGCTGCGTGCTGGCAACGGATGCCGCAACCTCGCTTGTTCCCCCTGTGTTCCCCCTGCCGATGTCCAGCACCATGTTGCCCAACGGGTAATGAAAAGGAATATCCGCTGCGAGGGCGACCGCCATGGGCTCTTCCACAAGGGATATGCTTGCCACGCCTGCAAGAGTTGCGGCGTCAATGACGGCTCTTTTCTCCACTTGGGTTATGTCGGTCGGCACGCAAATAACTATGGAAGGTTTGACAAGATGCAGGCTGTTTATGGCCTTGCGCACAAAATAGGAAATTATTTCACGCGGTAGTGTCGAACTTGGCGATAACCACGTCCTTCATGGGACGAATGGTTTTGATGTGTTTGGGTGTGCGGCCCAGGAATTGTTTGGCGTTCGCGCTAACAGCAATCACTATATTTTTGCGTATCCATTGCGACAACGGAAGGCGCACTGACGACAATACAGTGTGATTTGGTGTGCAGCAAGATATTTCCGTACCGAGATCCATGGCGATATCGTTGGAAAAGAAGCGGAGAAAACGCTGAAAATTTCATGGACGACAGGGTGTTTTCATCTTTTACACATTATCGTCCTGCGTTGTCGGCACACGTTCCTGCTTGTAGACGCGCGGGCTCTCGTTGTGTATCCTGGCCTTGGGCAATGCCGCCCGCAACCGGTTTTTAAGGTACAGATTCTCTAAAAAAAGCGCCAGATGATCTACTGCTTGGCGGACAAAACTGCGCATGGCCTCATCTATGTGTTTCTTGTGGCTATTCGCAAGACACAGCACGCCACTGGTTGTTTTGTTGACAGTTACCGGCATACAGACAGCGGCTTGAAATTCAGGGAAGTTGTCAGGCAATTTGTCAAAAATCATGGGTGCCGGAGAGCCTTGGCTCCCCTCGGTTATCACAGGCTGATCATTGCGGAAGACCCATCCCGCTATGCCGTTGCCCATGGGTAAAACAACAGGCTGCCCCGTGGTCAGCAAAAGAGGCGCGGATTCACACTCGACGCAATAAGTTCTCTGCGGCGTGTCCACGGAAGTAAAAGCTCCGTATTCAAAACTGGTGGCTTCCGTCACGGCGTTCAAAAAATTTTGCAGAAATTGCGGCCAGCGATTATAGCGAAAACGCAAATCCTGAATGATGCCCAATCCCGCAAAATAGCGTGGAATGCCGGTCTCAATTTCCCGGGGGACGTCCGTATTGTTCTGGCGGGAGATCAACTCCGCAAAAAGCTGTAATATCTTGGGAGCCTTGTTGGAGTCCGAGAATAAATACGCCCTCTTACTGTCCACGCACAGCGCACCGCCACCGGGTACGGGACAACCCATAAAGGCTCTGATGCTGGATTCTTCGCTGTCGGCATAGTAACCTAGGTTGCTCTGCCGCTGATCAAAACTGGGAATAAGAAGAGGCTGACGGTTGCGGATAATCCAGCCGACAAGGCCTTTCCCCGGCTGAATCGAAGCCTTCGGCACGATTTTGTCCCCCAGACTGAAAAAAGCGGTCAGGCGGCATGCCTCGCCTTCTTCGTCAGGGTGAAAAAGCACGGCAGAATATGCGTCAAAGACAGAGCTGACAATGCCCAAAATATGTTTTTCAAGAGGATGTTCTGTCATGTCGCAAGGTAAGTTAGAGGGATGAACCGCGCCGCCGATCTCAATGACCAGCAAGCTCTGTTTACTTGTAACAAAGGATTTGTAAGGCCGCAACTGCTTTTACGTATGCGCATTTGTCAAATTTACCGGGAGATTGCCCGGAATTTGGTAAATATATTAACTGAAAGATACTGAAAAAACATAAAAATTAAGTTGTTATAATAAATAATATCGACAATTTTTGTCTTTTCCCTGCGCTTGTCAAGTTTGGGGAAGGGTGTATAATAATTTAAGAAGACTAAAGTCTTATTATATGCTGGAGACACACATGAAAAATATTCGTAAAGTGGTTATTCCTGTGGCTGGCTGGGGTACGCGTTCATTGCCCGCAACCAAAAATATTCCCAAGGAAATGCTCCCCATCTACAATAAGCCCGTCATCCAGTATGTTGTGGAAGAGGCGCAACGGGCAAAGATTGAAGACGTGATTTTTGTGACCAACCGGGACAAAAGCGTCATTGAAGACCATTTCGACTATAATCTGCAACTGGAATCTGTGCTTGAGCGCGCGGGCAAGCTCGACAAACTGTCAGAGGTGCGCGCTGTGGCGGAAATGGTCAACATCATGTCTGTGCGGCAGAAAAAGCAGCTCGGCTTGGGGCATGCCGTACTCTGCGCGCGGGAACTGGTGCGCGATACTCCCTTCGCCGTAATGGTAGGGGATGATCTGATGTTTGGCGGCGTGCCGGCCATAGGGCAGCTCATTGAAGTGGCTATGGCCGAAAAAATGCCGGTTATCGGCGTTATGGAAGTGCCGTTTGAAAAGATCAGCCGTTATGGCATTATTGACGGGGAGGAAATATCCCCCGGCATTTTCCGTGTTCGCAGCATGGTGGAAAAGCCGAAACGCGAGAATGCTCCCTCACGGCTTGCCATTGTGGGGCGTTATGTGCTCACGCCGGATATTTTTGGTTATCTGGACAAGGTCACGCCCGGACACGGCGGAGAAATTCAGCTCACCGACGCCATGCAGGCCATGGCGCAGAATCGCGGTATAATGGCCGTGCGCATGTCGGGTATGCGTTTTGACGCGGGAGACTGGGCCGAATTTCTTACCGCAAACATTTATTTTGCGTTGCAGGATGAAGAGCTACGGTACGAACTGTTGGCCTTGCTGAAAAATTTTGTGCAATTCCAGTAGTATCTTTTTCAGCTGAGAAGATGGATTCTTCTCCTCGCTAAGAGTGGCAAAACAGGAAATCTGAACATAAGAGGAAGCTCCATACTTTACTTTTTATGGTCTGAAACTTCACCCAGGAGGAGGGGGCAATCCACACGGCTCCTGTAGTCGGGAGTGGAGTCAGTCGGTGGATAGGAGCGGACTGTGGATTAAAACATCAGCAAATTTTTCCTATCAGTCATGCTGCCGCGTCGTTCTTTAATACATATCCTGTGGGGTATGCATTTTCACCCGAGGCATTCTCCCTTCTTTGTCGTCCATCTTGAGTATGAACTTCGATCTCTCGGTGTATCTCTAGCGGTTATTTTCGGCTATATTTACATTCAGGATCGTTTTTCCATTTTCCATGTTGTCGACGCTTGCCCTTTGCCCCCTGACTGACGGGGGAGTGTGTGCTTGGCGCCAGTCCCGGTGGCAAGAGCGGCTTTCTTACGCAGTTGGCAGGCTCGTCGGATTTTGTGCTGGCAAACGAACCGGGAAACACAGGCTCTCTACATTGCGGAGCAATTCTTCTGGATACGCCATGTTCCTGCTGGGTAACGGCGCAAAAGCACCCGGAAGTGCTCAAACTCTGGCGTGACGGCAAAATGGCAGACTGACGGCTATGCAGCGCCGCCTGCTTGCCAGGACGGCAGAGCGGCAGAACTGCTCGTCTTCAGAGGCAGCCTTGTATATTCCACCTGCACCACCAACAAGAAATGTAAAAATGAGGAACAGATGTGTTTTATCCTGAAAAAATTCGGCCTTTTGCTTCCTCACGGCTTTGTCTGGCAGGGGGCGCTCAGGCTGGTGCCGCGTTTGAGTACGCTTTTGCCGATTTTTGCGAATACCGGAGGAAGCTCTTGTGGACGATGTGAAAGAAATCGCGGCGTTACTTCGTGGTCAAAGCAGTCAGACAGAGCTTTCCGGGCAGGAGGCGGGGATTTGGTGGCGGAATTTGCCGCTTGGTTTTGTACGGCTCAAACAAGGGCGCGTTGTTGCGGCATTTTGACAATAAGAGGCGTCTGCCCTGAAATTTTCCCTCTTGCCGTTTTTTGATGATTGTAAAAGTCTCTGGCACAGATATCGGGCAAACACAATCTATCCGCATCATGCCCAAAACAACACAACCAGTTGGATTAGTCAGCTAGGCATATTGTCGGGCGGGCGACAGGGGAGAACCTAGAACTTATTGGCTTCCCCAAAGAAAGATTTTTGAAATTGTTTAAGATAGTCTGGACTCAATTGCATGAAGACAGCAAGCTCTGAAGTGCGCTCTATTGCAATCAAAGCCTGTCACTCAGGTATTCCAACTGAACAGCATCAGTCGATG
>JAITNF010000091.1 GCA_031290615.1 Desulfovibrio sp. | reverse complement strand
GGCAATGCGTCCTTTATCCGCTCCCATTGGTCATCTCTCAAAAAATGTCGACGTTGCACAGACAGACCTACCGCTATGTCAATATCATTTAATTATGAATGTCGATAGAACCTAGTCATGAACCAAATTTTTATAAAATTTTTTTGTACTACGCATTGACAAATTATACAAATAATGAGTACTGTCCGGACAGCGCCGTGCGTCGGTAATACGTTTTGCCGATCGACCGCACGGGAGGTTTACAGTTTTATTTTGAGAGGTTTTTTCATGTCCAAGTCCATTTATGTCGGGAATCTTCCCTGGTCAGCCAATGAAGAACAGTTGCAGGATCTTTTTGCCGAACACGGCAAGGTCCTTTCCGTGAAACTTGTGAGTGACAGAGAAACTGGCCGCGCCCGCGGTTTTGGTTTTGTGGAAATGGAGGACGCCGAAGCCGACGTTGCCATTGAGGCTCTGGATAACTTCAGCTTTGGCGGTCGCACACTGCGCGTTAATGAAGCCAAGCCGCGTTCTCCGCGTTCTCCGCGCTTCTAACCGCATCCCGACACCTGTTGATAGCCCCGGCGATTTCCGGGGCTATTTTATTTCCGGACAAACCGCTGTACTCTTGACAATAATATTGGGAGAATGATATGCTCAATGGCGGTTGCACGGAAGAATTTTTCGGCTATCTAGCGGCAAGCTGCGGCATTGAGGAAGTCAACTACAACTTTGAAGGCCTCCGGGTAAACCGCATGCGTGGCGTGCGTGTGCTCACCAGCTAGTAACCCACGCTCAAGGACGTAAGCATGGCTTGCTATGCTTTCACTCATACGCCGCGAATACCCCATATCCCCTGTTTCGCAAGGTGCTGCAATCAATCTGCTGGCAGGTCAGCAGCGGCGAGCAGATTTTTGTCGTGGACGACCTTCAGCAGAATTGCCAAAATATACAACAAGCCCCTCTACGTTTTCGACCAGCAGCACAGTTTCTGGTTTTTCTGGAACCAGGATACCTGGACGGAAACGGAAATGGAAAAACCTCTCGTCACCGCCACGCGCTTTGCAGCCACGGGCACACCTTATCTGGAAGACAACAACCGCCTTGCCGTGCAGGACTTTTTGAGTGTTCGTTCGCCAAATGACGACTGTCGCCCTTACTGACTCAGAACGCGCTGTTTTGCGCATTGTGCAGACTAATCTGCCGGATTCCCTCACCCCCTACGCCAACATTGCGGCTGAGACAGGCCTGACGGAAGCTGAAGTGCTTGACCTGCTGAAACGTTTGAAAAAGAGCGGGACCATCCGCCGCTTCGGGGCCAGTATTAATCATCAAAAAACCAGCTGGTCGCACAACGCTATGGTGGCCTGGAAAGTGGACGAGGCTAATGCGGACTACTGCGGAGCACTGGCGGCCGAGAACGACCGCGTTTCCCACGTCTATTACAGGCCGAGCCCAGCGGAGGACTGGCCCTACACACTCTACACCATGGTGCACGGCCGCAGTGAGGCCGAATGTCTTGGAGTGGTGGAAAGCCTTGTGCACGACACTCCCCTGAGGGAGTACACCATTCTCAATAGCCTGAAAGAACTAAAAAAAACGTCCATGATGTATTTTTGACCGATGTTCTGGGCAAGGCACAAGCCCGCCCCGGACACTATCCATCAGTCAGCAGTATAAATGGCCGCCGTTTCCGTGAGCAGACTGTTCATGCGTGAGGCCAAGGCCTGCGGATCCTTGACAAAGCCGTCAAGTAGCAGGCTTGCGTCAAAGAGTCCTTGAGTCATGAGCGTTAGCAGGTTGTCCTGCGGGTCCGCCTTGAAAATTCTCAGCATGCCGCGCAGCATGGGATGCGCTTGGTTTACCTCCAGTATCTTGACGGATAGGGAATCGTCTTTCTGCATGACCTTGATCAGTTTTTCCATGGATGAGGTTATGGCCCCGTCCGGGGAGGAAACCAGCACCGAGGGGCTGTCTTCCAGTCGGCGGGAAACGCGCACATACTTGACCTTGTCGCCCAAAATTTCCTTCATCCTGGCCAGCAATTTGTCAAAGTCTCCCTTGTCTTCGTCGGAAAGCTCGGAAACCTCGGCGAATTTTTTCTGATCCTTCTTGTCCTCAAAGGCGGAAAGGGCATCGTCCGCAACGTTTTCAGCGGGTTTGAAGTCCCATTCCCTGTATTTACCGAGGCCCTCCATCACAAATTCGTCCACCGGCTCATAGAGGTAGAGCACCTCAATGCCCTTTTTGCGGAAGCGCTCCGTATGGGGATTCAGGAGCACGGCCTCCCGATTCGGCGCGGAGACGTACCAAAAGGTCTTCTGCCCTTCTGGTGCGCGGGCCATGTACTCATCTAGGCTGACGAGGGCTTCGCCGTCCTCCAGGGCGGAAGAATTGAAGCGTAGCAACGCGCTCACGCGCTCGCGGTTGGGGAAGTCGTGATAGCCGAGTTTGAAAATTTTGCCGTGCAGACGCCAAAAATTCAGGTATTTTTCCGGATCGTCCTTGGCCGTTTTTTCCAGATGGTTTAGGGCCTGCTTGACGATGACCTGGTTGATTTTGCGTAACAGCACGTTTTCCTGCAAGGTTTCGCGGGAAATGTTCAAAGGCAGGTCTTCGGTGTCCGACACGCCTTTGAAGAAGGCCAGGTATTCCGGTATCAGGTCCTTGTTTCTGCGCTGGATTAGTACCCGGCGCGCGTAGAGGTCAACACCCCAGGACTCGCGGTCCATGCCGAACAAGTCCTGTGCGTTGTCTGGTATGAACAGCAGTGCGTTGAACTGCACCGGAGCGTCCACGGAGAGGTGCAACACGTCGAGCGGGGCCTTGGTGTCGTAGGTCAGTGCCTTGTAAAATGCCTCGTACTGCTCCTTTTTAACGGAAAATTTGGACTCCAGCCAGAGGGCTGGTTCGGAATTCACGCGCTCGCCGTCCAGAAAAATCGGGAATGGCATAAAGGCGGAATGATTGCGAATGGCCGATTCCACGCGGTATTTTTCCAGAAACTCCGAGGCGTCGTCCTTGATGTAGACTTTCACGACAGTGCCGCGCTCCGGAGCGTCGCTGCCGGACGGCTCAATGGTGTATACACCGAGGCCGCCGCTCGTCCACACATGGGCGGCGGGGTCGCTACCGAAGGCCGGGCGGGAAATAACCTCCACCTTGTCCGCGACCATGAAGACCGAATAAAAACCAATACCAAAACGGCCTACGATGTTGGCCGCGTCAGTGTGATCTCCTTCCACGCCGCTAGGTGTGGCGTTGTCGAAGTGGACCAGAAATTCCTCCGAACCGGATTTCGCGATGGTGCCCAAATTTTCCGCCATTTCCTCCGCCGTCATGCCGACGCCTGCGTCGGCAATGGTGAGCAGCTTTTTGTCCTTGTCAATGCTGACGCGGATTTCCAGCGGCGTGTCCGGCGCGGTGAGCCCCCCCCCCCTGTTGGAAAAAAAACGTAGTTTGTCCAGCGCGTCTGAGGCGTTGGAAACAAGCTCGCGCAGAAAAATCTCCCTGTTGGTGTAGAGGGAATGGGTGAGAATATTCAGAATTTTGCACACTTCAGCACGAAATTCACACGTTTGTTTACCTGTTTGTGTCATAACAAAACCTCCTTGTGTGGAGCTGAGTTATGGCGGAAACGCTCCAAAATTGCTGTAAAAATAAGAACAAATTTCGATTTCGTCAAGGGGTTGTGAAAAATACGGCAGGGCAGTCCGGTCTTGTGTTTGATGACATTCTGGTTAAAACTTTGCATTATGGAAAACCTCTGGGGGTATTGTGCCCGGTTGATGGTTGCATTACATTCTCATCAAGATGGCGTTCCCTCTCCTTTGGCAAGGGGGTGTATCAGATCAAGTCAAAATTATCTCACCGGCAAAGGGTCAGATCCATTTCAACGATCTGCACTTTGTCACAGTTGAACACAAACGATGAACCTGTGGGCCAATCCGTGCGTAGTCGGGAAGAGATTGGGTATAGCGGCTTTGAATATAATATATGTGTTCAGGAATTCTCCCTTCTCCTTTACTCCGCCTCACCACCCCGGAAACATCAACTTAAGCTGTTTTTCGTCCACAGTGACGACTGAAACTTTCCTTTTAGCCCGCTACCTGGTGCTTTCCATCTGTAGTTTTCCTCGTTACTCAGCTGGCTTGGCAAACAAGAATGTGGAGATAAATACAACGACAGTCCTTTGGCGCAAAAGAACGAAAAAAATCACACTCTTTTCTGGAATATCGCAGTTCCGGCAAGAGGCAAGGCAGATATCAACCACCATATAACCATTACTGAGCCAAAAGATCTGCCCCTTTCGCTGAAAGCTCAGGTCTTTTGATTTTTTTCGTGCAGCAATTCTCCCGCCACAAAAATACTGTTTGCTCCGGCTTCGCACGCAATATGCGAAAGTTCGGCTAACTTCCTGTCGCGCAGGGTAAAAACTTTTAACAACATCGGTAAATTGACGCCTGTCACCACTTCCAATTGACTGTGACTGCCCAGCAGGGAGAGAGCAATATTGGCCGGCGTACCGCCAAACATGTCGGTCAGAATAATTACCCCGACGCCCCTATCGAGGCGGTTTACGGCATCATCCAGACGGCGGACAATGTCCGAAACATTATTTTCCATGCCCACGCTGACAGAAGTGCAATCGCTGATCGGCCCCAGAATTGATTCCGCAGCACGCAACATTGCTGAACCATAATCAGCATAGGAAACAATAACAATCCCTACTTCTGCCTTGCTTTCTTCAGTCATATCACATGCCGATTTGTTTGGTTTCAGTCAAGCTCCAGATGCCGATGCTCCAATGAAACCGGATAATCAGCCTGACGAAGAGCCTGGACAATTTCTTCGGCCATGGCGACGGAACGATGACGACCGCCGGTACAGCCAACAGCAACAGCAACACGATAACGGCCTTCCGCTTCCATCATGGAGAGCATAAAACAGAGCAGGTCGATAAGTCTTCTACGGAACTCCACCACCTTTTCTGCGGCAAAAATATAGTCTGATACGGCTTTATCCTTGCCGCAGAGCGGACGTAATTCTTCCACAAAATTCGGATTCGGGAGAAAACGCAGATCAAAAACTATGTCTGCCTCACGGGGAACACCATACTTGAAGCCAAAAGAAATTACATTGACTCGGACGGCGCGCAGTTTGCCTTGATTGCCGCTCCAGCGTTTTTGTATGGACCTGCGCAAATCATGTACGGAACATCGCGTCGTGTCTATAACTATATCCGCCAAGTCCCTCAAGGGCTTCAGGCTGTCACGCTCAAGCACAAGAGCCGCTTCAAGGCCGAGTCCCTTGCGTTCAAGGGGATGTGGCCTGCGCGTGGTGGCATAGCGTCGTATTATTTCCTGTGTCTTAGCCTCCAGAAAAATCAGTAGCGGCCGTATTCCCTGATGGCTCATAGCTGACAGAGCATCGTTTATTTCACCGAGAAAATCGCTTTGCCGCATGTCCATGCCCAAAGCAATTCCCTTGAAATGCGCCATGGGATGAAGCTTCATCATATTTGCCATTTCAAGGGCAAGACTGGCTGGCAAACCATCCACCGTAAAATAATACAAGTCTTCAAAAACCTGCAAGGCCGTGCTTTTTCCGGCCCCGGAGAGACCAGTGACAATGCAGACCTGCGCGCTAGCCTGCTCCGGCGCCGTGGACTGACATGAAGCACTGCCGGACGCTCTTGCGGGTCGGGAAGATTTCAAAACTTTCATAATCTTGCGCAATGCCTACAGCACAAGGTCAATCAAGGCATATCCATCCGCGCAGCTGCGGTAGACAACATTGACGCGTCTGTTTTCCGCATTGAAAAATACAAAGAATTCACTGCCTATGGCTTCGTCAATGTGCATGGGGTGTTGAGGAAAAAGTTGGTACCGTGAAGAAGCTTGTCCTCTTCAATCTGCGCATCAAAATTCCATGTAAAGACATCAATATCGGCCTTGTCGGTTTTACGCCTGTGGTCCTTGACGCGCGAAACCTGACGTTTGATCTGGGAATCCACATTGTCGGAAACAATGTCTATGGCAGCATACATATCATTACTCTGTTCGGAAGCGTTGATGTGCAGACCCTCTTCTGTAACCGTCACTTCATAGCGGTGGCGAAATTTGTCCACTATAAGGACAACACTTACCTCCAGACCGGAAGATTTGCCAAATTATGTGTCTTGTTGTTAAAAATATTTCTTACGCCTTGAGGAGGACGGAATGTCAAGCACAGTCCGGTATTTTGCCACAGTGCGTCGGGCAATGTTCACCTGAAGAGCCTCTTTGAGCATCTCCGCCAGATTTTCATCACTCAGTGGCGCACTGGAATTTTCTTCCGAAATAAAATTTTTTATCAGAATTTTTACGCTCTCAGAGGAAATCTGACTGCCGTTTTTCAATCCAAGACCGCTGTTGAAAAAAAATTTCAATTCAAATATTCCGTGTGGCGTTGCCACATATTTATTTGTAGTTATACGGCTTATTGTGGATTCGTGCATATCTATATCACCTGCGATATCTTTAAGAATCAGCGGTACAAGATTTGTGATGCCATGTTCAAAAAAATCTTTCTGGTGATTAACAATATTTTCCATAACTTTATAAAGTGTACGCTGCCGTTGTTGAAGACTTTTAATCAACCATGATGCAGAACGTATTCTTTCATTACAGTATTCTTTTTCCCTTTGAGACGAACAATGAATTTTTGTATTACAGAGCGATGAAAGATGCAATTGCGGAAAATCGTCATTATTGAGTAAAATGATAAATTCATTATCAAGTTTATAAACGTAAACATCAGGGGTTATATATATAGGGACGCTACTGTCAAAACTTGCGCCTGGCAAAGGCTCAAGACTTTGTATAATATCAAGATATTCTTTCAAATCTTCAAAATCAAGTCTGAATTTTCGCAAAAGAGGTTTATAGCGTTTGGCCTCCAGGTCTTCCAAATGAGATTGAATGAGATCAACAAGGACAGAATCACGATCATAGCCGAAATTTTTAATCTGAATAAGCAGACATTCTTTCGCGTCTTGCGCTGCAACTCCAACCGGATCAAAGAGTTGAACATGCTCCAGCATTCTGCGCGCTTCTTCAACTGTTGACGAACTCATTTCGGCAATTTCATTGAGGGTGGCCTGTAAATAGCCTGAAGAAGAAAGATTACCTATAATTGACTCCCCAATATTTTTTTGCGCTTCAGTCATGGTGGAAAGACGCAATTGCCAAAGCAGATGGCTTTCCAACGTCGGTTTTACGGTATAACGCGCTTCCAGGGGGACAAATTCGTCAGACAACTCTGCCTCGTGCGACCGGGAACGGCGCGGCGTGCTTGCGAATTCGCCAAGATAATCCTCCCAGTCGGCATTGCGGTTCAACTCTTTGTCGTACGCGCCTTCACCAACGTCGCCACGTCGGATTTCTTCCAATGTTTCGTTATCGGTCTCCTCTTCCGTCGGACATTCTTCCAGAAAAGGATTTTCCTGTAACTCCTGCTGCACCGTCTCCAGAAGCTCCAGACGGGAAAGTTGCAGCAACTTGATAGCCTGCTGCAACTGCGGCGTCATGAAAAGCTGTTGATTGAATTTTAATTGCTGATGGAGTTCCAGAGCCATACTGATTTGAGTCGCTGTCCATTTTTACGATTTGGGGATATTATCAAAAATTGTGCCACAATGCAAAAAATTATGCAATAGCTGATTGTTAGCACAATTTTTTGTTAAGAAGCTCATTAACCAGAGCTGGATTGGCTTTGCCCTTGGTGGCGCGCATAACCTGCCCAACAAAAAAACTTGACAATTTTGTTTTCCCTCCCCTGAAAGCCGCAACTTCAGCCGGATTTTCGGCTATAACTGCATCTACCGCTTCTTCCAGCGCCCCCGAATCCGAAATCTGGCCAATGCCATTTTCTGTGATATAGGCTTCCGGCATGGCACCGTTACTGAAAAGTTCACCAAAAATATCGTTGGCGATTTTGGCGCTTATGACTCCCGAATCCACAACACGTACGAGTTCCGCCAGCGCCTCGGGCTTCATCACCCAACATGCCGGATCAACAGGAAGATTGTGCGCATGGCATTCGCGCAGTAAAGGCCCAATCATATAGTTGGCGCATTTTCTGGGATCCGACATGGCCGCGGCTTTTTCAAAAAAATCCGCAATTCTCGCATGCTGTACAAGTATTTCAATATCCGCTTCCGGCAGGCCTGTCATGTCTTTAAAACGGGCAAGTCGTTCTTTGGGTAACTCCGGCAGGCCTGCTCTCCATGTCGCAAGATCATCGGGGTTAATTTCCACCGGCAGGAGGTTCGGGTCCGGGAAATAGCGATAATCATGGGCTTCCTCTTTGCTGCGCATGGCGTGAGTAACATTTTTTACCGCGTCATAGAGACGTGTTTCCTGTTTTACGATATCGCCGCCGTCAAGGATGTCCTGCTGGCGGACTATTTCATATTCCACAGCACGCTGAACATTCCTAAAGGAATTGATGTTTTTGAGTTCTGTTCGCGTGCCCAGAAATGTCGCCCCCATCGGACGCAGGGAAACATTGGCGTCGCAACGGAAGCTGCCTTCTTCCATATTGCCATCGCACACGCCCAAATAGGTCACTATGCTGTAAAGCGTTTTCAAATAAATCACTACCTCGGCCGCCGACCGCATATCCGGCTCGGAGACAATCTCCACAAGAGGTGTTCCGGCCCTGTTCAAATCAACATAGCTGACATTTTCATTTTGCGCGTGAATATTTTTGCCCGTGTCATTTTCCAAGTGAATTCGGATGATTCCGACTGTTTTTTCGTTTCCGGCCACTTGAATGCGCAAAAATCCGTGCTCACAGACCGGCAGGTCATACTGGGAAATCTGATAACCTGCCGGCAAGTCAGGATAAAAATAATTTTTCCGCGCAAAAACCGAACGAAGATTTACCGTGCAATTTGTAGCAAGGCCCACAAGAGCAGCGTAATGCACGGCCTCACGATTGATTGACGGCAAAACTCCCGGCATGCCGAGGCACACTTCACAAACATTTGTATTCGGCGGGCAACCGAATACGGTGGAACACGAACAAAAAAGCTTGGAAACGGTGTCAAGCTGAACATGCACTTCCAAGCCGATGACGGCTTCATACTGTGCCATAAATTGCATCCATCTTGTTGTTTGTTATAATTATAACAGTTGATTTTAGATAGTTACATGTCTTACGACGACACTGTCCTGGCATTGGACTGCTTTTGACCAACTGGATGTGCTGTCTCTCCCGAATTGCCGTCATACTACAGTGTGCGAAATTCATAAAAACCACTCTTTAGGGTTATCACTTCCGGTTTCCCGCAGACGAACATGGAGAAATCGTATATTTCCGAGCACCAAGAATTATAACGGGATAAATAATACTTTTGACTGTGTTGATCCGCCAGCATACTCCATATTGTCGAGCACACTTCGCCCTCCACTCGGTCGATTTCCTCTGTCCCAGCCCCCATGGCTGGCTGCAAGCCCCGCATCGCTAGCAGATAGAGTGTCAGGCAACATATTGATCTGTCAAGAGTTTTGATTATGCAGTTGGCGTATGTGCTAATTATGTGCCAACAGCTTCCCCGGCTGGGCTTAAATGGTATAACCTTTCTTTATCCTGTCCTTCTGCAACATCATCAGGCTCCGACGAACATATCTGGGACTTCACGAAACGGGTTTAATTTGTTTAGACCGTAAAATCTTTTTCCCCATTCCAAGCGGCGGAAAGATCTTTCCGCGTGATATTAGCGGTCTTGGCCTCGTGTTGTTTGAGGATGGCGCGTAACCAAATCCGGCCCGACTTCCATGCGGAAAACCGGACCAACTGTTTGATTTACTGTGATCAATACATATTTGGACTAATTCCGATTAGCAGTATGCTGACAATGCCCACAACGGCGCAGGCAGCCATAATATTATGCACGTAGATCATGTTACCCATGGCATCGCAAAAAAAAACAAATGATCACATAGGGCAGCCCCATGCCTGGGACTGGCTCATGTGCGCCTTGAATTCCGTCTTGTTGGACGTGGGCACGTGTGCCTGGCCATTCCGGTACCCATTGGCTCTAAAGTCCGGAACGTGTCAAGAACTTGCTCCGAATTTTTCACAGATTCTGCCGGGGAACTGCACTCCGCTTTCAACTGGAATACTGTAACAGTCTTTAGGTCATATTAACACTATTTATATTATTCTACGGTTATGTAAATCATAAGCGAATAATACTAGTGAAAAAAGTGCTGACTGCTTTCCGCTCCGGAGAGGGAGTGTGCATTTTGATAACCTCCAGGTGCGGCAATATCCTCGGAAAATAATTCAATATGCAACCACATATCTAACTCTTTTCTCGGATGATTTGGGCATTCTCGTCTTGAAATTTTAAACGGAGCCTGCTAAAGTTGGACTTGCAAGAAAACTCCTCCTGCGGCAAGGTAGCCAGCATGGCGAATTTTCATTTGGTCACACTTTTCCCCAAATTTTTCGATTCACCCCTGCGTACCGGGCTTCTCGGTCAGGCGCGACAAAACGGCCTTGTGAATTTTTCCTTCCATAATCCGCGCGACCACAGTGTCAACAAATTCCGTCACATAGACGACCGCCCTTACGGCGGCGGGCCAGGCATGGTCATGCAGGGGCCACCAGTGGCAGCCGCCCTGCGCGCTGTGCCGAAGCCGGGCCGTATCCTCCTGCTCAGTCCAGGCGGGCGGCCCTTCACCCAATCCCTAGCCTGCGAACTGGCGAAAGAGCCGGACATAACCCTTGTTTGCGGCCGCTACGAGGGGATGGACGCCCGCCTGGAACTCATCTTCCCCATGATGACGCCTGTGTGTGTAGGTGAGGCGGTGCTCAACGGCGGTGAAACGGCGGCCTTGGCCGTCATTGAGGCGACGGCCAGGCTCGTCCCCGGTTTTATGGGCAAGGCCGAGTCTGCCGGGGAGGAAAGTTTCACCGGCAGTCTGCTGGAATATCCGCACTACACCCGCCCGCTGCTGCTGGAGGGTCATTCCGTGCCGGAAATTCTGCTCACCGGCCACCACGCCCGCATTGTCCGCTGGCGGCGCGATGCCGCCTTGTCCGCCACGCTGGCCGCGCGTCCGGACATGCTGTCCGTCGCGCCCCTGAACCAAGAAGACGCGGAGGCCATTGCGACGTGTCCCCTCGAGCGACCCGGCCGTAACCTCTCTTTTTGCCTTCTACACTATCCCGTCATGCTGGACAAAAATAAATCCGGCATTTCTTCTTTGACAAATTTGGATATTCATGATATTGCTTTAATTTCACGTAATTACGCGATGGGGCCTTTTTATGTTGTGACGCCCTTGGCGAACCAGCGCCGCCTGCTGGAGGACATTCTCCGGCACTGGACGTGTGGTCCTGCCGCAGCCGCCAATCCTGACAAAGCCAGAGCTCTTGCCCGCGTGTGCCCTGCGGCTTCGCTGGAGGAAGCGGCGGAGCGCCTCGGCGGGCACACGGGGGCCAAACCGCGCCTTGTGGCCAGTTCCGCAAGCTGGCCCGCGAAAAAGAATGCGCCTGACCTCCTTGTGCCGCGCGATGTCCGCGACATGTGCAGGGACGGTCCAGTGCTCCTATGCCTCGGCACGGCAAGAGGGATTTCCCATGAAATCTTCGCCTGTTGCGAGGGCATGTTGCGGCCCCTGCGTTTTCTGGATGACAATCATTTGTCGGTGCGTAGCGCGGCGATTGTTTTTGCGGACAGAATTCTGGGTGATTTTTTCTAGAGTGTTTTACATATAATGGAGAAACTGATGGACATCATAAAAAAAATTGAAATGGAAAACATGCGCGTGGATATGCCCGCGTTCCGCTCCGGGGACACGGTCAAGGTGCATCTGCGCATTGTGGAAGGCGAAAAAGAACGTATTCAGGTGTTTCAGGGCAATGTGATCCGCATCAGACGCGGCACGACCAACTCCACATTTACAGTGCGCAAAATTTCCGACGGCGTCGGCGTAGAGCGCATTTTCCCCACGAATTCGCCCTTCATCGACCATGTGGAACTGGTGAGCCAAGGCCGTGTGCGCCGCAGCCGCCTCTACTATCTGCGCGCTCTCAAGGGCAAGGCTGCGCGCATCAAGCCGCGTGGCCGCTATTGATCAGCTGTTGACCGTCGCAGGCATTGACGAAGCTGGACGCGGCTGTCTGGCCGGGCCGGTGGTGGCCTGCGCAGTCATTCTGCCGCGCGATCACGGCATCACGGGGCTGGCTGATTCCAAGTTGCTTTCCGCCAAAACACGGGAAACCCTCGCCCAGCGCATACGTTGTCGGGCGGTGGCTTGGGGCTTCGGACTTGTCGGACCCCGACGCATTGACAGCATCAACATTTTGCAGGCCACCTTTGAAGCCATGAGCCGGGCGGCGTGTGCGCTGAAAGTGGTGCCAACCCTTTTGCTTGTTGACGGCAACAAAACGCTGCCCGAGGCGGTTCTGGCACCACACTGGCAGGGTGCTCACCTTGGTCCATGTCCGGCACAAATGGCCATAGCGGGAGGCGACGGAACAGAACCAGCCATTTCCGCCGCCTCCATTCTCGCCAAGACGTTCCGCGATAGGCTCATGGGCGCCTTGGCCCGACGCTGTCCGGGTTACGGTTTTGAAATCCACAAGGGCTACGGTGTTGAGGCCCATTATACGGCACTGCGTCGCTTGGGACCTTGCCCGCAGCACCGCCTGACCTTTCGCGGCGTGCACAAGGCTCAAACTTGGCGGGAGGGTCTGCTGTGGTAGGCCGCGAGACCTGGCGGCTTGGGGCTGGCGACTCGGAGCATATTCGTGTGGGCAGGGCGGTGGAGGCCGCCGTCATCGTCCTGCTAGATGCGGACAAGGAAATCATCGTCTTTGTAGAAGTAAAAACCCGTCAAACCGGTGGCATGTCAAACCCAGCCTATGCCCTGGCAACCGCCAAACGCCGCAGTCTCGGCAAGGCAAGGCGGCCCAAGCTTGCGCACGGCGCGCCTGCCGTTTTGACGTTGTCTGTGTGTTGATGAACGGGGCCACCTTAAGCGCGAATTGAGGAGCATTACAGTCATGCCTTTGACTTCTCCCCGGCTCTGGGTGGTGGCCACACCAATTGGCAACTTTGGTGATCTCTC
>JAITNF010000088.1 GCA_031290615.1 Desulfovibrio sp. | reverse complement strand
GTGTTCGTCTTGCGGGCTCACGGCGCCAAAAACACAGACCAGCACCATTAGCCAGAATCCCGGCTACCAGTAATATTTTTCAACGCGCCGATAGCGGGTTACGTTTGCCTCTGCCACATGACGACAGGGAATAATCCGCTCACTTGAGAAACGATCTCACTCCGGTAAACACCACTTGGGCCGCAATGGCGGACAAGAGCAGTCCCGTGAGTTTGGAAAGCACGGACATGCCGGTTTTGCCGAGCAGATTCTTCATTGCCTCGGAAAAGTGAAGGATCACATATATGCCTATGGACGCCAGCAATAGGGCAAGTGCTCCGATGACCATGCCAGCGGTATCCGTAGCCGAAGCTCCGAGCACCATGACCATGGCTATGGAGGCTGGCCCCATGCACAGGGGTATGGCCAGCGGCACAACACTGATGTCTTCATCGGGCGAAAATGAGGATTTCTGCGACGTTTCGTCCATAAGGGACACGGCCGAAAGAAAGAGCAGTATGCCCGAGCCGATGCGGAAGGCGTCCAGAGTGAAGCCGAACATGCTGAATATTCTGTCGCCCAGAAAAAACAGCAGCACGCCGATGATAAAAACCGCTATGGACATTTTGCGCGCTATGGCCTTTTTGCGAGCGTCATCATAATCCTTGGAGGCGCTCAGAAAGGCGGAAAGGACCGCCGCTGGCGTCATTAGGGCAAACAGTTTGATGGCTTCGGTAAAAATGATAAAGGCGTAGGTATATTCCATTCAGGCGCTCACTGCGTTACGACGGGAGTTTCCACGGAAGCCGCCACATTGACGCGCACGCCGTCGCTCAGACGGTCCACGCCGTCTATCACTACACGATCGCCCGCCTGTAAGCCCTTGTCTATCACGCGGACGCCCTGTGCGGTGACACCTGGCGTTACTTCATGCAAATGCGCCGTGTCTTCCGCGTCCACCACATATACATACATCCCGCGCATACCGAGCTGCACGGCGGAAGCTGGCAGGGTCACGGCATCCCTGAGGGTACGCACCTTCAGTCGCGCGACGACAAACTGGTTGGAATAAAGACTTTCGTCGCTGTTGGCGAAACTGGCCTTGAGCTTGATGGTATTGGTGGTCAAATCTATCTGGTTGTCCATGGAAACAAGTTCGCCCGTGGCAATCAGGCGGCTTTCCTCTTTATTCCAGGCCTCCACCGGGGGGCGCGGTGCCCCCGGATCACGTTCCCGCTCGCGTAGGGCATGGAGCACGAGAAAGGTGAACTTTTCCGGTAGGGTGAAAACAACGTCGCAGGGCATGGTTTCGGTGATGCGCACCAAACCGCCCGTGTCGGAACTCCTGACATGATTGCCCTCAATCACCTGCTTGAGGCCAAGGCGGCCGGAGGATGGAGCGGTGACGCGACTATACTCCAGTTGCAGACCCGCGGCTTTGACGGTGCCCCTGTCCGCCTCCACAGTGCCCTCATACTGACGCACCAAGGCGCGCTGGGTTTCATACTGCTGCCCCGCTATGAAATCGCCCCCTGCCAGTTTCGCGTAGCGGGCCAAGTCATGGCGGGCGTTCTGCAGTTGGGCCTCGTCCCTAGCAAGGGCACCAAGCGCTTCGTCAAGAGTGGCCTGAAGGGGCCGAGGATCTATCTCCGCAAGCAGATCCCCGGCCTTGACGCGCTGCCCCTCGGTAAAGTGCAGGCGCATGAGTTCGCCGTCCACACGGCTTGTGACCAGCACATCGCTGGAAGGCTGGGCAAGGCCGAGACCGCTAAGATAGTGTGGCATGTCCTGAATACGCACG
Source organism: Desulfovibrio sp. (assembly GCA_031290615.1). Lineage (GTDB taxonomy): Bacteria > Desulfobacterota > Desulfovibrionia > Desulfovibrionales > Desulfovibrionaceae > Desulfovibrio. The sequence continues at coordinate 5,529 of JAITNF010000088.1, read as the reverse complement.
CTCGCCACGCGCACCGGCAGCGCAGCCATGCTGGAGTGCTTGGGGCCGTCCGCGCCGGGGGAAAAAAATCGCCACGCAAGCCAGACGGCCGTGAGAATCACGATAAACCAGACAATTCGGCGTTTGTGCCCAAGCATAGACATAGAGCGTTTCCTCCGATCAGATTTGAATTGCCTGTTTGTATCCCAATGCGGCTACAGTTGACAAGCAAATGCTGAAAGACTATGAAACGCACACCATGCGCCGCCATTTTCGCTTCGGGCACACGCCACTTATCATCTATCTGGCCTTTCTTAACGCTTTTGTTCCCATCTCGACGGATCTCTACCTCGCCGCTCTGCCCGGCATGACGGAAGTTTTCTCCTGCCCGCGCTGGATGGCGGACCTGACAATCAGCGGTTTCATGCTGTTCTTTGCCCTGTCCATGCTCATCTGGGGCCCCCTTAGCGACAGATATGGCCGCAAGCCCGCGCTCACGGTGGGGCTTGCGCTGTACGCCGCAGCCTCTGTCCTCTGTCTGGTGGCTGTAAACATCTACATGCTTGTTGCCGGGCGCGTGCTCCAGGCCATAGGCAGCGGGGCCGTGTGCTCCGTCAGCATGGCCATAGTCAAGGACGTTTTCAAGGGGGAGGCGGTGGAAAAAGTGCTTGTGTGGATGCAGACCATGAGCACCCTTGCACCAATGCTTGCGCCCGTGCTGGGCGCGGTGCTGCTCAAGGTCACCTCGTGGCGCGGGCTTTTCGTCACGCTCCTGTGCTGCGCCGTTGCGGGGCTTGCCCTACTCCCAGCGTTGAAGGAGACTCTGCGGAACCCCACCGACGGCAATTGCTTTGCCGCCATGAAGCGCGTTGCCGTTGTGCTGAAAAATCCCTCCCTCACGCGCCTGCTCCTGCTCTTTTCCATCTCGGCCATGCCTTTTATGGCCTATCTGACCTCCTCGGCCTTTATCTACATACGCTTTTTCGGCCTTTCAGAGCAGAAATTCAGTTTTTTCTTTGCCGCCAATGCCTTTTGCTCCGTGATAGGGGCGCTGGCCTATTCGTGTTTTTTCCGCTATCTTTCACGCCGCGCCTTTATAAGCATGGTATTCGCCGCCATGACGGCAAGCGGCATCGGGCTTTTCATGGCTGGAGAGGCCGGGCCGGAGCACTTTCTGCTTCTCTATCTGCCACTGACCTTTTTTGCCGCCGCCAGCCGCCCGCTGGCGACCCTGCTCATATTCTCACAACAGGATACGGACAACGGCACGGTGGCGGCCCTCATCGGCTGCGGCGCGCTGTCGTGCGGCAGTCTTTCCATGATGATCTGCTCCCTGCCATTTCCGAGTCCCGTATTGCCCGTGGCGGGCATGGCAACGGGCATAGGCGTCCTGTGCCTTGTACTATGGCTGATTATTGACGGGAAAAAGCTCTACCGCGCGCCGTAACTACGCCACTTCGCTGAATTAATCTGAAACGCATGGATCACTGTCGACTGGCCCTTGGCTCCATCTCTGAATTTTTCGAATGTCCGCAGGCAATAATGATACCTTTCGCATCTGTAATGGTGACGAAATCAGTCTCCTTCTGCACTATAAACTGTTTGGCCGGGACATGGCTCGTTTCTGGTCCTGTATTGCATTTAGGGGCGGGCAAAGTTTTTATCGCAGGCTGAGAACGCGCTGGCTGTCCGCAGGACGGCAGAGCTTGCTCAACCTACGCAGATATTCCTTGCGGTGCTCTAGGTAAAAGGCCAAGGGCCGCGAAAAATTGCGCCCCAATAGGCCGTCCACCAGCATCTGGCTTATCTCGCGCTCACGCGTGAGCACAAGCTGCATACGCAGCAACGTAAAACGTTCGGTCGCCGGAAGGGTGCGCATGACTTGGCGTAGAGCCTCCTGTGCGCGCGGCTGGTAAAACCAGATATACATGAGATCCAGCGCGTGAATGATGAAGGCCCGCTCCAGCTCCTTGGACTGCTCGCCTCCCCGGTCTTTCAGGCCTCCGGGGCGGCCAAGCCTCAGCAGAGCATCTTCCTGAGGGGAAAGCAATTCTAGGCGGGTATAGCACTTAAAAAGCTCTCCGAGTTTGGTCTTGTAATCCCAGCGGCGCATGCTCAAATTGACCTGGCTGTCGGCAGAGCCTTCTATGAGAGCGGCCACCGTGTCCGAGGCCATTTTGGAAACTATGGTCGCACTGGGAACAAGATAGAAGGAGGCATTTTCCACCCCGCAGGAGAGCATGATTTCAAAAAGCATCGTGTTGTACAGCGAAGCCACTGGAATGGCGAGCACACTGCGGAAAAGGTTGCCGATGGCCGCTTGACGGGGTATGCCCCGATATATATTGTGCGCGAAAGTGTAAAGTCCGTTCACAACATTCAAAACGCTGAACACGACGATCGGGGATGTTTTCACATTCATGCCCAGCATCCGCTCCAGCAGCACGACGCGCATTAGCATCTCCAGAAGCAGAACGGAAATGCCGGTGTACATGAGCGAATCGCACAGGCGTCTCACATTGACATGGTCTCTCCAGTGGAGTAGATTGCCCCGCTTGACGCCCTTAGCCGCCAGCACCATCTGCACTACATTGCGCACCCCCGTGATGCCGAACCAGATGACCACGCCGAACCAAGCCAGAAACCACCAGTTCTGCGTGTATTGAAAGGAGAAAAAGGCCGGAATGAAACCCATCAATACCTTGAGAAAATTGGAAATATTGCTGTTCAGATAGGGAAGGCCCGGCTGGGGAGAGGCTGGTGTGTGCAGATTGTCGAGCAGATTGTTGGATCCACCCTGGCTCAGACCTCCCAGGTTGACCACATTGCCGTTGTCGCTGACGCGGAATTTCTCACTGGCCGATTTCCATTCTCTCCGGCATGTCATCCCCAAGTTACGGCAGCCCGGCAGGCGGCGCAAGTGCGCAAGCAGACGCTGCCAGATCGTGAGGTTGAAGGGCGCGCTATAGTTCACGCACTCCTCCACCGGGGTGTAGATCGGTATGGGTTTCTCGGGCTGTTGCCTGTGCCTGCGGTTGAGCTCGGAAACGGCGCGGCGCGGCAGGGTATCCGTGATGACAAGCCCCATGCCGAACGTAAAACGGCTCACAGAGCTTGTGCCAAGACGCGAACCCAGCGGATGGCGCCGGTAGTGCCCCCACAGCTTGGGCACACTGCACAATATGGCCTGAAATTTTTCAGCGCGATCCACATCGTTGTAATTGAGAAGCTCCCGCGCCATCTGCCGCACCATCTGCTTGATGCGCGGACCGTGCCCGGCGTTGAGCGCGCCCTGCAATTCGCTTATGGAGGCCAGGTGTTGATGACGCCCTTCCATCCACCCCTTCATGTTGAAAATTTCTAGATGGGTTATGGCTCCCTCGCAGTCCCACAACAGTTCCGTCACGTCCTCCACCGTCAACCCCATGGTAATCAGAACAAGGCGATAGCCGGGATTGCAGGCCAAAAGTTCACTGACGAGGCTTTTGGGCGTGTGGCGCAGAAGCTCTGGCAACTCCGAGGCGGCGGGCTTGAACCGTATTTCGGGATGTTTGACGGGTGAAAGCCAATCCTCGGCAATCTGGTGAGGCCTCAGATTTTCCAGTTTATCAAGTTCGGCGCGTGCCTCGGGGCTTTGCTGTTGCGCAAGCACCTCGGCTCTGGCTCTGGCCGAAGGCAGGATATGCCGGTGCAGACATTCGGCTAGGTGCAGGGTTGTGGGTTGTCCCCGCCCCACAAAGGACAAAAAGGACTCGTCGGTCAGTTCCGGCACAGACACGCCCCAAGCCTTTTCAAGTTGTCCGCGCATGCCCTCGTTCCAGATATGCAGGTATCTCAAGGTTCTTTCCTTGCGCCACGACAGGACCTGACGGCCCTTTTCCATTATTTCCGCCACATTGCTGTCGTGCAGAAATTCCAGAAAGTCATCGCTGCCGCTGAAACCGCGCGGGATCCAGAACAGGCTCACTTCCCTGTCGTAAAATGGAATGTGGTATTCAATGCCGATACGCACGGAGATACCCGTTATCTCGGCGGCTTTCAGCAGTTCTGACGCCACCCCGGCCCCGATGCCGTATTCATAGGCCACGGTGAGGGAGCGTAACCCCTTGATCCACGCGTCCATGATAAGGTGAGTGGGGCTTTTGCGGCCGCGTGTGTTGCCGTCATACACATGATCGTCAAAGGCGAGTTGATTCCACTCTTCGGGCATTTCCGGAAGATGATAGCGGGCGAGAAGGCGACGCACCACGCGAGGCGTGCCTTGGGCGGCGTGCCGGAAATCGTGGGTGAGGCGGAGCTGTTCATCCCGTCGGCCGTGCGCGCGCACTATGCTTTTCATAATCTGCAGGAGCACGCGGGCCGTATTGCGCCTGAGTCCGGAATGGGCGGAATTGAGCACCTCGTCATAGAGGCTTTCCAGGGCGAGCAGGCGATCCCTGGCTTGGACGCTGCTGACTTCCAGATTGCGCAGAAGGTTGATGACGGCGTAGGCAATGCGGGAAACGGGCTTGGCGACCAGTTCTTTGATGCCGTGCGGGTGCAGACCGGGATCGGACAGGCTGGCGTCCTTCTGGCTGCACTTGGCTTCCAACATACGGTTGACAAGAACTAGAATATCGCTGTCCTGCTGGTCAAAATACATCCCGCTCGATATCGCAGCCATGATATTGCCTCCTTTTCAAAGCAATGCGCTCAAAAGCATCAAGGTGTTTTTATTGTAGTAATTATATGAAGATTGCGCTTGCGTCAAATTCTGCGAGAATCAAAGAAACCGATTTTCGCTCTAGTTGCGAAACCGGGAACCCGGCGTGAATATTGTTTCTATTTGATTTGAAATGTTATGCAAAACTGATTGAAAATACAATTGCGTGCTTGCAGACGACGAAGAGCAGCACAAGTACAGCTGGATTACAGAGGCGAAGCCCAACACCTCTTGTTGTGCCGTTTGGTCCAACCCTGACAGATACTGGAACATTTGAAAATACCGTTCCTGCTTCAGTTGTTTCGGCTGCTATGAATCCGGGGACGGTGCGCATTGATGAGTCCATAAATGTTTCCGATTGTGAAAGGCGCGTTAATCGCGCGATTCTTATCTGAAAACGGTACAGGGCGAAGTCGGGATGCGAAGAAACTGAAAACGACTTTCTTTTTTCTTGACATTAAACAAAAAATTGGACAAATTTTCTGAAAGGTAGTCAAGCAACCATATGTGAAAAAAATAATCATGCAGCAAGGGACGGCAATGGACAAAATCATCAATCTGCGGCAGATGCGTATAGGGCAACGAGGCAGAATCTCGACAGTGGAAGCCTTGGGGGAAATCAGCCACCGCCTGCGCGACATGGGGCTTATTCCAGGTACCGACGTGCGTATTGTGGGACGCGCGCCACTGAAAGACCCAGTAGCCTTGCGTCTTGCCGGGGTAACTATTTCTCTGCGCAACAACGAGGCCGATCATATCAAGGTGACACTGGAGGCATGACGACGCGTTGAAAAATACGTTGCGGAGTCCGCGAGAGCAGCTCTTTTGAAAAGTCTGATTTTTTTCAA
>JAITNF010000083.1 GCA_031290615.1 Desulfovibrio sp. | reverse complement strand
AAGTGCTTTATCGTATATAATCGACTTTTTCCTGTTTCTTTATTGAGAAGAATGCACGGTGATACCTTTTTCAAGCAAAGTGTTCCGAAACCTGGTAGCGTCGTAGCCCCGTTCAGCCAGCAATTCTTTGACGCCGGGCAGAGAGTTGAGCGGGAGTGAAGAACCCTTGCGGTCGCTCGCCTGATCTTATGTGAGGAGCTGGTAAACCGGTCGTCCCGAGCCGTCGCGGAACGCATGAAGCCTGGAATTCAACCCGCCTTTTGTGCGTCCGATATAGCGGGAAAGATCCCTTTTTCAAACAAGCTTGCCGCTGTGCGGTGGTGATACTTGGGATATATGGCGTCAATCATCGGACGTTTGTCTGAAGGCCGGTTAGACCAAGATGTTGTAAAAAACGTCCGTGCGGCTCCATCTCGCGAAACGATTATACAGAGTTTTGTGTGTCCCATATTCGCGAGGAGCGTTTTCCATGGCCGTACCTGATGGAATAAAATGCCGCTGACAACTTTCAGGTCATATCATGTGCTCGTCACTTTTTGTTCGTACAATTGACATACCGGCGGCTTTTGGTATCAAATAGGAATCAGGAAACAATACAACAAGGCATTGACATGACTACACCCAAAAAAGTGGTGCTCGCCTATTCCGGCGGGCTGGACACCTCCGTTATTCTCAAATGGCTGATTACTGAACGCCGCTGTGACGTCATCGCCGTAACTGCGGATCTGGGCCAGCCGGAAGACCTTTCCGGCATAGAAGAAAAAGCCATGAAAACAGGGGCCACCAAAGCCTGTGTGGTTGACCTCCGCGAGGAAATGGCGCGGGATTTCGTCTTTCCCATGATGCGCGGTGCGGCCCTGTACGAAAACCGCTATCTTTTGGGAACCTCCATCGCCCGCCCGCTCATTGCCAAGACCCTTGTGGACGTCGCCAGAACGGAGAACGCGCAGGCCGTCTCCCACGGGTCTACAGGCAAGGGCAACGATCAGGTACGCTTTGAATTCACCGTTGCCGCTCTCGCTCCGGATTTGCAGGTCATCGCGCCTTGGCGCGAATGGGATTTGATGTCCCGCACGGCCCTCACCGCCTTTGCGGAAAAACACGGTATATCAATTTCTAGCGAGGCCAAGCGCTACAGCATGGACTCCAACATGATGCACACCAGCTTTGAGGGTAGCGAGTTGGAAGACCCCGGCCTGGAGCCACACGCGTCTTGCAGGCAGCGTTGCGTTCCCGTGGAGGAAGCCCCGGACACACCGGAAATCGTCACCGTGGATTTTGAATGCGGTAATCCCGTGGACGTGAACGGCAAGCGCCTCAGCCCGGCCAACATCATCAGTACCCTTTCCGAAATCGCTGGCCGCAACGGCATAGGCCGGATCGACATGGTGGAAAATCGCTTTGTGGGCATGAAAAGCCGTGGCGTTTATGAAAATCCGGCGGGCACCCTGCTCTATCATTTGCACCGCGACCTGGAAGGCATCTGCCTGGACCGCGAGTTGCTTACCCTGCGGGACGTGCTTGCCGTGCACTATTCTAGATGCGTGTACAACGGTTACTGGTATTCCCCGGAACGCGAAGCCATGCAGGCCTTTATTGACAAGTCGCAGGAGTGCGTCACCGGCACTGTGCGCGCTAAACTGTACAAGGGCGGCGTCTGGCCGCTTTCTCGCGTTTCCCCTAATTCCTTGTTCTCGGTGGGACTGGTCACCTTTGAGGAAAGCTGTGACTACGACCATAAGGACGCCTCCGGCTTCATCCGTCTGAACGCCCTGCGCCTGCGTCAGCACGGCGCCGCCAAACGCCGTGCGGCAAAACATGAAGGCCGTTCATGAGCAAAAACAGGAGTTGGGGCGGACGCTTCGCCGAAGGCACGCACGCCGCCACTGCGGCCTATACGCAATCCCAGTCCTTTGACCGTACCCTCTACAGGCAGGATATTCTGGCGTCAGGGGCGCACGCGGCCATGCTCGGTCGCCAGGGCATCATCACGCCGGACGAGGCCCGAGCCATTATTGAGGGTCTTGAACACGTCCGAGAAGAAATCGCATCCGGGACTTTTGACTGGAAGCCGGAACACGAAGATGTCCACATGAACATTGAAGCTCGCCTCACGGAACTGTTGGGAGACGCAGGTAAAAAACTGCATACGGGGCGTAGCCGCAACGATCAGGTGGGGCTTACCTTCCGGCTCTATGTGGCGGACAGCGTCAGACGCTGGCAGGACAACGCCGTTGCCCTCTGCGCTGTGCTGACAAAACGCGCGGTGCAGCACAAGCTGGATATCCTGCCCGGCTGCACGCACTTGCAGCCGGCGCAGCCGGTAAGCCTTGCTCAGCACCTGCTGGCTTACGCTTGGATGTTCCGACGGGACACGGAACGCCTTGACGACGCACTGAAGCGTGTGCGCGTCTCCCCATTGGGGGCGGCCGCTCTGGCTGGTGCAACCTATCCCCTTGACCCGCACGGAGTCGCGCTGGAAGTTGGCTTCAACGTCGTTTACGGCAATTCCATGGACGCCGTTTCCGACAGGGATTTCGTGCTGGAAACGCTTTTCTGCGCCGCGACGTTCATGATGCACCTTTCGCGGCTGTGCGAGGAAATCATCTTCTGGGCAAATCCGGTTTTCGGCTTTGTGCGCTTACCGGACGGCTACTCCACAGGATCTTCCATCATGCCGCAGAAAAAAAATCCGGACGTGGCCGAGCTTATGCGGGGCAAAACCGGCCGCGTCTACGGCGCACTGACGGCCATGCTCACTGTCATGAAAGGCTTGCCGTTGGCCTATAACCGGGACATGCAGGAAGACAAGGAAGCTTTTTTTGACGCCGACGCCACTGTGGAACCGTCTCTGCGCATCATGGCTGGAATGCTAGACGAACTTGAATTCCGCACGGACAGAATGCGCGAAGCCTGCAAGCGCGGTTTCCTCAACGCCACGGAACTGGCCGACTATCTCACGAGCAAGGGGCTGCCGTTTCGCGAAGCTCACCACGCGGCCGGCCTGGCCGTCGCTGAGGCTGAACGACTCGGCAAGGGTCTTGAAGACATGTCCCTTGCCGAACTTCAGGAGATAGAGCCGTATATTGATGAGGATGTCCACGCGGCACTGGACTATGCCGTAGCCGTGCGGCGGCGCGAAACCCCCGGCGGCACGGGGCCGCGCTCTGTGGAGCGCCAGTTGGAGCAACTTGACCAATGGATATCCGACAGGAACTGAAAAAGCCGTCCGTCCCGAAAACATGCGACGGCTCCAAAGTCCCACAGCCATGCTGAAGGAACGAATATGTTCAAATCCGAAGCCATGAACGCTCCTGCTGACGGCATTGACGCCCTCGCGGGCCGCTGGCCGGAATGGGCGGAAGAACACCGTCTTGACGACGCGCTCTCGATACAGGCCTATGAGGCCACATCCCCGCAGTGCAGGATTGCCCTGAAAAGCGGACTTGCGCTTGCCTTCATGCACTTTGGACAAAGCCCATGCAGAACGCGTGAAAGCCAGACGGACACACGTTTGGGCTACTGGCGGCAGATGACGGCTTTTCCCGCGTCTTGGGCTGTCGTGGCCTTTACGCCGATGTACACCGCAGCCGCCAGGCTGGCAGCGGCGTGCGTACCCGCCCATCTGGCGTGCGTACCCTTACTCGGGGCTGTCTGCGTGGGCGGGGAGCCAGCCAACCAGGCGCTTGCGGCACTTGATCTTTCCGGCGTGGAAAATATTTTTGTGCTGGATACCGCTGGCCTTTGCGCCCTGCTGGAAGAAAGCCAGCCGGGTCCGGGGCGCCTTGTACTGCTGCACGAAGGAGAGTTGGACAGCGCGCGTCTTGCGGCCCGCACTTTCGGCATCCCTTGCCACGAGGAGCGCCGCCCTCCGGTCCTGGTTCTGCCAGAACCGATGGCATTTAATGTTGAAGTCCTCTCCTTTGCCCAAGGCAAGGCGTTGGACCAAGCCCTGGATCCGGCCCACCCCGTTACACCGGCGGCCCTTTACCTTACGGCTGAGGCCGCCGTAGGCCACTGCCGCCAGCACAGCCACGGCCCGCACCATGCTGATTCCTTGGCCCTCTCCCCCGGATGCGAAGGTTTCTGGCTACATACGGGGCTCACGCCGGATTTTTTCCGCGTTTCGCGGCTGGCTTTCGGACACTTGTTCTGACACAAGGCGGACAAGACGGGACCGATGAACACTCGCCGGATATGCTCGTTGTGCTGCTGCTCGGCGCCAATGAACAGTACATTGTTCTGGAAAATGTGCCCTGCGCGACATGGGCATCACACAATCCGCGGCATCACACAATCCATTAAACGCTCTCGGTCCTGAACTGGCGCACGCTGTTACCAGACCGCCCTGAGGTCGGGTCCGACTGACGAGACCGATACAGACTTTACGGGCGGTAGCGACGTGGTTTGCCATAAAAAAACACTTGGAAGCTGGCGCGCGGCTGTATGTGAATTGCCTATAAAAAAAGTCCGGCAGCCGGCATCTCCATACCGCGTAGCGTTGCCGCGCGGCCCACAAGTTCCTCAATGGCCGCCCTCCCTGCCTGCCCCAAGTCACAACTGAAATCGGTCACAAAAGTCCTGATGTGGCTCTGTATGACCTCTTCTTCAATCTCTTGGGCATACCCGCGCACAAACTTCCTGCACGCTTCAGGGTGAGAGTTGGCGCAAGCCAGACTTTCCGCAATAGCCTTTTGTACCGCCAGAGCCGCTTGCTTCGGGATATCACGCCGCACGGCAATGGCGCCCAGCGGTAGCGGCACATGAAAGGCGCCTTCCCACCATTCCCCAAGATCCAGAATTTTTATAAGCCCTAGGCTCTGATAGGTAAAACGGCCTTCATGAATGATCACGCCCAGATCCGCCGCGCCGCATCGCACAGCGGGCATAACGTCGCTGAAAAGCATTTCTTTGCGTTCCCCCTGAAAGCCTCCGTGCAGGTCCAACAACAGATTTGCCGTTGTCATGATCCCCGGCACGGCCACACGCGCCTTGCGCCACGCGGACGCGGACAGCGGCTCGCTGGCCACAATCAACGGGCCGACGCCCCATCCTAGGGCGGAACCGGAGGAAAGCAGGGCGTAGCTTTGCATAATGTTCGGAACAACGCCCAGAGACAGCTTTGTCACGTCAAATACGCCGTGCATCGCTAGGGAATTGAGTTTCTCCACATCGGCCAGATGCGGTTTGAGCCTGAACGGCACAGGCACAAGGCCGTGCAACAAGGCGTAAAAAATATAAGTGTCGTTCGGACAGGGAGAAAGCCCCAAGGACAGATTTTGTGAATTGAGCATGAGTTCCTCACATTCAATAGCTGTTTAGTTCCTCTGAGTAATTGTTTATACTCATTGCAAGAAACAATCCCACAGCCAAGCCGATCTGCTTTGTATCGCTGTTTGCAGAGACATTGGCTTTCGCAACCGTACAAATGTAAAAATTGCTCCGGCGAAGAAAAAATTTAAGCCTTGCCCCTCGGCTATTTTTTATTTGGATATTGCCGGGGTACAAACGGAAGAAGGCAAGCTGTATCTTTTCGTCGGGATAGACCGAACCTCAAAATTTGCTTGTGTTGTGGCTGAACGATTGTTCTTGCATTCGCCTGCGTCCGTCCCGGGAACACCATGTTGGGGCCTGCTATTTTGTCCATGCGCGCACTAGTGACGGCAAAAAATAAGGTCAGCCGTTCCATGGGCATAACAAATTTTTCCTTCCTGTGACATCAAACAGTGGAACAGGAGTGGGACAAACTGTAAGTGAATATTCTCTAGAATACTTGCCCCCTGTCAATCCATCGCGTATTATGACTGCGGCCACATTCGGAATTATAGTGTGGAGAAAAAGACGCATGCAGACATTGCCAGACAAAACACCGCCCGTACTTGCCGTTATCCTTCCCTGTTATAACGAGGAAATGGTCTTCCTGCAACCGTTGAGGCCATTTCCGTCTTGTTGCAGTGTATGACTGATTCCGGACGCATATCGCCCGAGAGTTTCGCTCTATATGTTGACGACGGCAGCCTTGACGCCACGTGGGACATCATTGCGTACCACCATCGTGGGAATCCGCGCGTTCACGGTCTGAAATTCGCTAGCAACGCCGGCATCAGAACGCCATGCTGGCGGGGATGGCAGCGGTGGCCTCCTGGGTTGACTGCGCCATCACCATTGACGCGGACCTTCAGCGCTTCTATGCCATCCTGCGCAATACCCCATATTTTTTTGATGTTGCAAAGGCCGGAAGCCTGAGCTTGATTTTCCAATACCGGAGCAAAGTGACCTTGCCCTAAACTATCAGGATATGTTGCCGAATATTATCTTTACGGATTTGGCCACTGGCAAAGCAAATTTTGGACAAAATTTTCGAGGTTCGTATGGCTACGCAGAAAAACGATGAAGATATCATTGAACTCACAGAACTCATCGCAATGGGCGACAATAACATATCCGAAGATCCTTACGCTGAAAAAAAAGCCGACCCGCAATCGACAGATAACGCCACGGGCACTAAAGTGGAACTGGACGATATTTTGTCCGTCTTCGGAGAGATCAACCTGCCGCAAGAGACGCCGCCCGCCGGGGAAGAAGACCACGCCGCCTTGGCTGACGTCAGCGCGCGCCTTGACGACTTGGAATCGCGCCTGAGCGCTCTTGCAAATCAGTTCGAGGCGAACATGGAGCAGGCGGCTGCCGGCGCTGTGGCAAAAATACTGCGGGAGGAGATAGCGAAGCTGCTGACTTCCTAATGCCGTTTTCGTATCTCCGTAAGAGCGGAATCCGTATTTCGCTCTTGCAAATACGTCCTTGACCAGCTCCACCATCTCGGGATCAATGACTTTTTCGGCATCAGCCCGACAGGACAAAATGTCGTAAACCGCGTCCAGAAGCGTTCCGGCAATGGCGGTGTTGGTGTCCGTATCGCCGATGTGACCTCTTCAAGGTTTGGCGTGTGCAGAAGTTGCCAGATGGCGTTCTGAAAGGCGATGAGCACCCAGCCCTTGCACAAGGACATACTTATTCTTCCGGCGGCTCAACACCAACGGCTCGCGCGTGTTCACACATGTCGCGATACAATTCCGAAGGCTTTTGGCCGCCAGTAGACAGCTTGGGCAAGAGCCGCGACAAAAAAGACATTGGACTGCCTGCAAACTGGGTGAATGTGCGTCAAGGAAACGTCCTAATCAGCCCAAGCGGCAAGCGTATCCTTATCCACAACACTCTGTCGTACGCCGAAAATACCAAGCGGATTTATCCGCGAAATAATCAATTTAATAAAAATGTGTTGCGTTCAGGCATCTCTACCTCCTTTTTGTTTCCGTGTATATCCAGGAGAGATGCCAAGTTTTCTGGATTGTATCTAAATTTTATTCGATTGCCCTATGATTGAAATTTCCCCGTCTTGCCTTTCTTCCGCGATCAACGTAGAGTTCTTGCTGACATTCCGTATTCCAGTTCATTTTTCTTATTAAAAAGGATGTTCTATGCTCCACAAGAGTCCGCATATCTCCATAGCGCCGGATTATGTGGTCAATCGTATACTCCGCATCAATATTGAAGATTTCACCGAATGGCCCCAATCTGTCCGGCAGCTTGCCATCGCCATTGCCGAAGAACTGTTCTTGGTGGCCTACAATCCATTTGTCGACGTCGCTATTGTGCGCGAAAGTGTGCAGAAGCGTTTTGACCAAGAATCCGTTGCCCTAGCCCATTACTACGCTACAGCCGTCGGCGAAGGCATAACCATGTTCTGGTCTGCCCACGCGGCGGAGGCCTCCTTCCGTGACACTCTCATTGAAGCCCTGTGCCGTATTCTGCCTGGTGAATCCATCCTCGCCTCGCCCCTGGCTCTGGTGTCCGCCGCAACGGACGCTACAGACCTGCGTATGGAGCTCCCCCTGCTTGTGGTGGAGCCCGATTCCACGGAACAGGTGGCGGAAATCGTCAAACTGGCCAATGACATCAAATTCGCTATCATCCCGCGTGGCGGTGGTTCCGGCATGACTGGCGGGGCAGTGCCAGCGCGCAAGCGTACGGTCATCGTAAGCCTCACGCGGTTGACGCGCATCGGCCCCATTGACACGGAGGCCATGACCGTGGTCTGCCAAGCGGGAGCCATCACCCAGGACGTGATCAGCGCGGCAAGCGCGGCGGGTGCGTTCTTTTCCGTTGATCCGGCCTCCAAGCAGGCGTCCGCCATCGGCGGTAATATTTCGGAAAACGCCGGCGGTCCCTGCGCCTTTGAATACGGCACAACCCTCGACAACCTGCTCTGGTGGAGCATGATCACGCCCACAGGTGAAATCATCACCGTTGAACGGGAGGGGCACCCGCGCCACAAAATACTTCCCGACGAAATCGCTGTCTTTGTGGTCAAGGACGTCAGCGGCGGCGTGCGCAACGTGGTGGAACTGGGCAGCGGCGAAATCCGTCTGCCGGGTCTGGGCAAGGACGTCACCAACAAGGCACTCGGCGGGTTGCCCGGCGCGCAGAAGGAGGGGGTGGACGGCATCATCACCGAAGCCTGCTTCATTCTGCACTCCAAACCCCACGTGAGCCGTGTCATGGTGTTGGAATTCTTCGGCCGATCCATGCACCCGGCGGCCGTGGTGGTGCGCGAGATCGTCAAGCTGCGCGACCGCATCCGCAAAGAGGGGGACTACGCCCACATTTCCGCCTTGGAGGAAATCGGCGCAAAATACCTGCAAGCCATAGAATATACGCGAAAATCACAAAAATTTGAGCAGCGGCCTATTTCCATCATCATTTTGCAGGTGGACGGTGACGACCCCTACCTGTTGGACAAATGCGTGGGCGACATTGTGAACCTAGCGGAAAACCAGGAAAATGTGGACGTTATCGTGGCGGAGGACGAAAAGGAAGCCGAGCGCTTTTGGGAAGACCGCCACCGCCTTTCAGCCATCGCCAAACGTACGTCCGGCTTCAAGCTCAACGAGGACGTGGTCATACCCACAGACCGCATACCGGAATTCGCGCTTTTTCTGGAGCAGCTCAATCTGGAATACACGGCCGCAGCCTTCCGTTCCGCCTTGCAGGAAGTGGGATGCCTTCTGGGATTCCCCATGGAAGACAAGGATTTCAACAGGGAATTTTCTTTTGCTTCCAAGGCAGCCCTTGGGGGAGTGCCGACAACGGAATTCTCGGACAGCGAACTCTTTGCCAGAGCAACGGCCTTTCTTACAGAACTGGCCGGGCGCTACCCGCACCTTGCCAAAAAAATCAATAAAATTTCCGCCTCAATGGAGGCGGGCCGCATCATCATCGCCAGTCACATGCACGCGGGCGACGGCAACTGTCATGTAAATATCCCCGTCAATTCCAATGATCCTCGTATGCTTGAGGAAGCCGAGGAAGCCGCCGCGAAGGTGATGGCTGAATGTCAGGAAATGGACGGCGAGGTCTCGGGTGAGCACGGCATAGGCATCACCAAGATAGCCTTTTTCAGCAAGGAAAAGATGGCCGCCCTGCGCGCTTTCAAGGAGCGTGTAGACCCGCGTGACGTTATGAACCCGGCAAAGCTCGTTTACCGGGAATTGCCGGTAAAGCCCTTCACTTTTTCCTTCAACCGCCTCATCCACGACATTTATGAAAGCGGCCTGCAGGACAAGGACAAGCTCATCAACCTGCTGACAAGCATACAAACCTGCACCCGTTGCGGTAAGTGCAAGCAGGTCTGCCCCATGTCCTGCCCGGAACGCTCTATGCACTACCATCCGCGCAACAAAAACATGGCGTTGGGCATGCTGCTGGAGGCCGTGTACTACTCCCAGGTCAACAGGGGTCGTATGGACGAAAGACTCCTCACGGCCTTCAGGGATATTGTGGAGCATTGCACCTCCTGCGGCCGTTGCGCGGCCAATTGTCCCATTTCCATCCCCTCGGGTGAGGTGGCGCTGACCATGCGCGCTCTGCTGAATCATGAAAGGGCGGTTGGACATCC
This sequence comes from Desulfovibrio sp., assembly GCA_031290615.1. GTDB lineage: Bacteria > Desulfobacterota > Desulfovibrionia > Desulfovibrionales > Desulfovibrionaceae > Desulfovibrio. The sequence goes on along the minus strand of JAITNF010000083.1, from coordinate 38,236 downwards.
CCTCAAGGAACGCGTCTTGGAGTGTGTGTGCCGCGACATGTCGAAACGCGCTCCAAAGGCTGCCAAGCTCGTCTCCGTGGGACAAAAAATACAGAACCGCTTCCTGGGTTTTGTTCCGGATGTCTGGAAAAAACGCATGCAGAGTCCGTTTTTTTATGGGCAGGGACCCAAGACGGGATATACAAACCTGTATGAATCTCTTAAGCTCCAGTGTGGGGCTCTTTTTGCCCCGTCGGAACTCAGGCCGGACATGCCCTGCGTCCTCTATTTCCCCGGCTGCGGCGGCGCATTGTTCTTTGACCGCATCGGTCTGTCCTGCCTCATGCTTCTGCTCAAGGCCGGTTTTGTCGTGGCCGTGCCGCCCGGTCACCTGTGCTGTGGCTACCCCATGCTCTCGGCGGGCATGGACACGGCCTTTGAGGACAACTTGGCGCAGAACAGGCAATATCTGGCATCCATGCTGCGGGATATCGCCCGCAAGGGCATTGACTGCAAGTATCTAGTTTCCGCCTGCGGAACCTGCGGAGACAGTCTCGCGCGCCTTGACCTCAAGGCTCAGTTCCCAACCTTGGAACAGAAAGACGTGGTACAACTTGTGCTACCCCTGCTGGACAAAAATGTTCTCAGCCATCCGTCCGAACAGCCGTCGAAAATTATTCTGCACACTTCCTGCCACGGCGAATGGATCGGACTTCACAAGGTCAAGGGACGCAAGCTCATGGCCGCAGCCATCCGCGACTTTGCCGGAATCAGCGTGGAACTGAGCCAGGGCTGCTGCGCCGAATCGGGCATGGGGGCCATGACCTCGCCGAAAATTTTCAATATTTTACGCCAACGCAAGCAAATCCGTCTCGCTGAAAATTTGGCGGGAGGGTACGCCGGGCCCATACTTGCAGGCTGTCCCTCCTGCAAAATAGGCATGGGGCGCTGCCTCATCAATATGGGCGATGGCGGCCGGCCGGTGCTGCACACGGCTGAATGGCTGGCCGGTCTTATGGATGGGGAAGACAGGCGTCAGGGCTTCCGTAAAAAAGCGGCCGATACAAAGGGAGATGTACGGATTGTCGCAATCTAGACAATCACCGTTTTTTTCAGATTGTCAAATATATCCGTTGCCTCATGGCATCCAAGGGAGCGAATAAATTTCACAAACGGTCATCCGCGTCTGCGTGGACACCATGCTGGAAAACGACACTCTGGATTCGCTCTTTGCCGCTTCAGCGACGGACGGGGACAACATCCCCATCCTGAACCTGAAAATCATCGGCGACACGGCAAAACTGCTGGACTGCTTTTATGATCCGGAAGTAAATGTCGGCCTTGCAGCCAACGCGAGCTCCAACGTGGGAGTGACGATGGGGCAGCCCGGCGTGGATTCCGCGACATACGATGTCTCACAACTTGATGAGGATGATTACTTGCGTGGAGAAGAAGCTGCGGGTATAGTTCAGGGATGCAGGACACTTCGCAAACGGCAAATTCTCTGACGGCAAACCATGTGGAAACAGACAGGACAGGGCAGAATGTCCTACGCGTCAGTGTCGGCGGACTGTGGCGCATGGGTGAGGACACAACAACGCAACGCACTGAAATTGCGTATGCTTTGCGTGAAATTGAGGGGGGGTATGTGCGGCGGCTTATCCTCTCCGCAAGCGAGCTCGGGCAATGGGATTCAAGCCTTCTTGTTTTTCTTGCCCGGCTTGTCAGGGCTGCGCGAGCGCGTGAAATTAGCGTGCGTCTCAACCTGCCCGACGGTCTGGCGCGTCTTCTTTCCTTGGCTTTTGCCGTTCCCGTAGCGGCGGATACAGGGCAAAAAAAAACTGATGATTCCTTTTTGGCGGCCATCGGCGGACGTGCGCTTGATCTTGTACCTGACATAAACAGTTTTTTGGCTTTTCTCTGGGAATTTGCCCGCTCATTTCACCGTCTCGCACTCGGCCGTGCGCATATGCGCATGCAGGATCTTCTTTCGGCCGTGTACGAATGCGGAGTTGCGGCCCTGCCGATCATTTCGTTCACCAGCCTGCTCTTTGGTTTGATTCTCGCCTTCGTGGGGGCGGTGCAACTCACGCAATTCGGTGCGCAGGTCTATGTGGCGGGACTTGTAAGCATAGGGATGCTGCGCATTATGGGAGCCGTGATGGTGGGGGTAGTCATGGCCGGCAGGGTAGGGGCCGCCTATGCCGCCTTGACGGGCGCCATGCAGGTGAATGAAGAGGTGGACGCCCTTCAGGCGGCGGGGGTTTATCCCGTGGACTTTCTGGTTTTGCCGCGTGTGCTGGCCATGACAGCCATGACCCCGCTGCTTATACTCTATGCCGACCTTATGGGAATTGTCGGCGGTTTTTTGGTTGCAGTAACGCTGATGGGCATAAATCCATATGAATATCTCAGCACTACGATACAGATGACGTCCTTCATACATGTGCTGGTGGGGCTTATATACGGCACGTTTTTTGGTATCATCATTGCCCTGAGCGGCTGTTTTTACGGTATGCGTTGCGGCCGTAGCGCGCAGGCGGTGGGCCTTGCCACCACCACGGCTGTTGTGCATTCTATTATGGGGATCATTGTGGCTACAGCCGTGATTACTGTTGTCGCCAGCGCGTTCAGAGTATAGCCTGTCGTGGCGGCGAACATATTGGGAAAGCGTATGAATCCTGACGAAACAGTGACAGGACAGGCGCGCCTCAGAGTACGCGGTCTGCAAGCGGGCTTCGGCAGACGCACACTCATGCGGGGGGTCAATTTTGACGTGCATGCCGGGGAAATTTTTTGTGTTCTCGGCGGCTCGGGTTCTGGCAAGAGTACCCTCCTGCGTGTGCTCATGGGCATCAAAGCGCCTCAGGCAGGACAGGTTTTTTACGGCAAGACCAATTTTTGGGGTGGCGACGAGGAGGGGCGGCGCAGAGTTATGCAGGAAGCCGGTGTGCTTTTTCAGGGCGGGGCTTTGTGGAGCTCCATGACGCTGGCGGAAAATGTGGGATTTATTCTGGAGCAATACACGGATATGAATGCCGAGGACATCCGCGCCCAGGCGTCACTGAAGTTGGCGTTGGCCGGCCTGGCCGGTTTTGAGGATTATTATCCCTCGGAAATAAGTGGCGGCATGCGCAAGCGTGCCGGGCTTGCCCGGGCATTGGCCATGGACCCGTGGATTCTTTTTTTGGATGAGCCCTCGGCCGGGCTTGATCCAGTGAGCGGACGGATGCTGGACGAACTCATTCTGGAATTGCGCAAAACGCTGAATACAACTTTTGTTATTGTTTCGCACGAATTGCAGAGCATCTTTGCCATTGCCGACAACTGCATTTTTCTGGACGCCGCCACCCGGCTCGTGACGGCTAGTGGCAAACCGGCGAATTTGGCGCGTGACCCTGCCACAGAGGCCAATGCTCTGCGTTTTTTGACCAGAGGAGTGATGGGGAAGCCCATGAACAGGGGACTGTATGAAATCACGGCGATATAAAACAGCTGTCGGTGTTTTTGTGCTGGGCGCTGTCACGCTTTTTGTTATTGGGCTGCTTCTGCTCACCACAAGACGTTTTTTCAGTGCTGATACCGAATATGTGCTCTACTTCGAATCTTCGGTGAACGGGCTTTCCATCGGCGCGCCCGTGGTGTTGCGCGGCGTGCCCATGGGCAGCGTAACGCGGATCAACTTAGTGGCAGACGCGCAGGAAGGCAGTGTTACCATTCCAGTTTTTATCCGCATTGACGCCAACAGCATTTTGAACAGCGATGGAGCTGCTGGCGTTTCCGAAGAAGCTGAACAGCAGATGATGCGCAGCATGGTTGCGCGCGGCCTGCGGGCTGGTTTGCAGATGCAGAGCCTGCTCACCGGCAATTATGCCGTCGGATTGGATTTTCATCCTGAAACAACGCCATGTTACCGATCTTCAAATCCGGAGCTTGAAATCCCCACCATTTCTTCGCCCATTGACGCTCTGCAGCGCGCGCTTGTCAAAGTTCCCCTGGAGGACATGCTGCAATCGCTCCACGACATCCTCCTTAATTTTTCTTTCGCTCTTTCCGATGGAAAGCTCAGGGAAGGCATAGCCGCTTTTACCGGAACTTTTGCCGAGGCGCAAAAATTGCTCCTGAATCAGGAGCTGCTGAAAACCGCTTCGGACACGCTGGCACAATTGGATGAGACGGCGCGTACCCTGCGGGAGCAGGCGCCGGAAGCCATGAAAAGTTTTCGCGACGCCATGCGCGCCCTGGAGGATTCGGCAACGCAACTACGCCGGGCTGCGGACTCTGCGGAAGATATTGTCAGGCGGGATTCGCCGACTGTCGCCGATTTGCGCCACATGTTGCAGGAAAGCGCGGCCGCTGCCCGCGCCATGCGCTCCTTGGTCAACATGCTGGAATACAGCCCGGAATCCCTGTTGCAGGGCAGAAAAGGAGCTCGGTGATGCGTTCGGGGCAAATTACTCTTGAAATGTTTTATTTGCAACTTGTTCTATTGACAGCGTTTCTTCTTCTGCAACTTGCCGGGTGCGCCCGCAGCATGCCGACAGAGTATTATCTGCTTGAAAGCTCTGCAAAGCCCGTGCAGACCGACAGTTTGCCGGAAAAAACTCTGCGCGTCGCCCGCGTCGCCGTGCCTGAATACCTGGACCGTAGCGGCATTGTGAGTCGGATTGACGGACAATCACGCCTTGTGGTAGCCCAGTTCCATATCTGGGCAGAACCGTTGAGCCAGGGGGTACGCCGCGTTGTGCGGGAAGCCCTTGCCCCTCTCCTGTTCGCATCTGGTATAAATGTTCAGAGAACCGAGGATGGGGGCGGAGACCTTGTGCTTTTTTTGGATGTGGAGCGCTTTGACGGCGCAATCGGTGGCAAGGCACGTACGGAATTGCGTTGGACTTTGAAGAACAGGCGCGATGTTGTCTTGGGGCAGGGCAGTCATGCTGAAGACGAGCCTGTGCAGGGCAAGGAATATGCCGACCTTGTACGGGCCCAGAGCATTCTCATAAGTCGTTTTGCCGTCCGTTTTGCTGGTCTTTTGCCGTCCCTTGACTCCAATTCCAGATAGTTTTTGCTGTGCTGTTTGGAACCGGCATGTACGGCAAGACGGCATGACTACCCGTTTCCATTGCTCCATTGCGTCGAAAACGGATAAAAAATTGTATTTTTAAAACAGCGTAAAATGCGTCCTGTGTGAGCAGGAAGACGAGATATTCCGCAATACCTTGGCGTATGTTGTCGATAAAAAGAGGGAATTGTCAGTAGTGTTGTCATTTTTGAACCGCAAAATGCCAAAGAGCAGCATCGGATTCGGAAAGGCACTGAACTGATCCAACAATTCATGCACGGCAAAAACTTTGCCGACGCCAAGTTGCGTAGCGACAAAAGACAGCAGAGTATTCTTTACAGTGTTGGGGTAGCCTTGCCGGCACGTTCCAAAATGATTAAAAATATGCCTGTAGGGAATTTATCTTGTAATTTCAGCATGATATAAATAATACAACAAAAAAATTACATACAAAAAAATCGGCGTTATTTTTACTTTGCAAATGGCATCACGGAATCGGCCGCCGAATGCAGCAGATTATCGATTAGAGACATGGACATTTTCCCGAGCACAAGATAGAATCGGCCTGAGTGGAGGCAATTCCAATCCCCGTCGTAGACGATAAACAAAAATTGCAAGACGCAATTTTTCAACTGGAACAAGGAAGGTATCATATGCGATGGAAATGCGTCATTGTGCTCATGTTTTTGCTTCTGGGTATTACCGCAGTTCCAGCCGTGGCCGAAGAAATAACAACAGATAACCTCGCAAAGCGGCTCGAAAACCTTTTTCAGGATCGGCCGGACATTGTGATGGAGGTGCTGCGGCGCAACAGTGAATCCGTGCTGGATATCGCCCAGCAGGGGTCCAACCAGCGGCACAGGCACAGCCTTGAAACACAGTGGCGAGCGGACATGAAGACAGAAAAAAATGTGCGCCTGGAAGGGCGGCCTGTTTTCGGTTCGCCCAATGCCAAGGTACGCATCGTAGCCTTTTCGGATTTTACCTGTCGTTTTTGCCAGCAGGCCGCCATAGCGGTGAATGAGGTAATGAAAGATTACGGCAAGGATGTTTCTCTCGTCTTTAAAAATTTTCCTCTGGAAACAAAGGGCGCCAGAGCGCAGGCCGCTGCGGCTTTTCTGGCCATAGCGCAGCAGAGTAACGAACAAGCCTGGGAATTTCACAATGCCCTGTTTGCCGAAAGGGACAAACTCATAGGGAAAGGGGGGGAGGCCTTTATCTTCAAGACGGCCGAGCGTCTTGGCGTGGACGTGAAGAAGCTGCAAAAAGATATGAAGAGCAAAAAAATAGCCGACATGCTGGCCGAGGATTTTGCCGACGGGAAGAAGCTCGGAGTGGAAGGTACGCCGTTTTTTCTGGTGAACAATCTCGTTATTCGTGGCGCGTTGCCACGCGATCTTTTCCGGGTAGCTGTGAACATGGAGATGACGGAAAAGACCAAATAAAGTAGATGGATTTTCAGACCGGTTTTTAGCGGCGCCAACAACGCGGGTCTAGCTGACGCGCATCATTCAGCGGCGTAATTGTTCCAGTTAGCTTATTGTTGCGTTGTTAAAAGTTTGTAATGCTCCGTTTGTTGCCCTCAACGAAAGGGCATTTTATAGAGCCTGCAGGTAGCTTTGTCTGCCGTAAAGCCAAGCGTTTCAAGCGTAAAATGGCCATCGTTGAAAAGGGAATTACTGAAGAACGCGGCGGACCATAACAAGCTTGTTGCCCCAATATGGAATTTCCATGCTTTCCGTACGCACAGCGGAACCTTTGCGCGGGCTGTGTATGAACATGGAACCGCCAGCGTGGAGCCCTGTATGTAGGCCGTTGGGACTGTGCGAAGTGCGGAAAACAACAATATCTCCGGGGCGTGCGTTGTGCGGCGAAATGGCGGCTCCGGCGTACGCCTGCTCCACCGCCTTGCGGGGCACTTGCAGTCCGTTCCTTTTGTAGGCCCACCAGACAAGGCCGGAACAGTCAAACCCCGTGGCGGGCGAGGTGCCGCCGGAGAGGTATTTTTTGCCTATCTGACTGTAAGCCGTATTGACCACCTTATGGGCTATGGGGGGCGCGATATTTGAATCGGAAGAACGTATAAAACCACAACCTGAAAGCAACAAGGCAAGAATCAGGGCAAAAAAATAATTTCGCATAGTCGTTCACCAAAATCAGGGGAATATCGCAAACGCTCCAGCAATAACGCATTTATTCACTTATCGGCAAAAAGAAGAAAAAAGTTAATTACGGGCAACAAAAAAATTTCGATCAGGTGGAGTTTTTTTGTTGCGGTGATGCGTAATCGTGTACCTGGATGTCAGTCTGGTCTGCCCATCCCACATCTGATCTGACGGCAGAAAGGACTTCAGGTACTTGACCCAGAGATGACCGGCCAAATGCTCGGGGCAAAGCAATGATTGCCGCAGCCAAATGGAGTAAGGCCAAGTATGTGGAATGCAATTTTCATAGCGCGATAAAAGCTTGCTGAATCAGTTCAACTAGGCATGGCATACTTCCACGTGAACGGACATGAGGGTATATTTTTACAGAGATTCTCCCGCATAGCAGGCATTGATGGAATCAAATAAACCGGGTTCGGATAAGTCTTTTTCAAAATTCTTTTATTTTCAAGGCAGTTTGGACTCGTCCGTACCAGGCTGGGTATGCTCTTGGCGGAGAGGGTGGGATTTGAACCCACGTATCGCATCTCTGCGATAACCCGATTTCGAGTCGGGCGCGTTACGGCCACTTCGCTACCTCTCCGCAGGTATGGAGAAAGCCGGGTGCATACCGGGCGTTACTGTCCGCAAATACAAACAATTTACTTTCAGTATTGTTTTTCATCAAACGAAAATCGTTTTTGGCGGGACTTGAACAGGAAACCTGTGTCAAGTTCGAGCAAAAACTGCTGTAATTTTGAGATGATCGCTGATTCCATGTCGTTTTCGGTATAAAGAGACTTTTCTTCCACGTCCACAAATTCCAGAACAAGAGGGTTTTTAGCATATCGCGCGATTTTTCAAGCTGTTGCCCTTCCTAGGTCAAACGTATTACCTTTTTTGTCACGGGAGAGAACCAGATGTTCGTATAAACTGCTGTGGTATTGCCTTTTCAAATGCTCTACCAACTATTGTTGGTTAATGGCCTAAATTTTATAGAAATTTAGTACAGTGCAGAAACAACTTTACCAGCTTGTATATTTATCCGTCAAGTCCATTGTTCTCCGCTAGACGTTCAAACTTTGACAATTTGATACAGTCATGCCTTTGCAATTTCTCTCTCGTAACTTGCAACTTCAAACTTGTAACTATTTTCGTCCTCGCGTGACGGATGCGTTCCTTAACAAGATTGGCAAGAGTCAATAAGCGATGCAACAAACGTCCCGGCTTCCAACCATGCGGTGACTTTTTCGTTCCTTCCTGACTATGCTCGACATCTTTGTAAAACATTATTGACTGTGGCGCCATACCGTCGAATTGTAGCTCTGAAAGAAAACGCTTAATGCTCGGGACGCTGTTGCTGTCCGCGTCGAAGTATATTTATTATCACGGAATCTTTCCAAAAACGCGTTTTTGAAGAGCCTCAAACAGCCTTCTGTTGGAGGCTCTATTACACGTCCGGATGGCATTGAGTTTTAACCACGATATTTTATATATTTGAGTATATTTATTCTTAACAAATAATATAGGTTTTGAATATAATTTAGAGACTATTTTTCCATACAACTGCTTAAAACAATTATTTTCATCAATCATTGTATTATACACTTCACTGAATAATTCTGTTGCGGAAAGATCAGTTTTAATGCCGTCATTATCTATGTCTATGACCGCGAGCTCATTCTTTAGTTTGTGAATTATCAAACAAACCCATAGCGACAAAATGTGAATGAGAACTAAGGATGAATTGAATGTTCGGAAAAAGATTAAATAAATTTGGAAGAACATATTTTTGTAACTGAATATGTAAACGCTTATCTATTTCATCGATTAATACAGTTCTATATGCATTGTCTATTATCTGGCCGCGCTTGGGAGCAGGAAGTCGGTAGGGATGTATATCGCGAGGTTAAGATGTGTACGTTCGGCGTATATCTGGTTGTAGCTGATCGCGTTTTTCAGATCGGTCAAGTGGGGTGCGGGGAGACAGTCCTCAGTCGTTCCGGAAACTTGCCTATTTCCTCCATAAAGTCAGTGCCCGTGTGAAAGGTCGGTATGATACAGCCGCTGTCCGCAAGGATGCAGTTGTTGTATTTCTTCAGTTTGTTAATGATGGCGAGGGCCGCGTCTTTTTGAAAATTGTACAGAGTATTCCAAATCTTGCTTTCCTTGAAGTCTGTGACTATTGGGCAGTATGTCCTCTGAAATATCATCAAGGAACTCGTTGAAAATGTTATAAAGCGTGAAGAAGTAAAGAAAGTGGTGGGTTTTTCGTTATAGGTGGCTGTAATGCCGTCTACGATTCCGACTCCATCCGTCACGTCCTGCAATTTATTCTTGTCATACAAACGGCGTCAAACAGTCGAATGAATTCGCTGCTGCCCGGAGCTTCAAAGCGCGTTATTATGTTGATAGCTGTTATTGCCGCGCTCAACCTATATCCACCTGTGATAAATTTGTTCAAAGGCATATGGTGATTTTGCTGTCTGTTGTAACAACCAGCAAACCATCCATATTTTTCCGCGTGGCGTTTGACCTGAATTTTACCTTTTTTCGTATCCAGTTGGCGCATTCGTGAGCGATGGCCTTTTGGGAAAGTTCGTTACGAAGTTTTATTTCAAATTTCGTCCCGTACAGGCTGCGCTCAAGATTCAAGCGAGGGATATAAAATTCGCGTTTTTTCGGAGCTTTCTCATTCACGAACGACGGGGATGTGAAAAGAAAGCGCAATTCAGCAATCCCGTCGATCTTCTTCAACTGCCGCTCATTGAGCCAAGTAAGACCGTATCTCTATTTGATCCCAAAGGGAATATCACCATTTTTTGATTGAATTGGGCGATTTATAAAATAACAATAACATATTTTAATTTATACAATATTTATTATGTAACGTTTGCCTATTGACATAACCTCTCAAAATTTTTTTTGCAATGTCCAGTCCGATACGGCATACTGTTCCCATGACCCGCCTCCCTGGTTTCCAGTGAACATGGTCACCTGTGGCGCTATGATGCCGCGAGTCTACAGACTCTCGGGGTGCTGGTCTAGCCCCTCAAATCCGGATATGGAAAAACCGTGACTCCTGAGCAAGAAGAATACGTTTCCTTTATGCGTGAAGCTCTGAAAGTGGCGGAACAGGGGCGTTATTCGACATGCCCTAATCCCACGGTGGGTGCCGTCCTGGTGCGTGACGGCTGCGGTGTGGCGCGGGGTTTTCACCGCGCCGCCGGGCAGGACCATGCCGAGGTGGCCTGTTTGAAAGACGCGGCTGTCAGGGGTGTGCCCACGGATGGGGCAACCCTTGTGGTGACGCTGGAGCCCTGTAACCATCATGGCAAAACGCCCCCCTGCGCCAAGGCGATTCTGCAAGCCGGCATAACTAGGGTGGTTATTGGCGCGCGGGATCCCAACCCCGTCGCGGCGGGCGGTACCGCAATCCTGCGCACGGCGGGCATTGAAATTGTTGAAGGTGTACTGGAGGATGAATGCCGCGACCTGATCGCGGATTTTGTTGTGTGGCAGACGACGGACCGTCCCTATGTTCTGCTAAAAATGGCCGCAACCTTGGACGGTCGCATTGCCGCGCGCGGTGGCCTTTCACGATGGATCAGTTCCGAAAGCTCTCGGATCCTGACGCATCAATGGCGCGCGGGAGTGGGACGTTGCGGCGGCGCTGTGCTAGTGGGCGGCGGTACCTTTCGTGCTGACAACCCCCATCTCACGGCGCGGGGTAAATTTTCCGACGGGCCACAACCCCTGGCTTGTATTATTACCTCCCGTCTGCCCGATGTCTGCGAAAATTTTTATCTGCTCACGGAACGTCCCGAACAGACGCTTTTTTTTACCTCTCCAGCCGCCGCAGCCTCAAGTCAGGCTGACAAACTCCGGTCCGGGGGCGTACGTGTGCTGAGCTACGGGCACTCCCGGCAAGCCGGCGCGGATCTTGCCGCCGTGATGTCGGAAATGCGGCGCGAAACAGTCTGTCCTTATGTGCTGTGCGAAGGCGGAGGAAGGCTCGCACTCTCGCTTCTTGAAGCAGGTCTTGTGGATGAATTCCGGCTGCATCTGGCTCCAAAAATTCTGGGCGACAGTGATGCCGTGCCGCTTTTCACCGGTCGCGCGTCCGTGAGCGTGGCGGAAGCTCTCTCCCTGCGGCTCTGCGAAACAAGGCTTTACGGCGGGGACGCGCATCTTGTGTTCAGGCCAGCCGGCAGGACATGCGTGAACAAAACCTGAATCACCTGAGATATACCCATGTTTACAGGAATTATTCAAGGTCTTGGTGAAATTGTTTTTCTTGACAAGAAAAATGGGGAATGCCGCCTCACCCTACGCTCCCTTTTCAACCTGGAAAACATTGTCGACGGCGAATCCATAGCAGTCAATGGCGTCTGCCTTTCGGTGGAGACGCACGGCAAAGACGACTTTACCGTTTACGCCTCGCGGGAAACCCTGCGACACACGGTCGTCGGCGAATTTTCCTCTGGCAGGCAGGTCAATCTGGAACGCTCGCTCGCTGTGGGGGATCGCCTGGGCGGGCATCTGGTCAGTGGACATGTGGATTGCCTTGCGCATGTGCAGGAGTTGCGCCACGCCGGACAGTCCTTTGTCTGCAGCCTGTCTTTTCCCGAAGAATACGGGCCGGAAATTATCCCCAGGGGGTCGGTGGCGCTGGACGGCATCAGCCTGACAGTCGACGACTGCGGCCGTGATTTCCTTACCATCAACGTTATTCCCGACACCAGAAAACGCACGTGCATGCGCTGGTGGCGTGCTGGCAGTTGCGTCCACATGGAAACTGACATGATCGGCAAATATGTGCGCCGCCTGATCGCCCAACAGGAACCGCCGCGCGGCGGCAATGGCGGCATGAGTCGAAAATTTCTGCTGGAAAACGGGTTTTTATGAGAAGAATACTTCAGGCGTTCAGGATCGCAATTTGACATCTCCGGCACAACGCGTATATCTATCATAAATTTCAGGCATAAAATGTGGGAGTCATCGTGAAAGACATCACAACCATATCCGGCAAACTGGATGCTACAGGGCTGAAAGTGGCCATCGTCGCGGCCCGTTTCAACGATTTTATCGTTAACCGTCTTGTGGACGGCGCGTTGGACTATCTGGAACTCCAAGGCTTTGACCGCGCCGACATAACCTTGGTGCGCGTGCCCGGTGCTTTTGAGTTGCCCCTGATTTGCCAGAAGCTCGCGACCGGCAAAAAATACAACGGAATTTTGGCTCTTGGCGCGGTGATACGCGGTTCTACACCGCATTTTGACTATGTCTGCGGTGAAGCCGTCAAGGGCCTTGCCCACACAATGCTTGCCCACAACGTGCCTTTGGGCTTCGGCCTCCTGACCTGCGACACCATTGACCAGGCCATTGAGCGCGCCGGCTCCAAAGCGGGGAACAAGGGCGTGGAGGCAGCTGCGGCTATGCTGGAAACTATCCGTGTATTGGAGCAAATCTGAATTTATGGTCAAAGGAAAAAAACGCCGCTCCGAACGGTCCCTGGCCATTCAGACTCTCTACTCGCTTTCCTACACCTCGGTCAACAACCGGGAGGAATTGCGCCACGCTTTCCTGTGTTCACCGCATAGTGACGGACAGGACGAGAAAGCCGCCCTCTCAGGCTACGCCTTTACGCTCGTTGAAGGAGTGTGGAGCAACAGCGCGCAACTTGACGAGGTCATTACCCGTTACGCCATCAACTGGCGCCTGGACCGCCTTGGCCGCATTGAACTGACTATCCTGCGTCTGGCCGTTTTTGAACTGCTTTTTTGTCGGGACGTGCCGCCTCGGGCCGTCATCAACGAAGCATTGGAACTGGGTCGGGCTTTCAGCGGCGAGGAGGCCATAAGTTTTATCAACGGCATACTGGACGCCGCCGCTAGAACCACGGAAAACGGAGAGCTTGAGAGCGACGCCACAACAGTCGTCACCTAAACCATCTTATGGACAAACGGTATACGAGGATGAGTCAGGAACGCTACCACCCGCAGAGTGTTGAAGAAAAATGGCAAGCCCGCTGGCTGGCGCAAAACACTTTCACCGTCAGCAACAACGACGCACGTCCCAAATACTATGTGCTGGAAATGTTTCCCTATCCTTCCGGCAATATCCACATAGGACATGTGCGTAATTATTCCATCGGCGATGTGGTGGCCCGCGTCAAACGCATGCAGGGCTTCAATGTGCTACACCCCATGGGCTGGGACGCCTTCGGTCTGCCGGCGGAAAACGCGGCCATCAAACACCGTACCCATCCCGCCGCCTGGACATACGCCAATATTGCCAATATGCGTTCACAGTTACAGCGTCTTGGCTATTCCTATGACTGGTCTCGTGAAATAGCCACCTGCCGTCCTGAATATTACCGCTTTGAGCAGTTTTTTTTTCTGCGCCTTCAGGAAAAAGGTTTAGTGTATCGCAAAAAGGCCTCGCAGAACTGGTGCCCATCCTGCCACACGGTTCTCGCCAATGAACAGGTGATAGACGGCTTGTGCTGGCGTTGCGAGAGCCGCGTGGAACAGAAAGACCTGACTCAGTGGTTTCTGAAAATAACGGCCTACGGCGACGAACTGCTCAATGATCTTGCTCTGTTGGAGGGCGGCTGGCCAGATCGGATCATCACAATGCAACGCAACTGGATAGGCAGATCCACAGGCGCGTTGGTGACATTTCCCCTAGAAAGTCCGGTGGCCGGCGTGACCGGTATTGAAGTCTTCACCACGCGGCCGGATACCCTTTTCGGTGTGACCTTCATGACTATTGCCCCAGAACACGCCTTGGTGGAGCCGCTCATCAAGGACTATGAAAAAGCCGGTGATGTGCGCGCTTTTGTAACACGCATTCGCAATATGGACCGCCTTGACCGTCAGGCCGAAACTCTGGAAAAAGAAGGTGTTTTCACGGGAGCTTACACGCTACACCCCTTTACCGGCGAACGTGTGCCACTGTGGCTCGGCAATTTTGTTCTGGCCGATTACGGCACCGGCGCTGTCATGGGCGTTCCGGCGCACGATCAGCGCGACTTTGACTTCGCCCGCAAATACCGTCTTCCCATACGGGTGGTCATTTGCCCTGAGGGGGAATCCCTAGCCCCGGAAACCATGGAAGCGGCCTTCACTGGAGAAGGCCGCATGATCAACTCCGGTCCATTTGACGGCGCGGAAAACATGCCGAGTAAAGAGGCCGTGACCGAAAAGCTGGAAAAAGAAGGCAATGGCAAGGCCACTATACAGTTCCGCCTGCGCGACTGGAACATTTCCCGCCAGCGCTATTGGGGCGCGCCCATTCCCGTGGTGTACTGCGAACAGTGCGGTCTAGTTCCGGAAAAGGAAGAAAACCTGCCCATAGTCCTGCCCCTTGATGTGAAAACGCGGGACGACGGACGCTCTCCCCTGCCGGAAACGGATACCTTTGTGAACTGCGTCTGCCCTGCCTGCGGCGGCAAAGCCCGGCGGGAAACCGACACTATGGACACCTTTGTGGAGTCATCTTGGTATTTCGCGCGTCATACCGACGCGCGCAAGACCGATGCGCCTTTTGACGCGCAGGCCCTCCGCTACTGGCTGCCAGTGGATCAGTATATAGGAGGCGTGGAACACGCCATTCTCCATCTGCTCTATGCCCGCTTTTTTACCAAGATTTTGCGTGACCTCGGTTTTTTTCCGCCGGAACTCTCCGAACCCTTCGCCCATCTGCTCACCCAGGGCATGGTGCTGAAAGACGGAGGCAAGATGTCTAAATCCAAGGGCAATGTTGTTGACCCTACGAAAATGATGGATAAATTCGGTGCAGACACCGTGCGCTTGTTCTGTCTTTTTGCCGCCTCGCCGGAGCGGGATTTCGACTGGGACGATTCCGGCATTGAAGGTTCTTCCCGTTTTCTGCGCCGTGTATGGCGTCTCCTTGTTGAAGAAAAAGCCCGGATTATACCTCTCGACGCTTGTGGGGCGTTTGCTTCCGACGCCGTAAACGATCTTGCCCGAGATCTGCGCCGCAAGGAGCACCTCACGGTTAAAAAAGTCGGGGAGGACATGGGTCGGTTTCAGTTCAACACGGCCATTGCGGCCATCATGGAACTTGTGAACGCTATGTATCTCGCCCGTGAAAAACTGGGGTACAGCGCGAAAGAACGGCGCATATTTTCCTCGGCGGTAGCCACGGTGCTGACCCTGCTTTCCCCGGTGGCGCCGCATATCTGTGAAGAATTGTGGGAAGTCTGCGGGCACAAGAGGCAACTTGTGAATGCCCCTTGGCCGACTTGGGACGCGGCGGCCACAGCGCGGGACATGCTGACCGTGGCATTACAGGTCAACGGCAGGCTGCGCGGCACGCTGGAGGTTGACGCCGGCGTGGACAAAGTCGCCTTGGAGGAGGCTGCCCTGGCCAACCAGGCTGTGCGGCGCCATACGGCTGGACTGACGGTACGCGGGGTGGTTGTGGTGCCGGGAAAACTGGTCAATATTGTCGCTGGTAGAGTATGCCCATAACAGGCCGACGCCCGGGTTTCAATTTTCTCATCTGCCCGGACAGCCTTTTGCTCAAACGCCGTCTGGAAGAACAGACAACGGCATTTTTTCACCAGGATACCTCGTGGGAGCGCCATGTCCACTGGGGGGATGAAGAACCCGCCAAGGCCTTCTGGGATCAACTTTTTCTGCAGGGAATGTTCGGTAAGCCCAGCGTCGTTATTGTGCGACAAGCTCAACAATGGACAGCCGCCGTCTGGAAACAGCTTTCAAAAGCTCTGGCGCGCCCGTCGTCGCAATGTCTGCCCTTTTTCTGTCTGGAAGTTCCCTTTGACAAGGGTAACCCCAAAATTCCCGCATATATCGCCAAATTGTCGTGTTTTGCCTTTGCCGACAAACAGGGCTGGGTATGGCGCCAGGATGGCATTAACGAGCGCGGCGTCAAACGCTACGTCCAGTTGCGCGCCGGGAAACTGAATCTCCGCTTTCAGCCGGATGCCCTCGAACAATTTTGCGCCTGTCTGCCGCCGGACGCTCTCGTCATTGAAAATGAGATGCAAAAATTCGTCCTGTTGACCCTGGCCCGAAGCAAAAAGACCGGCGGCGAGCAGGGTGCAATAAGCGCCGATATGATTGCTCTATGCGCCTCCAGCGCGGAATGCGATATTTTTGCCCTGCTCAGGTACATTGAAAGCGGCAATCTTGCCGCCGTGCTCAGAGAGGCGGCGCGAAGCCAGGAACGCGACATCCTGTTCTTCCCTCTGCTCGCCCTGCTTGCGCGGGACATGCGCATACTCTGGCGTTTGAAAGTCGGGGAACAGGTTCTGCTCTTTGCTTCGGACGCCGAAGCGAAAAACTGTTTGGCAAAACGGATTGATTTCGCGACTCTGTCTAGGTGCATGGTCCTTGTCATGGATGCCGAACGGCAAGTCAAGAGCGGCCAGCGCGAAGTGGATCAAAGCCTGGATTTTTTGATGGCGGAAATGACCTGCGAGTTCAAAAGAATCGTTGCGTAATTCTAGGGTGGTTTACGCCCAGTTTCAGGGGGAATCTGCATGGAACCTCCGCTCGTCCTTGTCAGATTGTTGAAAAAAATTTTTCCGAATTTTCCGGAGATCCCGCTGTCGCAGGCTCCGCAACATATTTTATATCAGATGTTCAAAGCATGTTGACAGGATCAATGTCAAGAAAAATCCGCAATACGTCGCTTTTGCCGTGCATCGTGGCCCAAAAATACAGTTGTCGCAAATCAGGCCAATTTTGTCCCTTAAGTAGACAATGAAAGCGCCGTCGCCCCCGCAGCATAGCCAAAGGCGCGGGGGCCGGTCCCAGTACGCGAACGCCTAGATCCCTGCCACGCTCACGCACCGAAGCGGCGACTTCAGCAAGGGCCGCCGGCCCGTTGCTGTTGCCAACGGCAAAAGAAATACGCAAGAGGGCTAGACGTACAAAAGGGGGATAGTTGCGCAGACGGCGGCGTTCCAGTTCCCCGGCGTAAAAGCCTTCATAATCGCCGCTACGCACATATTGCCAGCAATAATGCCCCACATCCCGCGTCTGGATAAGTACGCGACCGGCTTTTTCTCCCCTGCCAGCTCGGCCGGCGGACTGCAACAGCAGTTGAAACGTGCGCTCGGCGGCCCGATAATCCGGTAGATTGAGGCCTAAATCGCCGTCTGCGGCCACCACAAGTGTAACCCGCGGAAAATGGTGGCCCTTGGAAACCATTTGAGTTCCCACCAATATGGCGCCCTCCTGTCGGGCAAAAGCCGCCAGAATTTCTTCCATTCGTCCGGGGCGGCGGGTGCTGTCCCTATCCAGCCGTAAAACTGGACCGCCGGCAATGGTGACGAGCCGCTCGGCAAGACGCTCGGTACCCTCGCCCAGGGGAAGAAAATTCATTCCCTTGCAGTACAGGCAGGGAGAGGGAAATGGTTTGGACCAGCCGCAATAGTGGCATACAAGTTTTTCGCGCCCCTTGTGGTAGGTCAGGCCGATTTCGCACTGCGGGCAGCGTTGTGTTTTGCCGCAATCAAGGCAGTAGACAAGGGGCGCGTAGCCTCGCCGGTTGAGGAGAACGATGGCCTGTTCCCCTTTTGCCATGGTCTGACGCAGTGCTTCCTCACTCTCTTGGGCCAGCATGCCGCCCGCTTCGGCAAAAAAATTGCTGCCACGCAAATCCACCATCTCCACCGGCGGCAAAGGGCGGCCTGATACGCGGTGGGGCAGGCGCAACACGGGCAGAACTCCGTTTTGCGCCGCATGCCATGTTTTCAAGTCGGGCGTGGCGGAGCCAAGCAGCAGCAGACCTCGATTTTGTCGCATCCTGAACCATGCCAGTTCCTTGGCTTGGTAGGACAGTTGTTCGTCTTGCTTGTAGGAAGCGTCGTGCTCCTCATCCAGCACAATACATCCCAGACGCGGTATGGGCAAAAACAGGGCCGAGCGCGTGCCCACCACGAGACAGGCATCCTCCCGTGCGGCCAACGCCCTGAAGGAATCTTCCCGACGTGCGGCGGACTGATAACCATGGTACAAAAAAATCGGGGCGTCCGGCAGAGCACGGGCCGCATCGCGTCGCAATTTGTGGGCAAGGGCCACTTCAGGGGCAAGCAGGAGCATGCTTTTGCCCTGCTCCAAGCATGCTTTGGCCAGTTCCAGATAGACGACTGTCTTGCCGCTACCCGTTACCCCGAAAAGCAGCCGGGAAAGCGGCTCGTCGCTGCCCAGCGCCGCGCACAAATCAGTGACAGCAAGGCTTTGTTCCGTATTGAGTTCAAAAGATGAAGGAGGTGGCGGCAGGAGATCGCCGATTACCTCATCCTCCGCTTCTTCCCGCGCAAGGGCGACGTGCCCGGCCGCAACGAGTGCATGCAACGGCTGCGCGGCCGGCGCACCGAGCTGCCGCAGCAGATGGCGGCGTGTTGTTGAGCCGCGCTCGTGCAGAAATTCCAGTACTTCTATCTGCCGTGCCGCGTTGGGGCGTACCGGCCAGGGAGGGTCCGAACGTAGAATGCAGAATTCTTCACTCGCTGCGTCCGCACCGGCCGCGAGAATACGGGCTTTGCCCGCGTACATCTCCAGTGCCAGTTGGGCGCGCTCTACGGATGACAACTGCTGAATCCGGCGCAGGGAAAAGGATTCTGCCTTTCCGTCGTAGAGTCGTCGCAGACGAATTTTTGTTGAACGCATGCCCTTGGGAAGCACATGCCCCAAAATGTGCCCAGCCGTAATGCCCTGGCGCATGGCCATATCTTGGAGCATTAGGAGCAAATCGCGCGGTAAAAGGGGTATTGTTTCCAGCACCCAGCAAACGGGCTTGCATACAGTGTCCTCCGGCAGGTCGGATTTGTCTTTCAAGGCCAGAAGAACGGCGGCCCGTTGAGCCCCGTTGCCGAGAGGCGCAACGACGCGCAGACCAGGGCGCCAGAATTCCACAGGAAATTCGGACGGGATTTCATAGGTCAGGACGTTGTATGGGGGACTTAACAGGGCAATATCGGCAAACATTAACGGGAACATACGCTCTGCCGCCGGAATGGGCAAGAAGTTGACCCATATGCCGTGGCGTCATAGGCGGCTTGGCATGAATTTTGATTTCAGATAAGCTGGCGGTCGCTTGCTTTTACGGGCTCAGCAACGCATTTTTTATCGTGCTGTCAAGCGCCAAAGCGGTTTGATTTTGGAAAAATTACGCCGCCCTGAAGAAGTTGGGAAAAGTGCCAAAATTGCCGTGTTTCATGTACCGTCATGAATTTTTTTGAATGTTATTTCATAAAATCATGTTATTCCAAATAGTTACTGTTTTTAAATGTGTCAGCCCTGTTATGGGTCAAGCGTCCCCTTGCGCTTTCAGACAAAAGCGTGTACTGTTGGATAAAACCACATATAGTGCAATCGGAAACAACAACAGGATTCCCCCAATGAAAATATGCAGCGTTTTCGCCATAATTTTTTTGGCCCTAGCGGCTTTTACCCTCACCTTTGCGGATGAAGCTGCGGCTGCCCGTTTGGGCGGTGGCCGATCCTTCGGCGGTAAGCCCTATATGAGCACGCCCGCGCCTTTACCATTCCCCGCGACACAGACACAGCCTTCGCGGGAGGCCGGCGCTATGAGCCGGCCGGCGGCCCAGACGCCGCAAAGCCGGCAATTGTTCGGCGGCATGGGCGGCCTTTTCGGCGGCCTTCTCGCCGGCACGCTTATTGGCTCCCTGCTCTCTGGTCACGGTTTTGCCGGCGGCGGGTTCATGGATATTCTTTTCATCGGTTTCCTGATATACTTGAGCCTTAAACTTTTCGCCCGCAGGTGCACGACCGCAGCCGGTGGGCGGACTTCGGCCTTCACGGACAACAGGGATTTTTCGTCCCCGAACAACCGCACGGCAACCGCCGGCTGGGACAGGCTACGCGCCGACCCAGTTCCGGAGTCCGCCCCTTCCAGTAATGCGCTCGCCGACTTTGATGTGGAAGAATTTCTGCGTGGCGCGAAAATGGCTTATGCGCGTCTGCAGAATTCTTGGGACAAGCGTGATCTGGACGACATCGCCCAGTTCACTACGCCGCTTGTTCTTGAGAAGGTGCGTGAAGACATGGTGACCGATTCCGACCAGGCCATCACGGAACTGCTGCTGGTTAACGCCCAGCTGTTGCATGTGGAGAAAGTGGGCGAAGATGAACGCGCCGAAGTTTTTTTCGACGTGCTCATGCATGAGAGTCCGGATCAACAGGCTCCGGCTTCCGTGAGAGAAGTCTGGCATTTTTTGCGCTTGGGCGCCGACGGTGACTGGAAGCTTGACGGTATCCAGCAGGTAGAGTGATCAATATTGACAAATGCTGCTCCCCGGCTCGAGTATTGTGCCATGACGCTGTTCCCGTATAAGACACCACAAAGGTTAAGTGCATGGAGAATTACGTTGCAGACCACGACAAGCTGGTGCGTTATCTTGATATGACCATTGAAGAGGTGCGCAAGGATTACGCAAAAGTAAGTATGCCTCTCACGGAACACCACAGAAACGGCTGGGGCATGGCCCACGGCGGCGCTATTTTTTCCCTTGCCGATGTGGCTTTTGGGGCGGCGGCCAACGCGGCCACAAAAACTGCTGTTGTGTGCCTGACTACTACCGTGGAATTTCTGCGGCCGGGCAAGGTTGGGCCCTTGGCGGCAGAAGCGAAAATTGTGCGGGCAGGACAGCATATCATGTCGTATGATGTCGAAGTTTTTGACGGCTTAGGGGCGTTGATCGCCAAATGTATGTGTACGGGTTTTTTGACGAACGTCCTCCTCTCGGAGTAACAACCTGATTGTCAGTCGGCGTTGCTGCTTGCTTTGCGAGTCAAAGAGGCCTGCGGTTTTTCCAGGGCGGCTACCTGTCCAGGCTTTTACGGAATGAATGGGAAAAATCAGCTGCGTACAGGTGTGAGAGAGCTCCCGCCTTGCCCTCAGCCGGCAGGACGAGAAATATCGTCTGTCTTTCTAGATGATTTTCCGCAACGCAACGCACCATGTTGTCCACATCTGTCCAGACAAGCTTTTCGTCCGGCCAGCCCACGCGGTACGCGCACAGCACGGGCGTCGGTGGTGGCAGAACCTGCAAAAGTTCTGCACGCGTCACGGCCGTCAGCTTGGCGGAGAGATATATGGCCATGGAGCTCTTGTGCGCGGCCAGATGTCGGATTTTTTCACGGTCGGGCATGGGCGTGCGTCCCTCCACCCGCGTGATTACAAGACTTTGCGTGAGTTCCGGCACGGTAAAGGTTATGCCTGCTGCGGCGGCGGCGGCGCAGGCGGACGTAATACCTGGAATAACGCGCCATGGTATGCCGTCCCTGTCCAGCAGAGCTGCTTGTTCCCGTAGCGCGCCATACAGTGAGGGATCACCCGTGTGCACACGCGCCACGTCATCCCCGACAAGGGCCGCATCGCGCGCTAACGCGTGGCATTCTTCCAGCGTGAGCTGAGCCGAATCCACAACCTGCGCTCCCTCTCTCGCGCAGGCCACAAGCTCTGGCGGCACGAGAGAGCCGGCGTAGAGTACCAACCCCGCTTCTTCAACAGCCCTGCGACCTTTGATGGTCACGAGTTCCGGATCACCGGGACCGGCCCCCACAAATGAAACCAAGCCCGGCATTTATGACGTCAATGGGGGTTTTTGCGCAACCAGCGCAAAGATCGGGTTCATGGCCGTAAGATGCACATCGCCAGCTAGGGGACGGGATTCCGCCGCCTGCACGCTGACAATGTCACAAGGCCAGCGATGCACGCCGAAAAAATCACGGCATCTGGCAAGGGTGCTCAACAGGACGCAGTTTATGGCCACACGCCCGCCGGGCGGCAGACGGCGGCTGACGCGCATCAGCACTTCCTCGCCGTCTTTCCCGGAAATTCCCCCACCAATGAAAACACGTTGCGGGTCCGGCAGTTCGTCAAGACAGGCGGGAGCTTCTCCCAAGTGAACATCTACTATGGCCGCGCCGAAACGGCGACGGTTTTCCTCAATGCACAGAGCGCGCTCCGGTTTTTTTTCCACAGCCACGACACGCCCCTGATGGGCCAGTACAGACGCTTCAATCGCCACTGCCCCGGATCCCGAACCGATATCCCAGACAGTGTGCGTGGGTGCGATGCGCAACAAGGCAAGAACAGCGGCACGCACGGACGGTTTGGTCACTATTCCGTCTTCAGCGGCTAGATCCCCGGAGTCAAGGCCAAGAGAGGGCCTGCGCGGCGCGGCCGCCAGGGTCAGCACGAGGGTGCACGACGGTCCGAAGCTCATGCCGGCCGCTTTGTCTAGGGTCACATGGGTCGCCGTTTCCTCCGGCAGATTCAATCGTTCAAAAATATGCGCAAAAAACCAGTCCACTCCGCAGTCAAGCAAATGCCGGGCAAGGGTGTCCGGCCGGGTATTGCCGTCGGTCAGCACGCAGAGTGGTGCGCCTCTGCCGACAGCCGCGTCAAGTGGGCCAAAATTGTCCTGTCCGTGCAGAGAAAGGCAGACAACATTGTGCCAAGGTAGATTGAGACGGGCGCAGGCCAGTTGTAGGCAACTCACGGCAGGTATGACATGCACCGCGTCGCCGCCTAAATAGCGCGCCAGAGTCACGCCTATGCCGAAAAATAGGGGATCTCCGTCCGCCAGCACCAGCACGCGCAGGCCGTCGGCGCTGGCTTGCGCAATCCGCTCAAGAACAGGCTCCAACGGAGAAGAGAGAAGCAGTAATCCCTCGCTGTCACCCTCACTGGGCCGGACGATTTCCGCAGCCAGATCGCGCGTCAGGCCGCGTCCGGCGCAGAGCAGGTCGGCATTTGCCAGAAATTGTTGCTGCGCTTCGGACAGCGCGGCGCAACCACTGTCAACACCCATGACCACAACAGGGGTGGTGGCGGACACGCCAGACATGCTCTCGTCGGACACATCGCCGATTTCTTCACATTTTTCCTGGCCGCAGCTCGACCGATGAGCGGTAGATTCAAAAACAAGCAGGGAGTGCAGCATCTCCGTCATGGGAGGCCATGCAGAATTCGCAACGTCGGCCGTGCTTTCCATGAGGGCGTTTTTTTTGGCAGCGGCTTCCGGGGGTTCGCCCGCCGCTGTCTGTTCAGGAGCCGGCTCTCCCGTTTTTTTGGGCTTTATGCCGGGCAGAAGGGCTTGTTGTGTTACGCCGTGCACAACAGTCTGCCGTCCGTATGAAAAAGGTGGAGACGCACAGCGCGACCGGTGAATCTGGTCGCCTCCCTGGACGCTTTTTCCGTCACCACAGTAATAACCCGCTGCCCGTCCTCATCCGCTAGAAGAATATCTAGAGCTTGAGCGGCGGTGATGCAGCGCTGCACGGCATCTGCGCGTAGTGCGCCGATGCTTGGACACAGCAGTGCCAGTCCTCCAAGATCAAGGCTTCCCTTGCGCGCATGGGTATATTCCATACCTTGTGCCAGTTTGAGCAGTTTGCCGAAAAAGCAGCCCCAGACAATATTCGTAAAAGGCATGGGACCGGCCGCGCGCAGGGAGAAAGCGGCGAAATCGGCGGCCTGTATAAAGGCTTGTGGCAAAAGGTGGGGATACTTTTCCATGAGTAGA
The DNA here is from genome assembly GCA_031290615.1 of Desulfovibrio sp. Classification (GTDB taxonomy): domain Bacteria; phylum Desulfobacterota; class Desulfovibrionia; order Desulfovibrionales; family Desulfovibrionaceae; genus Desulfovibrio. The sequence goes on along the minus strand of JAITNF010000083.1, from coordinate 14,493 downwards.
GCTTCGGAACGGCGGCCTGTGGAAAGACAGACTGTCGCGCATCCCGAGGTCAAGGCCACGTCAAGCCCCTTCCTGACAGTCGCCTGCCAGGCCGTGTGGCTGAAAGGACATACTATGCCGCGGGTACCCAGAATCGAGATGCCTCCCACGATGCCCAGACGCGGATTGAGGGTACGCGAGGCCAACGCCTCTCCTTCCGGTACGCTGATCACCACGGCCAACTCCGGGCATGGCCCGAAACGCCGGGCGTACTTCTCCACATACTGGCTCAAGGCAACACGTATCTGCTCACGCGGACCGGGATTGATGGCCGCTTCTCCTACCGGCACGGGTAGACCGGGCAAGGTCACGCGGCCCACTCCCTGTCCGCCGTTCAATTGGATATCAACTCCGTCCGCCTTAGGGTCAAAGGTCACGCACGCCACAATGAGCGCCCCCGATGTGACGTCGGGATCATCCCCGCCGTCCTTGCGCACGGCGGCTTTGGCACCGGAAACGTCGAACAGGCGGCATTGTTCTACAGGCACGCGGACAAAACTGGAACAACGGGCATGCGCATACAGCGGGGTACGGCCGTCTGTCGGCACATGAAACGGCGGCAGGGGGACAGAAACATTTTTCGGCGCGCGGCCTTCCACAAGCAGAATCAAGGCCGCAAGGGCCGCCCCGGCCGCTGCGGAACCTGTGGTGAAGCCTTCACGCAGGGGTTTCATTCGCCCTCCTCCACAAGCCATACCCGTCTCTTTGCAACCAAGGACACAGGGCCGTCCACTGCCTCCGCCATGAGCGCGCCGAAAGCGCGGCTCGCGTTTACGCAGAATGCTCCGCCCGCCATGCATATGCGGCGTTCACTCAGATTCACAAAGCCGGCCTGCTCGCCGCTACTGCTACTGTCCGCTTCCAACGCTCGGACCGCCAGACGGTCCTGTAAGGACACGCTCGGGAAAAAGTGGGGTCATGTTTCCGCCGGGACTCCATTTGGAAAAAATAAGCTCGACCATGCCCCACTATCATAGCATATCCTGGCTGAAGTCAACAGAAAATTGAATCCATCGCGTCGCCGCCGTACAATGACATTTTACGCTTGATGCCAGCTTTGCCGTAATCCGCCACGGTTTGTCCAAACTCATTGTCGTGGGGCAGACGCGTCTAGAGTAGATCAACTTTTTCAAAGTTAATCTGCTCTGTAAGGATTGACAGGACCACCTTCATCCCCCGGGCATGGACACAGCCTTGTAAAGGCCGTTCTGCGCGACATCTCGCAAAAAGCGCAACGCGTCAAGAAAATTGGATTTACCCGATGCGTTGGGGCCGATGAGGAAAATGCGTTTACCGCAGGAGGCAGTGACTTCTCCAAAATTTTTCCAATTCTTCAGATAAATTTTTGTTATTATCACGGCGTGATTGTCCTCAATATCATCAAAAGTCGCTTCAATCTTGGCTTCAAAATCGCAAGTCTGGGATTGTTCATTATCTATCTGTTATGTTTGATGTGTGCCTCTCTCTATTGACCTTGTCTTTGTAAGCGTATCGAAAATATATCCACATATCCAGTCAAAAAAAGGAAAATGTCAAAGCTGTGCGGAAAAATTCCGGCTGCGGCAATCCCGATATTTTTGCGGAAACGCAACGTGCAATGTTTCAAATTGACAGCATCGACGTTATCAGGCATTCTTTTACGAATTTTTCAACTAGATTAGAGATGCTTGCAGGCGGGATTTGCCTGCCGTAAAGTAAGCATCTCAAGCGTGAAATGCTAGTTAGATTATAGATAAAAACTCTCGGAGTGTCTCGCGAGGTTCCCGTGAATACTTGGCACGTCTATCTTTTGCAATGCGCTGACGGAACATATTACTGCGGTGTGGCCACGGATATTCGGAGGCGGATTGATCAGCACAACGGCAATCTGCCGGGAGGCGCGAAATATACCCGCTCTCGCCGGCCTGTAAAACTTCTGGTTTCCCGGGAATGCGAAACCAAGAGCATGGCGTACAGTCTTGAACATGTGATAAAGTCCAGCCCTCGAGCCGAAAAGCTTGGCGTTCTGAACAGTTCTGACTGGCGGGCATCTCATTGATGTCAAGCAATGCCCTGTGATGTCCGTTGCCCTCCTTCAGGCTCGGAGAGCGGCAGCTGAATATGTTCCGTCTGAAGCGCAGGAGAAGTACCGTGGGTAATACAGACCTGAAATTTCGTGGAGACGACCACAAGCGTTTCGGCTCTGAATTTTTGCCGGTCAATTTTTCCGCTCCCTTCATACACCGTCCGGTGGCCACAACGCTCGTCACCATCGCCCTGACGCTGGCTGGCATGGCGGCTTTCGGCCTTTTGCCGGCGGCGTCGTTGCCAAATGTGGATTTCCCCGTGGTGACGGTGCGGGCCAACATGCCCGGCGCAAGTCCGGAAACCATGGCCTCCACCGTGGCGACGCCACTGGAGCGGGCGCTCGGACGTATAGCCGCCATCACGGAAATGACGTCCTCCAGCAGCCTCGGCTCCACCAGCGTGATTCTGCAGTTTGATCTTGACCGCAACACAGACGGCGCAGCCCGCGACGTGCAGGGGGCCATCAACGCGGCGCGTTCCACCTTGCCCTCCATGCCGTCCAACCCGTCCTGGCGCAAGGTCAACCCTTCGGGAGCGCCCATCATGATACTTTCCGTCACCTCCAGCGTGTTGACCCGCGCCCAGCTCTATGATTCGGCCTCCACTGTGCTGGCCCAGAAAATTTCTCAGATCCCAGGCGTGGGAGAAGTGCTGGTGGGCGGCGGCGCGCTGCCCGCCGTGCGGGTGGACGTGAATCCTGGCGCGCTGGCGGCGGCGGGTCTTGTCATGGAAGACGTGCGGCAGGCCATTACGGCGGCCAACGTCTATCTGCCCAAAGGGATACTGGAAAACGACTCGGTCTGCTGGCTTGTGGGTGCGCACGATCAGCTTCAAAAAGCCGATGAATATCGCCATGTTGTGGTGGGGCAAAAAGGTGGCCGCATCATCCGCCTTGCGGACGTCGCCGAAGTGAGCGACTCCTCCCAAGACGTGCGCAACATGGCTGTGGTCAACGGCATCCCCGCCATACTGCTCATTGTGTCCCGCGCGCCGGGAGCCAACATCATAGATACGGTGGATCAGATCAAGGCCATGATGCCCGACCTTCAGGCTTGGCTGCCGGGCGGGGCGCGCCTTGAGGAACGCATGGACAGGTCCGTGACCATACGCGCCTCCCTGCGCGAGGTGGAAAAAAGCCTTCTCATTTCCATCGTCCTGGTAGTTCTGGTGGTTTTTTTCTTTCTCGGCTCCGCGTGGGCTACAGCTGTGCCCGCCGTGGCCGTGCCGGTTTCAATCATCGCCACCTTCGGCATCATGTATCTGTGCGACTACAGCTTGGACAATTTCTCCCTCATGGCTCTGACTGTATCCACTGGTTTTGTGGTGGACGACGCCATTGTGGTGCTGGAAAACATCACCCGGCGCATTGAGGCTGGCGACTCCCCCCTGATGGCCGCCCTGCGCGGCTCGCAGGAAGTTGGTTTTACCGTGGTTTCCATTTCCCTGTCTCTTGTGGCGGTCTTTGCGCCCATTCTCTTCATGGGAGGAGTTGTGGGACGCTTGTTCAGGGAATTCGCCGTGGTGTTGACGGCGGCCGTGCTCATCTCCATGCTGATTTCCCTCTCCACCACACCCATGATGTGCGCCCGCCTGCTGAGAACTCCGCTGGCGGAAAGGGGAGGAAACGCCGGGCCTTGCCGGTCAGTTTTGTTTGTCCGGATGAAAAAACGTCTTGCTTCCATGCCGCAACGCCTGCTGTGCGGCTACGCCAAAAGTCTTGAGGCGGTGTTGCGGCATCCGCGTCTTGTGATGACAGGTTTTGCCTTAATGATAGCTGGGAATGTGTACTTGTATATTGTGATTCCCAAGGGTTTTTTCCCGCAACAGGACACGGGCGTGATCATGGGCGGCATACTGGCCGACCAGAGCGCGTCTTATCAGGCCATGCGCGACAAACTGACGCTACTTGTGGATATCATCAAGAAGGATCCGGCCGTGGCGCAGGTTTCCGCCCATATTTCCGGCGGCCGTAACGGAGGCGGGGTCTTTGTCGTCCTGAAGCCTCTGGAAGAGCGCAAAATCAGCGCGCAGGAGGTTATAGGACGACTACGCGGCAAACTCTCCGCTGAGCCGGGGATCCAGATTTTTTTGCAGCCAGGCCAGGACATCATGATGGGCGGGCGCGGCTCCCGCTCGCAATACCAGTACACCCTCCAGGCTGATACCCTGTCGGAATTGCGTGCTCAAGGCCGCCGTCTTCAGCTCGAACTAGCGCAGCATCCCATATTCTTAGATGTGGACAGCGATATTGAGGAACGCGGTCTGCAGACCATGCTCACGGTGAACCGCGACTCGCTGGCCCGCTTCGGCCTTTCCATGAGTAGCGTGGACGAGGCCCTGAACAACTCCTTTGGTCAGCGGCAGGTCTCCGCCATATACGAGGATAAAAACCAGTACCGGGTGGTGCTGGAATACAACCCCAAATGGCTTGAAGACGCGAGCGCGCTGGAGAAGGTGCTCCTGCCGGGCAAGTCCGGACTTGTGCCGCTCACGGCCGTCGCGGAGGCGAGACTGGGCTTCGCGCCCATGTCCGTGGCTCATCAGGGGCAATTTGCCGCCGTCACCATTTCCTTCAATCTCGCGCCGGGGGTCGCTCTCTCGCAGGCGCAGGAGGTCATTGAAGCCACACGTGTGCAGCTTGCCATGCCGGGCGACATCATTGGCAGTTTTCAGGGCATGGCCAAACTTCACAGCGATGCGGCGGCGGACCAGATTGTTCTTTTTTTGGCAGCCCTCGTAGCGCTCTATATCGTGCTGGGCATACTCTACGAAAGTCTCATCCACCCCATAACCATACTCTCCACCCTGCCTTCAGCCGGCGGCGGGGCGATGCTTGCCCTCATGCTTTTCGGTATGGAATTTACGGTTATTGCACTGATAGGCTTGTTGCTGCTCTGCGGTATTGTGAAAAAGAACGCCATCCTGATGGTGGATTTTGCCTTGGAAGCTGAACGCACGCGCGGGCTGCTGCCGAAAAATGCCATTTTTGAGGCATGCCTGCTACGCTTCCGGCCTATCATGATGACCACGGCCGCCACCATTCTGGGCGCTATGCCTCTTGCTTTGGGTAGAGGTGACGGAGCGGAATTGCGTACACCCCTCGGCGTGACCATTGTGGGCGGGCTTATTGTGAGTCAGCTTCTGACGCTCTACACCACCCCGGTGGTGTTCCTGTGCCTTGATCGTCTACGGTTGCGCACTGGTTTCCGTCCTGTCGGAAACGGGGAAATTGTCGGGCCGGTGCAAATCTGACAAGGGCGGCTACGCGGTTTGCGCACAGAGCGCCAGACTGTGTTATCTGAGAAAACTCACGGCAATATGTTCTCTTTCATTTTCCACTGCAACACATACAATATGACATTCAACATACAGCCAGTCGAGATACCATGATCTTCTTTCTATTACATGCGCGGAATCATCGACAGGTAAGATGCAAAAACTTTCCGGAGGAAGAGTAAACCCTTTCCCGGTAGCCTTCATGACGCTTTCTTTGGCCGTCCAAAGTTTATAAAACGCCCATTTTCCGCCCCGCCGCTTCCGCCAAGCATGTTCTTCAGGAGTAAGGCATCGCTCCGCCACAGCGTCCTCATAAGCATGAACAGGTTCAATATCCACGCCTACTTCATTCTGGGCGGTTGCCAGCACAACGTAATCGCCAGCATGAGACAAATTGAAAAAGGGGAGTTTTTCTATTTTTGCGCAAGGTTTGCCGGCCGTGCCGAACTTCAACATTTCATCATCAAGATTCAGGCAGCTGCGCAACAGAAAACCGGCAGCGAGGCATCTGGCCCTGTCTTCCGGGAAGCGGTATTTTCCCGCATATTCCTTGCGCGCCCTAGTGACAAGAGCCAACTCGTCTTTTCCGAGCGGACGCGCTATATCATAAAAAAATAGTTCCATTGATGAGAAGGTCAAAGAGCAGATCGTTTTCCGTTTGTCATTTTCATGCTACAATCCCTGTTCCGGCGGGGTCCGTCACGGTTTTCGCCCTCGGTCACGCGTCCATTTGGCGTCCACCATAGCAAGTTGTCTGATTTTTGGAAATCAGCTATACTGACTGAATACATGTTTTTTCTCATGGAAGGAGTGGTCATCAGAGGCATTCACTCCATCAACGTTTCCCTGAAAAAATCAGGGGAATTTCATGCCGCCTGAATTTTCTGGCAAGGATACCAGCTGTGAAAAAGTGCATGGCTGCAACATCGATATGTTTTTGGAAAAAAATTTGTCTTGCTCTGCCATCCGCTTGCTCCACACAGGATGCTATCAAAATTTTATGAAGTTACAACATGCTGAAAAAACTTGGAAACTGCTACGCAGACAGACAGGCTGACTGACCATAGTACCGTTGTCAGCACGTCGGGTTTTTCGGTCAAGGAAGACGCTTTCGACTACAGTGGGAAAAAAGATCGCTTAGTGTGCCTCAAATGCTCCAACTTGGACAGGAGTGTTCTTATGACAAGGCTGCTTAGTGTGTCAATTTGGCTGTTTCTATTGTTGTTCGTCTTTTTCGGAGTATATCCTGCTCAATCTGCCAAAGCTGATCGTGTGTTCGTCGAGGCCCGCGTCAGGGCGGAAGTAAACAAGGATTTTGTGCTCCCTTACCGGCCCGGCGAAGGGCTTGAGGCTCGGACGTGTCTGGACGAACGGCCTGTGAAAGATTTTCAAGGTGATATTGCCGAATATTGGGCGAATCTTGAATGCCCCTATTGCGGTATTCAGTAGCAGGTGCTGGCGCAAAGGGAAAACGCGTATGTCTGCATCATCGTGCGGCATATTCCGTCGCGGGAATACAGCGAGTCGCTGAAAAAAGCCCTGAGCTACGAGGCGTTCAAAAAATTCTTCGTCAACGCGGCCAATCTGTTTTGGGACAAAGTTATTCCCAAAAATAAACTCAGCCTGTCCATGCCCTATCATGGCTGTGCAGAAAGCGGCCATTATCCCGGAAGTCTTTATGGAAGTCGTCAGCACGGAATCTTCCGCCAGCATCAATCAGGATATTGCCGCCCAGGACATTGCCACCGCGCTCTCGCGCATTTCCACCACGCCCACTTGGGTGCGGGGTTTGTTATTTTCGCCGCGCAACTGCGTCCGGCCCTGGAACTGGCGAAAAAGGCTCGCTCCGGTTATAGTCTGTGTCACATGCTTAGCTTAACATATCTTGGCATTGGATATGCTTTAGCGCCGTTTTTTCTGCCATTAGACGTACAGATACCTTCCCTTCGCTCTCTGCTCATGCATCAAGGCGCATATAAAAGGCCATTGACTTAGACCCCATAGCCTCAACACTGTTTTGTGTCTGATACGGGATTGTCTGTGCATCTTTGGCGTTGGTTCATTTGCGGTATCAATTGTCTGCATTCTGGCAGACATGGGTGATGCTCTTTTCACATCATGTCCACGAGGATTGCGGTTTTGGGATTCCTGCCCACTGCTGATTCCGCTCGTTCGTTTTATGGATTCGGAAACGTCGTGCGCTGAAAGCGGCAGCAGAAATTCGGGAAGTTCAAAGTCGCTCCCATAACCCTTAACCCTCTCCCGGCGAAAGAAGTGGAGGATATTATCAGGCAAATTACTAAGGGCATCCTGTGAACGAAAAACCGACTTCCTTCTTGACCATCCTCCTTTTTCGCCTCTTCCCTTTCTCTTGAGCAAGGAATACAAGGTAAACAAGGAACAAAAAAGAGGAGGTGGGAATATGGACATGAAAATGACGAAGATGACTGTCAAGTGCCAGATAACATTAATGTTTCCGCCCTGGCCTTTGAAAAGAAAAAGGCGGTCTATCCAGGTGATAACAGTGGATAAATAATGGCTAAACGCAAACAGAAATACGATCCCTGCTAGTTGACGTTCAGCTTTGACGTGGTGATGGCGGATCACATGGAACGCCTGCGCGTCGAAAATGCTAAACCCGAAACTATTTTCTGGCCAAGTCTCTGAGTCTATTAGGGGAAGGCGGCGGTGATCCCTACGATTTTTTGACAGTTTGCGGGAACTGATCAACGCGGAAAAAGCCGATGCCGATGAAAGCCGCATTGATGGCCTGCGGCGACGGGAACGACAATCCGGTCAAAGTGGTGGATCAGAAATTGATTGACGGACGACGAGAGGCGCGAGAGGTGGCCAATCTTTATAACGAACGTTTCAATACCCATCATGTGCCATCGCGTTATGATGGTTCCCATATCGCTCTGGGGAATGCTTCTTTATGTGACCTTGCGGTCGCACTAGGAAGATATGGTCTGGCGAAGTGTATTCAGGAGGGCACGGCGTTTTTGATCATGTGTTGTGGGCGCGAGAAAACGATGGCCTGCAGGGCGAGCATCATGGAATCCAAACGCGGATTTTTCTGGCCAAGCTGATGGTGGTGGTTCCGAATCATCTCCTAATACCAAAGGCGCTCTTTTGTATGCCGCATGGCGATCATGTCTTCAGGTATGCGTACGGGGGCCAGCTTTCCTCCCTTTTCAATTATGTACAGAATATGCGCGTGGGCATCAACGTCCTGGCCTTTGAGCTTGAAAATTTTCGTGGCCCGTAATCCGGTGCGGAGAGACAGCATGGTCATGTCACAGAGCTGCGGATTGACGGTTTCAAGCTCGGCAAGCAAATCTTTGGCTTCCTTGGGAGTAAAAAAGCGCAATCTGGCGTTGTTGATCTTGACCATCTGCCAGACACGCCTCTTTGGTGGACAGGGAATTGCTGCCGCTCCACAGGCCGGTGGCAATGGCTCTGTTGACGGCGGAGCACATGAAGTTGAAAATGTTGGGTCTGCCCAGCCAACAGTTTACGTAGTTTGGCCTTAGCGCTTTTTTGTGTTTTGATGTGGCCTGCTGGGGTCTTCAGCAGTTCCGCCTTGAGGGCGGAAAGCAGGCCCGATGATACGTTTTACAATTGGTGTCGCGTGTATTTTGTCCTGCAGATACGTGGGGCGTATTGACGGAGGTTCGCGTTTGACGCGGCAGAAGACGCTTTCAAATTTGATTTTGTTGTATTTTCAGCATGTTGTCGTGTTCATGTGGTCATAGTACAAAGATGTCTCAACAAAAGCAACGAACTTATCCAAACCGGGAATTTTTGATAAAAAATTTGTTGATAACTATGTTATTATACATAATTTATCTTACGAAAGGATGGATGAATGGGATGGACGGAGAGAGCAAATCCACCCATGTGGGGCGTTAAAATTGCAGGATTATATACGGCTTTTGCAGCGGCATGAAGAGTATGTCCCCACAGCGACGCCATCGCTACGGCTCTTGCCGCGCCTGAATCTGAACAGCAGAAGCTGTTTACAGTGACGCATTATAAATAAAAGGACACAGAAGCCCTACTTTGTGCAAGTGTATCTCAAGGCAACTGACGGCCGCCGGCGTTACCCCGGGAATACGGCCAGCTTGTCCCAGGTTGAACGGGCGCACCCGGTTCAGTTTTTCCCGCACTTCCAGAGAGAGCCCCGCTACTCTGGCATAATTGATGTTCAGGGGCAAGAGCATGCTTTCCCTTTTTGCCGTGCGGGCAATGTGACGTTTTTCCCGTTCCAGATAACCGGCATATTTTATATCAGTCAACACGCGTTCCTGCGCCGTAGTATCACAACACTCCAAGGCGGCCGCAAGGGCAGCTTGGATTTGCCGTGTTTCCTCCGTGTCCAGCAGATTGTAGAGTCTGTCTATGTCAATGTCCGGGCGTCGCAAGATTTCTTCCAGGGTCAGGCCGGGGCGTAATACTTCACCCATCTGCTTATCGGCAGGAATGCGTATTCCCGAAAGGGTTCGTCCGAAATTTGTGCAGGATTTTTCCTTATCGCAATAAAGCCACCAGTGGGCGTCGTCCACAAGGCCCGCCTGGCGTCCAGGTGGCGTCAGACGCTGGTCGGCATTGTCCTCACGCAGGATGAGGCGGTATTCCGCGCGGGAGGTGAACATGCGGTAGGGCTCTTGTGTGCCGCGGGTTGTGAGGTCGTCCGTCAGCACGGCCATGTAAGCGCATTCTCGGCCCGGAAGAAAGGGGCCCTTGCCCCGCAGCGCGCCGGAAATGTTCAGGGCTGCCCACAAGCCTTGGGCTGCCGCTTCCTCATAGCCAGAAGTTCCGTTGATTTGGCCGGCAAGCCAGAGGTCGGGCACGTTTTTGCTCTCTAGAGTGGGTTTTAGCTGCACGGGGTCGGCGTAGTCATATTCAATGGCATAGCCCGGCCGCACCATGACGCAATGTTCAAGACCGGCAATGGAGTGCAGCAGGGCATCCTGTATCTCCACGGGCAGGGATGTGGGAATGCCGTTGGTGTAAATTTCCGCGCTATCCAGACCCTCGGGTTCCAGAAATATCTGGTGGCGCTCTCTGTCGGGAAAACGGGCTACCTTGTCTTCAACGGAAGGGCAGTAACGCGCTCCAGTGCCCTTAATGACGCCGGTAAACAGGGGCGATCTGTCGAAGGCTTGTCGGATGATGTTGTGTGTCGCCGGATTTGTCCAGGTAATGTGGCAGGGCAGTTGCGGTAGCGTGGGGCCGGGACCGTGGAAACTAAAGCGTGGCGGGGGCGTATCTCCCGGCTGTTCATGAAGACGGGAAAAGTCGATAGAAGAACGCAGGATACGGGGTGGTGTGCCTGTTTTCAGGCGCCCAAGGCTGAGTCCCAAGTCCCGCAGGCTTTGGGAAAGACCGATGGCCGGTGCGTCCCCTAGGCGTCCGCCGGGGAGATTGTTGAGGCCGATATGGATGCGGCCATTCAGAAATGTGCCGGTAGTCAGCAGAACATGACGGGCGGCAAAGGTGAGCCCTTGGGCGGTGGTCACGCCTGTGGCGCGGCTGTCGTCACTTGTGACGGCTGTCACTGTGTCCTGCCAGACGCGCAGACCAAGGGTGGAGAAAAGAGTTTCCCTCACAGCGTGCCGGTAGGCCTCGCGGTCAATCTGCGCGCGTGTAGCGCGTACTGCCGGTCCTTTGCTTTGGTTGAGCGTGCGGAATTGTATGCCAGCAGCGTCGGCCCACAGGCCCATCATACCGCCAAGGGCATCAATCTCTCGCGTAAGATGACCCTTGGCAAGTCCGCCGATGGCTGGATTGCAGGAAAGGTAGCCCAACCGGTCTATATTGTCGGTGATTAGCAGCACACTGTGGCCGAGTTTGGCCAGCGCAACGGCGGCTTCGCAGCCGGCGTTGCCGCCTCCCGTGATGATACATTCAAAAATGGCGTCAGGCATGGTGGCCGCGATTAAAAAAGTGAATGATTTGGTTTAGAGCGTTACACACCTGAAATGCCCGCAGGGCTTTAACGCCTGAAGCGGGGCCCTCCCGGCTCCCTAGTGCAAATCGCTCTAACGTCCTTTGGCGGCGCGTTTGGAGGCCTTCAGTGGGTTCATCTTGGTTGCGGCGGTTGACGCCTGCGCTTTGATGTGGGTGGCAAAATTGCAGCGCCCCCCGGTCCATTTACTGATTGGCTCGGGATAGCTGGAGCAGAATTGTTGCTCTTCAAAGCCGCGCACGCGGTCGCAGCCGGAGCACTGCTCCACGACAGAGGAAAGAAGGAAACCGTTCAGCGTGACGCCGTCAGCGGTTTTAACGGCATTTTTCAGATCAATCATAATCTTGTACCTCGTGAATTTGCTTTAAAGTATTTTGCGAATGAAACGAACATACGCTCTGGCGCAGCTTATTGTGCAGCTCACACCAGCAGGAACGGCGCAAGCTTGATTTGCCCTGATTCGGGAGACAGAGTAGTCTCACCGGCGCGCATGTCAAGTAATTCCATAGACCAGCTATTGGCGTCAAGACTTTTTTAAGCAACTGGAACAAATGCGGTCATCTATTCGGCATATGGAATATACCTTGTGCTCTGATGGAATCCGCGTTTTTAGTTCTTGTTAAATCTTCAACAAAGCACGGAATTCGCCCGGCGCAGCCCAGTTTGCGCGTAACGGCGTCCAACGCTGTCATATGATTCTGAATTGTTCCATCTTGCCGAATTTTCTAACCTTCAGACGCACAGGCGATGGAAATGCTTTTTTTGTGGACGTCAATACCGACATAGAGTGTTTTTTTCATGAATCTGTCCTTCTTGAATTGCAAGGTTGGACAGACCTTGGTTATGCCGGTTCAATCATTATATCTATAAGAAATAGGATGTTACATCACTTACTCCATGGCGGAATAAGCCACAACAAGGACGAATTTGTCGAAATAAGGGATATTAGGCCGGTTACAATGTTTTGTTGGAGTATTTGAAAGTTTGTAATGTGGACAGCAAAGACTGGAGCGCCTTGGCGAGATTGGCCATCAGAATACGGAGTCCGGGAAATGATTTTCAATACCTTATACCTTGTTTTGGGCAAAAAGAGAGGAGTTTATGTGCTTTTGATGCACATAACTCACTGAATTTTCTGGAGCCAACTGAGAGATTTGAACTCTCGACCTGCTGATTACGAATCAGCTGCTCTACCAACTGAGCTAAGCTGGCATTTTTTGTCCAATTTAAAGTAACTACCTCGCAAGATTGGCACTGTCAAGACCAGAATTCTAGAGTGGATTCAAATTTCCGAGCGCCGCGAAATCAATCGGGCAGCTTTACTTAGCAAATTTTTTGGCGGCTCGGATAAATTCTCGAAACAGGGGGTGGACAGCCATGGGGCGGGACTTGAATTCCGGGTGAAATTGGCAGCCCACAAACCAGGGGTGGACAGCCAGTTCCATAATCTCCACCAGAGAATCATCCGGAGCCAGCCCGCTGAAAACCATGCCCTTTTCGGCCAGTATATCTTTAAAAGCATTGTTGAATTCGTAGCGATGACGGTGGCGTTCTTCCACATGGGTCTTTTTATAGGCTTCAAAAGCCTTGGTGTCCGGCAGAATGTTACAGGGATAGGCCCCAAGACGCATGGTGCCGCCCTTGTCACACTCAGCATCGCGTTTTTCCAGATTTTTCGTGCGGAAATCGCACCATTCCGTCATCAGATATATGACCTTGTGAGAGCAGAGAGGGTTGAACTCCTCGGAATTGGCGTCGTCCATTCCCACCACATGGCGCGCAAATTCAATGACGGCACATTGCATACCAAGACAGATGCCGAAAAAGGGGACCCCCTTTTCGCGGACATAGCGGATAGCCGCGATTTTGCCTTCAACTCCGCGATAGCCGAAGCCGCCTGGCACCAGAACGCCGTCACAGCCTTTCAGGCATGTTGAGGCGTTTGACTCGTCCACATTTTCGGAATTGACATACACAAGGTTCACCGCCACCCTGTTGGCCACACCGGCGTGGTTCAGGGCCTCGTGCAGGCTTTTGTAGGCCTCTTTCAGTTCTACATATTTGCCCACAACGGCGATGGTCACTTTGCCCTTCGGTTCTGCGCAATCACGCACGAGTTTCTCCCAGACTTCCAAGTGCGCGTTGCGCGCCGGCAGTCGCAGCATGATGGCGACCTTCTGGTCAAAATCTTCCTCATAGAACTTCAAGGGGACTTCATAAATATTTTCTACATCAACTGAGGAAAAAACGGCGTCTTGATCCACATTGCAGAACAGGGCTATCTTGCGCCGCATCTCCACGGGAATGCTCTGCTCACAACGGCAGAGGATAATGTCCGGCTGAATGCCGATGGAGAGTAATTCCTTGACGCTGTGCTGGGTCGGTTTTGTCTTGTGCTCGCCCGCGCAACGCAGATAGGGCACAAGAGTTAGATGGATGTTCAGGCAGTTGTCCCGTCCGAGATCGGAACGCAACTGGCGGATGGCTTCCAGAAAGGGCAGGCCTTCAATGTCGCCCACAGTGCCACCGATTTCAATAATCGCCACGTCCGGCGCATTGTCTCCCTCGGCCAAGGAGAGAATTGTACGCTTGATCTCGTCCGTCACATGCGGAATAACCTGCACTGTGGCGCCCAAATAATCGCCCCGTCGCTCTTTGGCTATGACGCGATTATAAATGGCTCCGGAGGTGGTGTTGTTCTTGTGGGACATAGGCACATTCAGATAACGTTCGTAATGGCCGAGGTCGAGGTCAGTTTCAGCTCCGTCGTCCGTAACAAAAACTTCGCCGTGCTGGAAGGGATTCATGGTCCCCGGGTCCACGTTGATGTAGGGATCGAGCTTCTGAATTGTCACTGAAAGGCCTCGCGTCTGCAAAATCGCTCCCAGTGAACCTGCGGCAAGCCCTTTGCCAAGGGATGACAAAACCCCCCCGGTAACAAAAATATATTTTGTTTTCATGCTCCCTCCCGTGCGCCGGCAGAAAAATATCGCATATTTGACAAGATTACCCCAAAAAGATTTTTTCAGCATGTCAATAGCACAATTATATGCCCGATGTATGTAGCACGTCATTTGTCCGATTTTGTTTTATCTTGCTCCACCTCTTTTATATAGGATTAAACTCCGGGTTATACGCCG
>JAITNF010000053.1 GCA_031290615.1 Desulfovibrio sp. | reverse complement strand
ATTTGCTGGAACATTGGGCACACATCCCCGTACAAGTGGAGATAGCTTCAGAATTTCGTTATCGTGACAATCTCCTGCTTGAAACGGACGACATGGTGCTTGTAATCAGTCAAAGCGGTGAAACCGCAGATACGCTGGCCGCGCTCCGCATTGTCAAAGAGCTGGGTTCAAGCGTGATTGGCCTGTGCAACGTCATCGGTTCCTCCATCGCCCGTGAAGCCTCGTCTGTCCTGTACACGCGGGCCGGACCTGAAATCAGCGTGGCCTCGACAAAAGCCATGTGCAGCCAAATGCTCATGCTCGCCCTTATGGCCCTCTACTGGGGGGCCCGACGAAACGTCGACACTTTGGCGGAAGACCGCTCCCGGTGGACAGGCATTCTCGAATCCTTGCCCGCTCTGCTTGAAAACGCCCTTCCCGCGATGCACGAAAAAGCTAGAGAACTTTCAAAAAAATACGCCCAGGCGCGCAACTTTTTTTATCTCGGCCGAGGACATTGCTTCCCCCTTGCGCTTGAGGGCGCGCTGAAATTGAAGGAGCTTTCCTATATTCATGCGGAGGGTTACGCCGCCGGAGAGATGAAACACGGCCCCATAGCGCTTGTTGACCCGGCATTTCCCACTTTTGCCATTGCCCTGGACGATCCGCTGTTTCCCAAAACAAAATCAAATATTGTGGAAGCGCAGGCACGGCAGGGCAAAGTTATTGCTTTAACCAACGAGGGAACCGATTTGTCTGTCGATGATATTTGGACAATTCCTTCTTTACCTTCCCCCCTAGCCGGCTTTATGGTTTTGCCAGCCCTACAACTTTTCAGTTATGAAATGGCCGATTATCTGGGCAAGGATGTTGATCAACCGCGCAATCTGGCCAAAAGCGTCACTGTAGAATAACCGACAAACAACTTGCGACATTCAGACAGGCTTGCAATACAAGAATTGCACAACTTTTTATTTTTGTTACGAGGCGTAGCCCATGACCCGCAAAGACCGTACCGAAGGTATTTACAGCCGCCGCGAAGTGTATGACGAAAGCGAACGCCGCCAATACTGTCTTATACAGCTCAAGGATTTGCTTTCATATGCATACCGATATTCTGAAGACGTCAAAAAACGTTTTGACCGCGCCCTGTTTCATGTGGATAACTTCAAAAGTCTCTCCGACATCAAGCACATCCCCATTC
Organism: Desulfovibrio sp.; assembly: GCA_031290615.1. Lineage (GTDB taxonomy): Bacteria > Desulfobacterota > Desulfovibrionia > Desulfovibrionales > Desulfovibrionaceae > Desulfovibrio. Next base: position 3,585 of record JAITNF010000053.1, on the reverse strand, counting down.
TCAAAAAGAAGGAACTCATTTTTTTACAGTCCATGGGCCCCCGTCTGGGGGGGCTTCTGACCAAGGATATTGGAGATCTCAGACGCATTTTTCTTTCCCCCGGCCCCATTTTCGACCCTGAAGGCTGCGGGGCAGACTATTGGGGTTACACCGAAGCGCTTTATTCCATAGGCTTTCGCCCTGGAGACGCCGTTCAAAACACCTTAAGCTACCAGCTTTCTCCGGCGGGGTTCGTGTTTGAGGAACCCCTCCGCAATCTTGGTTGCGCCGTGATTCCCGCCGGCCCTTCCGACGCGATAACCCAATTGGACGTCATGCAGAAGCTGCGTGTTTCAGGGTACATAGGAACACCGAGCTTTCTCATGCACTTGGCCCGGAAAGCTGAGGAAAAAGGGCTCAACCTCCGCAAGGACCTCTTTCTGGAAGTGTCACTCGTTACAGGCGAGCGTCTTTCGGAAAAAATACGCTCCCAGATGGAAAAAAAATACGATCTGATAATGCGTCAATGCTACGGAACCGCCGACGTGGGTTGCATCGGCTATGAATGTTTTCACAAAACAGGGCTTCACATAGCAAACCGCTGTTATGTGGAAATTTGTCATCCTGATACCGGCATTCCGCTCAAGGACGGTGAAGTGGGAGAAATTGTCGTGACGGCTTTCAACAAGACCTACCCGCTGATACGCCTTGCCACCGGCGACCTCTCCTATATTGACCGCAATCCCTGCGCCTGCGGCCGCACGAGTCCGCGTCTAGGCAGCATTGTCGGGCGGGTTGACACAACGGCCCGCATAATGGGCATGTTCGTATACCCGCATCAGGTAGAGCAGGTCATGAGCCGCTTTGAGGAAGTCAAACGCTGGGTTATTGAAGTTACCAATCCAGGCGGCATTGATGAAATGACGCTTTTTATTGAGAGCAGCGATTTTATCAAAGAAGAAGAACTCCTGCACCAGTTCCGTGAAAAAATAAAACTGCGTCCCAAATTGAACATATTACCGCCCGGCAGTCTGCCGCCGCAAATTCGGCCGATTGAAGACAAACGTCACTGGGATTAATTAACTAAACAGGGCAACCCGTGAAAACAAAACAGTATCTGAATGCGCTTGCCGAATATCTGAAGGAACGCCATGCCCGCATCATGGATCTGGAAACAGAGGCGATGCGCTTTCTTAAATCAGGCGACACAAAAAGCTATGCCGACAACATGCGCGCGAAGGCGGAGCTTTTGTCAGGAATCGGAGAGGAGGCTCAAGACCTGCTTGCGCCTCTCCCCGGCGAATTGAGATTCAATCTGGCTCTGGCGCTGGACCGCTTCGCATCCGGCGCACGCAACGCATTGAGCCTAAATTCAGTTTTTTACATGTCCGCCCTCCTCTACCCTGACGACCAAAAACAGGGCATACCGGACAATCTCATGGCCTGTATCAGCCGTATAGAACAGGAAGGCGAGAACTTTTCCCCGACGTAGCGGGCGAGATGTCTGGCATTGCTGGCCGTGCCGAATGGAGCGTTTCAAGTTTAATTTGCTTTAAAGAATATATTGACGCAAATTTTTGTCGTTAAGAACATCTTCAAGATGTCCCTGAACATACGTTCTGTTGACGTCAATATGCGCTTCTGGCATATCAGGCGCGTCAAAAGAAATGTCGGCGAGAATTTTCTCCATGACGGTGTACAGCCGGCGCGCGCCGATATTTTCCGTCCGGGAGTTGGTGTCTTCAGCAAAGGCCGCGATTTCGTCAAGGCCGTCTTCGGTAAAATTAAGCGCAATATTTTCCGTCGCCAGCAACGCCGCATATTGTTTGGTGAGGGCGTTGTCCGGTTCCGTGAGGATGCGCAAAAATTCTTTTTTGCCGAGGGGCTGCAATTCCACGCGTAGAGGGAAACGCCCCTGGAGTTCCGGAATCATGTCCGAAGGTTTGCTGAAATGAAACGCGCCCGCGGCAATAAAGAGAATGTGATCGGTGCGAACCATGCCGTACCTAGTGTTGACGGAACTGCCTTCCACAATCGGCAACAAGTCACGCTGTACTCCCTCACGGGAAATATCCGACGTTCGATTTTGCGAGGGTGAGGCTATTTTGTCTATTTCATCAATAAAAATAATTCCGCTTTCTTCCACGCGTTCTTTTGCGATTTCCGCTATAGCCTCATGATCCGTCAATTTGTCGGATTCTTCCTGAATCAGCACATTGAAAGCGTCCCTGATTTTCATTTTGCGCCGGCGTTGGCGCGGGGGAAAAGTCTTGCCGAACATGTCTTTGATCTGCCCGCCGATCTGCTCCATGCCGGGTATGGCGAAAACATCAATGACAGGCCCCGCTTGTTCCGATATTTCCATCTCCACTTCCCTGTTGTCCAAAAAACCCTGACGAAACTGCTGTAAAAGTTTTTCCCGTGTGTCGCTCCGCTCTTCCTGTCCGAAGGAGTCCGGCAGAAGCAAGTCAAGGAGGCGTCCTTCCGCCGCCGCTCCGGCCGCTTCCTTAACGCGCGCGTTTTCCTCTTCCCGCACCAGGGTTATGCCGATTTCCACAATATCCCGCACCATGGACTCAACATCGCGACCGACATACCCCACTTCCGTAAATTTTGTGGCTTCCACCTTGAGAAATGGAGCTCCAGAAAGACGGGCAAGGCGACGGACAATTTCTGTTTTTCCCACACCCGTCGGTCCCATCATGGTAATATTTTTGGGGGCTATTTCATCGCGCAATTCCGGGGCCAAATGCTGGCGACGCCAGCGGTTGCGAACCGCCACAGCCACCATTCGTTTTGCCTGTTCCTGCCCGATGACAAATTTATCAAGTTCGGCCACTATTTCACGGGGCGTCAGGTCGCTCATTGTTTCTCCTGTTATAGCTCTCGGCGTTTCTTTTCTCATACAAAAAATTTCAGGGCAATCTTTGTCGCCCGAAACTAGAATACACGGCAGAAAGCCATTTTTCATTAGTGGCAGATCAACTTTGAAAAAGTTGCTCTGCTCCGCAAGGATTTGCAGACAACTACTTGACTCAAGACATTTGCAGACGAGCTTTGCCTGCCGTAAAGCAAGCATCTCAAGCATTAAGTACTCTAGTAACAAGTCAGAACCAGTACAAGAAGCCGCTCTCCGAATACAGGATATAGTGTTTTACGCCGTCCTGGCAAGAAAGGATTTGGAGAGTGTTTACTCCCTCAAGCAGCCATTTGCCGTCTACCACTGTGTGGCTGTCTGCATGTATCGTCAGATTGCCGTTGGAAAAAACTCTGTCTTACGCTGGTCATGCATGGTTTCGTGGATTTCGCCTTTTGTCGTCAGAAATGTCCGTGACTTGGCCAATCATGCACAGAATATGCTAGTTTCAATCATTCTTGACATGGATGTTCCCGCCCTTCCCGGCGTGCATGTAAATTTCGAGAGTTTTGCATAAAGAATGTTTTCACCTGACGATGGCACTGCTGATCTTTGTATTTCCAGCTGGAATCAGGACCCATTAATTGTCATTATATGAAAAGTCGGTTAGTTACAGACCGAGAGTTGTGTGATGAACAAACTTTTCCGTCTTTCACTTTCCGCTCTCACATGGAGTTGCTCGTGTTGAT
>JAITNF010000092.1 GCA_031290615.1 Desulfovibrio sp. | reverse complement strand
AAGGACGCATTGCCGGGGAAGTCTGAAGATCCTGGCGGAACATGTGCCGATAATCATTTATTTGTAGAAGCTTGTAATGTGGACAGCAAAGACTGGAGCGCCTTGGCGATATTTGTCATATGAGTCAGATGCTCTTGGAAATCCGATGAAGTTTATTTTGACTGGTGGGGAACAAGCTGATTGCTTACAGGAACTGCCATTGCTTGAAGGAGAAACAGCTAATGCTGTTCCGCCTGATAAACTGAGCCATTACCGAGCATTCCGAAAATGTGCCGAATCTGAAAATATGCCGGCAGCCGTCATTGACAATATCCCCTCGACGGGATATAGCATTTTCAAAATTGTTACGCGCAGTTTTGCATACGCGCGCGAAAACAGGAGTAGGAGTTAGAAAGGAATACCATAAAAACAGCATGACCACGCGAATTCAGCGTATGACAAACAGGCGTGTCGCCACCGGCCTTGTGGGCACCGCGGCCATCTGGCTTGGCTTTCCCAATGATCTGGCGGAGCTGCCGTTCCTCATTCTACTCTGGCCCGTCACTCTGACGATGCTCGGTCTTGACGCCTCAGGCAAAGCCGCAGCGCTACGGGACGGATGGCTTTGCGGCCTTGCCGGCGGAACTGCTGCCCTGTACTGGCTCACTCTGCCCGTACACAATGTGTGCGGCCTGCCTTGGCCGCTGGCCATCCCTTGCGCGATCTTCATCGCGACCTGCCTTTCTTTCGCCAACGGGCTTTTTTCCTGCGCGGCTAACACCTGGCGCAAGCATCCTCCCCTGTTGCTGGCCCTTGCCCTTGCCCTCGCCTGGTATCTGCTGGAATACGTCTCCGCGCGATTACTGGGTTTCCCCTGGCTATCCCTGGCCGGGGCGCTGGCTCCGTGGCCCTTGCTCGTCCAGACAGCGGACTGCTTGGGCGCATACGCCACAGGGGGTCTCTGGACCCTCGTCGCCTTGCTTTGTCTCGTTTTTTTCAGGGACAAACGCTGCCTCGCCGCAGGGCTGGCACTGGCGGCTGGCCTGTTGGGCTACGGCGCATACCGCCTTGAGCAAACCCCGTTTGTCTCCCGGCCCAACGGCCCTCAAACCATGTCCGCCCTCATTGTGGAAGGAAATATTGACCAGAACCAGAAGTGGCTCCCCCACTTTCAGCAGGCTTCACTCAACGCCTATATCGGCCTGACGCGGCAGGGCCTTGCGAATCTGGGCGATGACATGCCGGACAAAACTGGCGACAAGCCCCTCATTGTCTGGCCGGAGACGGCTCTCCCCTTCTTTTTCGGGCATATGCCGAAATATGATGACGCCGTACGCGAACTGGTTGCAAGTAGCGGCTGCCCTCTGCTGCTCGGCGCTCCCGGCCTGGAAATTGCACCCAGCGGCCAACGTAGCGTCTTCAACCGGGCTTTTCTGCTCGCGCCGCGGGAAAATCGGTACCTCACATTGATCAGTTATGACAAAATGCGCTTGGTGCCATTTGGCGAATACCTGCCGAACTGGCTCAAATTAGACTTTCTGCAGGCCCTGCTCCAGGGTGTAGGCGTGTATGAGGAAGGAAAATCGGACGAACCCCTGCGTTACGCCGGCCGTGCGCTCGGCATGCTTATCTGCTATGAAGGTATCCTTCCATGGCTGGCGGAAGACCGCGTCAGGAATGGAGCCAACATACTGACTGATATCAGCAACGACGCATGGTTCGGCGGCACGCCGGCGGCACGGCAGCACCTGTATCTTACCGCGTTGCGCGCTGTGGAACAGGATCGGTGGCTTTTGCGTGGCACCAATACGGGCATTTCCGCCGTGGTGGACAGTCGTGGCCGGCTGGCCATGCGAGGTGGGCAGTTCGCGGCTGGTACGCATTATGTTCGAGCAGTGTTGCTGAATACGGAAAGCCCCTATTCCCGTTTTGCGCCCCTTATTTTTCCCGTAGCGCTGGCGCTGTTTGTCGCGTTGCTGATTTTCGGACGAAAAACGGACACCGGAAACAAATTCAACCTTCAACACCAAATTATATAATGTTACATCTCAGCGATCTGCGTGCCGCCTGTCAACCCCTGACGCAACGCTTTGAAACTCTCTGGGGGGTCTTTGACGTCGCTGCCCTTGAACAACGTCTGAACGCCATTGAAAACGAACTCTCCCGCCCCGGCGCGTGGGACAAGCCGGAGAATTTCACTCCGCTCCTGCAGGAAAAAGCCAATCTCGGCAGTGAAACAGAACGCCTCTACCGCTTGAAAAAATCTTGCGACGACATGCGGGAATGGCTTGCCCTCGCCCAGGAAGAGGACAACGAGGACGAAGAAGCCTTGAAAACGCTGGCGCAGCAACAAAAAGAATTTGCGAAACTGCTGGACGAAATTGAGCTTGTGATGCTGCTTTCGGCGGCGGAGGACGGCAAGGATGCCATCCTGGAAATTCACCCCGGCGCGGGCGGCACGGAGTCCCAGGACTGGGTGGCAATGCTTTTGCGCATGTATACCCGCTGGGCCGCGCGCCACAAGCACACGGTGGAAGAGTTGGATTTGCTGCCCGGTGACGAGGCTGGCGTCAAAAGCGTCACCCTGCGCATCGCCGGGCCACACGTTTTCGGCTTTTTGAAGAGCGAGCGCGGCATCCACAGGCTGATACGCATATCCCCCTTTGACTCCTCGGGGCGCAGGCACACATCCTTTGCTTCGGTGGACGTTATGCCCGACGCCGGCAATGCGATTGAACTGGACATCAGGGAATCGGACCTGCGTATTGATATTTTCCGTTCCAGCGGCCCAGGCGGCCAGAGCGTGAACACCACCAGTTCCGCCGTGCGCGTGACGCACTTGCCCACGGGCATTTCCGCCCAGTGCCAGAACGAAAAATCCCAGCATCACAACAAGGAAACGGCCCTGCGCGTCCTCAATGCCCGCCTGTACAACCTGGAAGTACAGAAGCGCGAGGCGGAACGTCAGGCGGAATACGCGGGCAAGGATGCCATCGCCTTCGGCAGCCAGATACGCACCTATACCCTTCAGCCCTATCGCCTAGTCAAAGACCACCGCACCGGCTGCGAGGCGGGCGATGTGGACGCCGTGCTGGACGGGGAAATTGATCGTTTTCAACACGATTATCTTCTCTATCTCCATGAACGCCAGCATTGAAATTCGGACGACATCGACAGTCGCTCCTGTCCGCCGGCGCAACGCGCGACGATTGTCGGATGGCATCACGGGAGAGCTTGCGCGCATCTTGCGCGGCCTGTACCCAAGCTGGATCTCGTCTGTGCGGAACTGCTGGGCAGATTGCGGCAGCTTCTGGGCACCGTGGCTCTGGGGCCGTCTCGAAAAAGCCCTTGTAGCGGTCATGCGTCTGGATTTGAAAGGAATGCGACAGCCTGAGGCACATCAAAAGATTATTGTGGACAAAATATGGCATCCCCACACGAACAATGGCTTGAAAATTGCTTACGCCTTCGGTATTGTCTGTGTCGGTCAGGGGGAACAAAGAGCAACGCGGGGGGATTGCTGGAGCTGGGGGACGAGGGCGCTACGAAGCGCTCTCGCGCAGAAAAGCAATATATGCCAAGAACAGCGCGCCGTCGTTCTGTACCGAACTGGCTTTAAAAACCCTGCTTATGGATTGCAACCTTGAACTGCCAATCTGGACGTATTGCTGGGGATCTCCCCGCAGGGCAATCTGCAGAATGGCTGTACACGGTGTAAACCAGCGGCTTTTGACGTGCTGCCCGCCGCTTTCGGCGTGCCGGAACTGAGCGAAATGAAAATCGAAACATGCAATCTTCTCTTTTCGCGCCTGAAACCGTTCATCGGAGACTACGATTATGTTTTCATGGACATAGGCGCCGGTATTTCCGACACAGTGCAGGCCTTTGTGGCTATGGCGGCGGTGCGTATTGTGACAAACTGGCCGTGGCATGCCGTCACTTCCTGCATCTGGAGCCGGTTTTCCTCGGTCATGTGTGCTCGGACAAAAAAGTGACTGAAGTCGTCTGCCGGTAGGCGCCGCTTCTGCGCTACGCTCCGACGGACATACAGGCCTGGGCGCTGTAGCGCGCGCGTCTTGCCATTACGGACTGGCTTGGCCGGAGAAAAATTTTAAAGGACTTGTCGGATTGAGTAAAATTGCTTTACATACTGCGTAAATAGATGCAAGTTGCAAGGAGACAAAATGAACAAAAGCGAACTTATCAAAGCCTTGGCGGATGAGACAAACTTTTCTCTTGATGACGCCACCATGGCGGTCAATACTTTCGTCGAATCCATGAAAAAATTTCTGCTCTCCGGAGACCGCATTGAAATTCGTGGTTTCGGGAGCTTTAAAATCAAGGAATACGGGGGATATTCCGGACGCAATCCCAAAACCGGAGAAAAAATTTCCGTCGTTCCCAAACGCTTGACCTTTTTCCGGGCCGGAAAGGAACTTAAGGAATTCATTAATCAGTAACCCCCTGCGCGTTGCATGCATGCGTGAAAGGAGAAGGAGGCGGCCATGCGGCTTTCCGGCGCTTTGACGGCCCTTGTTACACCTTTCAAAAATAATATTTTGGACGAAGATGCCTACCGCGTCCTAATCGAACGCCAGCACGCGGCGGGCATACACGGTCTTGTGCCTTGTGGCACCACCGGCGAGTCCGCCACGCTTTCCCACGAGGAACATGAGAGCGTCATTGAAATATGTATTGACGTGACACGCGGCCGGGTGCCAGTTTTGGCCGGCTCCGGTTCCAACAACACCGCTGAGGCCATTCGCCTGACCCGCTTTGCCCAAAAAGCGGGGGCTGACGGAGCTCTTCTGATCACGCCCTACTACAACAACCCCACGCAGGAAGGCCTGTATCAGCATTACAGGGCCATTGCCCAAGCTGTGGAAATACCTCTGGTACCCTACAACGTGCCCGGACGCACGGGCTGCAACCTGCTTCCCCCCGCTCTGAGCCGTCTGGCGAAAGAATTTTCGCACATCATCGGCGTCAAGGAAGCCACAGGCGACATGTGTCAGGGCAGCCGCATTCTGGAATCCTGCCCGGAGAGCTTTATTGTCCTCTCCGGGGATGACTTTACGGCTTTGCCGCTCATGACCCTGGGCGCTAGGGGAGTGATTTCCGTCACGTCCAATGTGGCTCCGGACAGTGTTGCCGCCATGTGCGACGTCTTTGCCGACGGAAACATGAAGGAGGCCGCGCGCCTGCACCATGCGCTTTTTCCGCTGCACGAAATCATGTTCACGGAAACCAATCCCATACCCGCCAAAACGGCGTTGGCCCTCATGGGGCTGATGCGGGATGAAATGCGCCTGCCACTCTCCCCCATGAGCGAGGTCAACAGGGTGCGACTCGCGGCCGTGCTGAAAGCACAGAATTTGCTGTAGGGGGATATGCAGTTTTCAAACATTCATTTTTCCAGCCGTCAGAGTGTACTCTGACGGCAGTCAGGGAGGCATCGAAAACCATGGACGCACAGTTGCTGCTATAGCATACGCGTTCAGTGATACCGCAGCCATTTTTTCTATAACCCCATCGTTCGCCATGATTGGTCGATGAGTGGTCGGTCGGCGGCAAGAAAAACATTTTTTGGGTGTGTGCAGGTTTGGGAAATGCAGTCCGGGGTCGTGCACGGAGCCCTCTCTGGCTGGGCGCTGGCCAGTACCTTTTTCCGTGCAGGAGTGTATGGATTTGGCTTTGGTCGTTCACCTCGCGGCCTGTGTTGCCCATAGATCGGGCTCTAGACCTGCTCCGTGATTCCATCAAAAAACCTACGGAAAGGGCGACAAGGTCGTGAGTATGAACGTCGCGGCCGGTGGACGGCGTCCTTGGCACCATGGCCTGTGAAAAGCGCGGCGTGGCCATTGACGTGCTGGAATGGATCCCAAAAAACTGTATTCAGATGAGGGCACATGGACAAGTTGATCATTGAAGGCGGCGTGCCGCTGACCGGCAGCATTGAAATTAGCGGTTCCAAAAACGCGGCCCTGCCCGTTCTTTTTGCCTCCATCCTTGTAACGGAACCTGTTTGTTTTCGAAATGTGCCTAATTTGCACGACATTCACACCACGCTGAAACTTTTGAACATGCTCGGTTACTCCTGTGCGTACCGAGAGCGGCGGGTTACGGTAACGCCGGGCGACCTTCTACCCGAAGCCCCTTACGACCTAGTGCGCACCATGCGCGCCTCCGTGCTTTGCCTCGGGCCTCTGCTCGCCCGCGTCGGGCAGGCGCGCGTGGCTTTTCCGGGCGGTTGCGCCATAGGCACGCGGCCTGTGGATCAACATCTCAAGGGTCTTGAACTAATGGGGGCGAATATTGAACTGAAAAACGGCGACATTTTGGGCCGTTGCCGCAAACTGAAAGGCGCGCGGATTACTTTGGACATGCCCACCGTCGGCGGCACAGAGAATCTTCTCATGGCAGCCACGCTAGCGGAAGGTGAAACAATTCTTGAAAACGCGGCCCGTGAACCGGAAGTGGTTGACCTTGCGAATTTCCTCATTGCCTGCGGCGCTCACATTGAAGGCCATGGAACGAACCGCATTCGCATTGCGGGTACAAGCGGTCTGCACGGCGTTGAATATGCCGTCATGCCGGATCGCATTGAGGCCGGCACTTTTCTGGTGGCTGCCGGAATCACGGGCGGGGAACTGCTGCTGCGCTGTTGTCCGGTTGACGAACTGGAGGCCGTCATTCTCAAGTTGCGGGATATGGGTATGGATATTTCCGCCACTCCCGACGGGATGCTGGCAAAATGCGCGCACCCCCTGCGCTGCGTTGATGTGACAACCAAACCTTATCCCGGTTTTCCCACAGACATGCAGGCGCAGATCATGGCCCTAATGTGCCTTGCTGAAGGCGCGGGAGTGGTGAATGAAAGCATTTTTGAAAACCGTTTTATGCATGTGCCGGAGCTGATGCGCATGGGGTCCGACATAAAAATTTCCGGCCATACCGCCATGGTGCGCGGTGTGCGACACCTGACCGGCGCGCCGGTAATGGCCTCAGACCTACGGGCCAGTGCCTCGCTTGTACTGGCCGGTCTGGCGGCCGGAGGCACAACGGAAGTCAGCCGTCTGTATCACCTGGATCGCGGCTATGAACGGATTGAAGACAAACTTACGCTTGTCGGCGCGCGCATCCAACGGGAAAAAGAATAGAGGGTATCATACCGCATTGACACGAAAGTCAACACTGGCCGCGTGGTTTTGCTCGGCGTCGTCAAAAATGACGCGGAAAAGTGTCTTGCCGTGCAGACGGCGAACAAGGTAAAAGACGTATTGTCGGTGATGAATTATCTCATATTGCTCTAGCGCGGCAAATGACGGGAAAACGGCCTTGCCGTTATCGGAATAAAGCGTTTCAGTTTTTCGCAAATGGAGCGCACTGCGGCGACAGGCTCGGAATCCAGATTTGCTAGGGATTGCGCGGCGTGAGTCACAACTCTGCCCGTGATGGACAAGGCTTCTTCCACATTGTCAGTCCATTGGGTGACGGCCCCGTGCAACATGAGGCCGGGGCCTTCTAGGGGGCCACGAATACCCAGTATGGGCAGCCCTGCGCCGACGGCCAAGCCTACCTCAACACCGGCGTCCTGCCCGGATGCTCCGTAATAAACAAGCATATCCGCCGCAAGACAGGCGTTTTTGCAAAAAGTGTAAACTTGTCCTCCGTTCCTGTCTGTATCCATCCAAATGCGCCGCTCCGTTGGCGTCAGGCCGGACGGGGGCACGGCTTTTTCCGTCCAGTCTAGGATGTGGCAGTTCATGGTGCGCAGTTCGCGGCCAAGAAGGCGCACGCCGTGCTTGTGTTTGAAGGAAGACGCAATATAAACGGTGAAAGCGGGGAGTCCGAAAAGGTGACACATTTCAATTCAATATTCAATGCCCGGCGCGGCTTTGACGCCATTACGCCAGGCGTGTTTGACTTCAACCATTTCTGTTACGATGTCGGCGGATCGCACCAGCCAGTCGGGAGCATTGCGGCCGGAAAGAACCAAATGCCGTCCTCGCGCCGTGGAGGCGTCGACCATATTTTCAATTTCCTCTCTCTCAATCAGGGCGGCATCAAGGGCATACAGCGTTTCGTCCAGAATCAGCATATCGACCTCCGGCAGAATATGCTCAGCCCACAGCAGCACGTTCAGCGCCGCGTTACGGTGCGTTGGCCTGTCCTTTTCATCGCGGAAAAAACTTTCTCCGCCGGCCAAAAAAAGTCTTCCGAGCAGTTGCTTCAAAACGCGTTGCTCGCTAGATTGGTTGTCACGTTTCAAAAACTGGCCAAAAGCGACCGTCATGCCATGACCTGCCGCCCGCAGTGCCTGCCCGACGCAGGCGCTTGTTTTGCCTTTACCGTTTCCGGTATAAAGTATCAGCATGTTTATTTGTTGATGCATGCGCCGCAACGGACCTTGCGCCTTTTTTCAACGTGCACTCGTGCGCGCGAAGGCGGCATTGCGTCAGTTAACTCTTGAGGCTTTCCCACAATATAACATAGCATCATGCATAAGCAACATCCGGTCTGTTAATGATTTTCTGTATACGCAGAAATCCGGACCAAGTAAAATATACAGCATGTTGGCTGAAACAATCAGTTTTTGGCTTTCCTCCTGAATTCCTTGCGGGCTGGGTAAATATAACAACAGACGCGAAATTGGTCCATAAATAATGCTCTGAAAAATACGCTTGGGATTCAACGAAAAATCTGTTATCCCAATTTCAGGAAGGAGGTGAGGAATGTCCAGCGACCGCGCGAAGGCCTATACCAATGCTGGAGTCAACATTCAGGCGGGTAGCGAGCTTGTTGACCGCATAAGGCATTATGTCGCGAGCACGCGCATCAGAGGCGTTATTTCCGATATCGGGGGATTTGGGGGCCTTTTCAGGCCGGAACTCAGCGGCATAAATGAACCGGTGCTTGTTTCTTCAACCGACGGTGTGGGTACAAAACTCAAACTCGCCTTTGCCTTCAACAAACATGACAGCGTCGGCATTGACCTCGTTGCCATGAGCGCCAACGACATTCTGGTACATGGGGCGCACCCCCTGTTTTTTTTGGATTATTTCGCCACAGGGCGGCTTGATGTGGAAATTGCCCAAACAGTGGTCGGGGGAATAGCCGAGGGGTGCCGCCAGGCTGGGTGCGCGCTACTTGGCGGAGAAACAGCGGAAATGCCCGATATGTACGCGCCGGGAGAATATGACTTGGCCGGTTTCTGCGTCGGAATTGCGGACAATACCCGGCTGATTGACGGCTCAGGCATCCAAGTGGGGGACAAAATCATTGGTATTGCTTCATCTGGGCTTCATTCCAACGGTTTTTCCTTGGTGCGCGAAATTTTGGCCGATTCTGGCCTTTCTGCGGACGAGCCTTTTCCCGGCGCAGACGGTGCCTCCACAAAAGATGTATTGTTAACACCTACAACCATTTATGTTACGCCAGTGCGTGCCTTGCTGCGTGATATGAACATTAAGGGGATGGCCCACATTACGGGCGGCAGTTTTTACGACAATCTTCCGCGTGTGCTGCCAGCTCAGGTTGAGGCGCGCATCTTTTTTGACGCATGGCCCATTCCACCTGTTTTTACCTGGCTGAAGAAAATGGGCAACCTTTCCTGGCCGGAAATGTTTCAAATTTTTAACTGCGGTATAGGCTACATTTTACTGACGTCTGTGGAACAGGCTAAAGAGGCGGTCAACAGGATGCAGTCCTTCGGTATGAGCGCTTCCATTATAGGTGAAATAGCAAGGCATTCCCAAGATGAGGAACAGGTTGTAATCAATTTTTAACCTTCCGCAAAATTGTTATGTCCGCTGAATTTGCCGATACTGTTTTTTAGTGCCGTAAGTGTAGGCACTGTTGTGAAGGGCATGGCGGCATTATGGCATCCCCGCAGGACATTGCGCGGTTTTCCGCGCTCAATATGCGGAGCAGTCCGTAAAGTGAAAACCGCACCGGGGACACAGCCTGCTATGTGTTTTTTACGTCCGGATAAGGGTGAAGCGTTCACTATGCAAAACCTGCAGTCTGCCGCGCTTGGCCTTTTTTTGCGGCAACATCTTTGATCCCGGAAGTCTGAGGCCAAGGAATTTTGCCTCGACATATCACCGTATGTCATGCACGCGGACTTTGTCCGCTTGGGGCGTGAAATCTGTGTGAGCACAAACTTCTGGCCAGTAATCCCGCCTATGAACCGTCACACTGATTCTTTCCTGATATGCGACGTTGAATATTCGAACATGCTAAATTTCTTTCAAGGAATGTTACGACATTCTTAAAATCTAAAAAGGCGCGAATCTTGAGGCGGTAAAAAAAGTCTACCGCAAATGAGCTTTTGAGCTGTACCCGGATTTGAATCCGAATAATCCCGATGCCGTGCGGAAATTTCAGCTTCTCAACGAAGCGTTCGTAGCTCTTTCATCCGTACTCAAACCGGAGTATAGTCACAGCGCTCAACGCGAAACCTCCGCACACGGTGAAGGCCAGACGCGCGACGGTGAGCAGGCTGATCTCAGCCAGGCGGACTTCGGAGCGCAGATGTCTGAAGAGAGAGTGGACCCGGCAAAGCGATACGGCGGCTGGTGGCGAAGCCGGCAAACAGGAAGAAAGCGGGAGGGAATCCCGAACCTGGTCTGAAAAGGCCGACAATGTTTATGCAAAGCAGTATGTCCTGCGGAATTTGTTCAATGATCCTTTCGCACGGCGCGTTTTTGAGATATATACAGAATTTAATAAGTCTTGATATAAAGGCTCTTGATTTTTGATTCAATGCGGGATTTGCTTGCTCCGTAGCGTAGATGGACACTGTCGGTATCACAGGTATCCGCGATTTTCAACAAAAGATAGGTCGAGCGCGTATGGTCCGGCATGAGCTTTGTTTACTTGTGGGTTTCCACAATGGTTTTCAATTCGGCTGTGCTAAACAAGTATTTGATATTATTGATTGCTCGAAAAAAAGTGTCTACCGCCCAAGGCAGAATGAATTCCGCAGAAAATAAGGGCGGCAAAGCCGTTCTCGACCCCGGCGCTTTTTGTGCGAAAATAATCCTTGAGCCAGCGTTCCTGATCTGCGTTTATGCGTGCTGCTACCTGCGGCATGAATGACTCCACGTGGCCTTGTTCTGAAAGCGATTTGTTCCAGACGCTATTTTTTCATAACACTCGGCATGAGAATATATCATTTTTGAGCAAAACTCAAGATATGATCTAGACAGTGTCGTCAACAGATATTTGCCCAAACGGCAACGTATCTCGTGTGTACTGCCGCGCTACCGCTTCAAATTTTGAGCAGACTTACCGCTATGGCTCTATCGTACAAACCGACGGCGTTGGTACCGTTAAAATGGCCTTTGGCTGTTTTTCATTCACATTAAGGGGGAACTATGTCAACGCCTCTTAAAATGCAACGTACATTTGCCCTCGTCGGAACCGGCGGGTGCGGAAAAACCTTGTTGGCCGAGATGCTTTTGTTCAACGCTGGCATACTTACACGCATGGGAGCCATTGAAGACGGCACAACAAGTCTAGATTACGAACCGGAAGAAATACGCCGTCTCGGTTCTGTTCAGCCTGCCTTTGCCACGTGGCTCTAGAACAAAAATCGTCATTTTTTGATGGATATTCCCGGTGACGGAAATTTTACCGGAGATATGGAATGTTTGCTGAAGGGCGTGGACAGTGTGCTGTTTGTGCTGGATGCCGTTGACGGTGTCCGTCCTCTTACCAAAAAATTCTGGAATATCGTGTACGCGGAAAAGCTGCCGGTCATGTTTGTGATAAACAAGCTGGATCGTGATAGGGCTGATTTTCAGATGGCTTTTGACAGTCTTTCTACGCTTGGAGTGAAAACCGTCGCTTTGCAGGTGCCCATACGCCGGGGATACGCTTTTGTGGGCGTGGTGGACGTGCTAGGCGGGAAGGAGTTGATGTTTTCCGACGAAGGTGGCCCTACCGAAGCGAAAATTTTTTCGGATCTGACCGACGATGTGCAGCTTTTGTACGACGTGACTGTGGAAAACATTGCGGAAAGTGATGAGAAATTGATGGAAAAATATCTTGAGGAAGGCAGACTGAGTCTTGACGATCTCAGGGTCGGTCTCAGGGCTGGCGTGCTCTCTGGCGAACTGACGCCCGTGCTTGTGCTCGGCCATAGAAAATAAGGGCGGCAAAGCCGTTCTCGACGCCGTTGAGGCGTTGTTCCCTTCCCCCTTGGACAGGCGGCATTCGTCGATCTTGACGGGAATGAACGCGCCGCCGTCCTTGCATGTTTTATGTTCAAAACGCTGTCTGATCCTTTTTCCGGCCAGCTTTCACTCCTGCGCACTTTCCGGTACCGTATCTGCGGACACTATTCTCAAAAACATGCGCACCGAAGAAAACGAACGTCTTGGAAATTTGTTGTATCTTACGGGCAAAAGCCAGACGGAGTGCAAGGAATCAGTTTATCCTGGAGCTATCGTGGCTGTCACTAAGCTCAAAAATACCCGTACCGGCGATACCCTATGTGACGAAAAAGCCCCTTTTGTGTTGCCCATGCCGAAACTGCCACCACAGTTCACAGTTGATCACCTATGCTCTGGCCCCAGGGAAAAAGGGGAAGAAGACAAGGTCCATGCGGTAATACAGCGTTTGCTGGACGAGGATATAACCCTGAAACTGGCCCGTGATGAAGAAAGCGGGGACATACTGCTCTCCGGCATGGGGCAACTGCACATTGAGCTTTCCATTGAGCTTTCCGTGGAAAAAGCCAAACGGCGCTATAAAATTGATATTATCCTTAAAACGCCCAAGGTGCCTTACCGGGAAACGGTACGCGGTAAATGCCAAGTGCAGGGGCGGCATAAAAGCAATCCAGCGGCCGTGGACAGTTTGGAGACTGCTGGATTGAAAGGGAAGGTCTACCGCGTGAGTCAGGTTATACATTTGAAGACGCCATCGTGGACGGCGTAGTGCCGCGACAGTATATTTCGGCCATTGACAAGGGCATTCAGGAAGCTGCGGCGCGCGGTTTTCTGGCCGGGTATCAGGTGGTGGATTTTCGTGTCAGGGTGTATGACGGCAGCTATCATACAGTTGATTCCTCGGAAATGGCCTTCAAGGTGGCCGGCTCCATGGCTTTCAAAAAAGCCATGGGAAGCCTCAAGCCCATTCTACTGGAGCCAATTGTCCTGCTGGCAATCTCCATAGCTGACGAAAGCATGGGGGATGTTATCGGCGATCTCTCCTCACGGCGCGGCAAAGTGCTTGGTTCTGATTCTCAGGTGGGCAACATGGAAATCAAGGCGCATGTGCCCATGAGTGAAGTGTTGCGCTATGCGCCGGATCTACGGTCCATGACTGGCGGGCAGGGCTTTTTCACGATGGAGTTCGCGCATTATGAAGAAGCGCCGCAACCTGTGGTCGAAAAGGTGATCGCCGAGCATCAGAAGAGCAGAAGCGCGGAGTAATTTTTGTGGCTGTTTGACTTTTTCAAAGTTAAGCCGCCGCTTCCTTTTCTTCCTTATCCAGTTGTTTGCAGACAGCGGCCAGCAGAATGTTTTCCGCCTGATCAGGCAAAAGATGCAGGATGCCCCCTGCCGCGTTGATATGCCCGCCGCCATCCAGAGCTGCGGCAGTGGCGAGGACATTGTTGTTTCCGGCGGAGCGCAGACTGAATTTGCAGGACTGCGGAGTATCCTCCAGCAGAAGGGCGGCCACTTTGACGCCGCGCAAACGGCGCAGGTGTTCCACAAAGCCTTCCAACTCCTCCTTGAGACACTGATTTTCACGCAGGTCGTCTGCCAGAACATGGCAAAACGCCACAGTTTTGTCGCGTTCAAGACGTATGCGGCGCATTAGCGTGGCCCAGAGCCGCATCCGTCCCAGACTCCAGTTATTTTCCAGAAGCTCGCGCAACAGGGGAATATTGCATCCGTTTTTTGCCAGATGCGCCGTGAGGAGCAGTATGTCAGCATCGGTATTGCCGTGGCGGAATCCGCCTGTATCCGTGATAATGCCCAAGGCGATGGCATCTGCAATATCACCGGACAGAGGCAGGCCAAGGTATATCGCCACATAGGCCATAAGCTGCGCAGTGGCCGCCGCCTGCGGAAATATCCAATTAGACAAAGACCCCATTCCTCTGCCGGGATGGTGGTCAATGTTCACACTGGCAAGTTTCGGCATACGTTCCGCCATGTCCTGACCGAGTCGGTGCGGCTCGTTACAGTCAACAAAAAGAGCGCTACGAAGAGGGAAGGGCGGACGTTCGAGAGACGTATGCACCATGCCGGGCATGGACAGAAAAGAAAATGACTGCGGCAGACCTGTGCCGCTGTATAACATAAACTCCTTGCCGAGGGAACGCAAAATATGCCCTGCCGCAGCTGCGGCCCCAACGGCGTCGCCGTCCAGATTGACGTGCCCCGCGACAACGACGTAGTTGGTTTCCCTGATGCTCTCCGCTGTACGGTTTGCCCCATCTCGGTATGGTGGCGGAATCAGCTCATTCAGCGACATATATTTCCAGTTGGCTGTCATTCAGTTTTTCAGGGCATGCCGCTGCCATCATTTCAGTTATCCATCCGGCTTCGCAAATATGTTTCACTGTTTGAGGCGTAAACAACGGCCAACCTGATGCATGTGTAACTGTTTTCAGTGTCAACCTCGGCAATGGCTACATTGAATTTGTGGTGCGTTTTTTGCTTCAGGCTGTTAGGCAACACGGCGGCCTTCAGGTTGTCATTGCCGTCAAGATGGGAATGCACCGTTAACAGCGCTATAAATATGGCCATGTAATAAGAAGTCGGTTTGATCTGAAGCAGAAAGAAACGGCGGCCTAGAGCGAAGCCGCTTCTTCTACAGTTTCAAATGCCTCAATGATATCTCCTTCTTTAATGTCATTAAAATTCTCCAGTCCGACGCCGCATTCATTGCCTTTTACTATTTCCCGCACGTCATCCTTGAAGCGTTTGAGCGAGTCGATTTTGCCCGTATAGATAACAATGCAGTCACGCAGAAGGCGCGCGCTGGCATTGCGGGCAATTTTTCCGTCCGCCACATAGGAACCGGCAATAGTTCCGATTTTCGGCACATTGTAGGTTCTCCGCACTTCAGCCTGACCGAGATAGACTTCCCGCTGTACCGGCGCAAGCATGCCGGCCATGGCGTTTTCGATGTCCTCCACGAGCTTGTAGATGATGTTGTAGAAACGGACATCCATATTTTCGCGTTCCGCTATTTCTTTTACTTTTGCCGTAGGACGCACATTGAAGCCGATAATTATGGCGTTGGACGCGGAAGCCAGCATAATGTCAGATTCTGAAATGGCGCCTGCGCCGCCGTGCATGACATGCAGCCGCACCTTGTCCGTGCTCTTTTTGTTCAAGGCTTCCGCAATGGCTTCCAGACTGCCCTGCACATCAGCTTTTATTACCAGATTAAGAGTCAATGTTTCCTGATCGGAAGCCCGGCGGGAGAGGAATGTTTCAAGTGTGACGCGGGACTCCGAAGCAAGGTCGCGTTCCCGCTGCTTTGCGGCAAGGCTGTCCGCGATGCGACGGGCCAGTTTTTCGTCTTCAAGAACAATAAATTCTTCGCCGGCTTCAGGTACTCCCTCAAAGCCCTGCACTTCCACAGGAAGGGAAGGACTCGCGGACTTAACCTTTTTGCCTTGATCATTGGTCAGGGCACGCACACGTCCGGAGAACGCTCCGCAAACAAAATTGTCACCTTGGTTGAGCGTGCCCTGCTGAATGAGCACCGTGGCTATGGGACCGCGTCCTTTATCCAGACGGGCTTCCACAATACGGCCGCGCGCCAGTTTGTCGGGATTGGCCTTGAGCTCCATAATTTCCGATTGCAGGACGATCATTTCAAGCAGATTGTCCAGCCCCAGACGCGTCTTCGCGGAAACTTTGGCGACAATGGCATCCCCACCCCAGTCTTCCGGCTGCAGGCCGAGTTCCGCAAGTTCGCGCAGAACACGGTCAGGGTCGGCGCCGGATTTGTCCATTTTGTTCACGGCCACCATGATCGGCACATTGGCCGCGCGGGCGTGGTTGACAGCCTCGCGCGTCTGCTCCATTACCCCGTCGTCCGCAGCAACAACCAAAACCACAAGATCCGTGATTTGCGCGCCGCGTGCACGCATGGCCGTAAACGCCTCATGCCCCGGCGTATCCAGGAAAACGATTTCCCCCCGATTTGTCCTGACATAATACGCGCCGATGTGCTGGGTTATACCGCCAGCTTCGCCGCTCGTCACATTGGATTTACGTATTGCGTCCAGAAGGGAGGTTTTTCCATGGTCCACATGACCCATTATGGTCACTACCGGAGGACGGGTTTTCAGGCTTTCCGGCAGATCAGGTTCGGGTTCCGGAATTTTGAGAGACAGTCCTGTTTTTTCGACTTCATAGTCAAATTCGGCTGCGACAAGCGTTGCCGTGTCCATGTCCAGAGACTGGTTGATGGTTGCTATGATGCCGAGCCCGAAAAGGATTTTGATGATTTCGGTGGACTTTAGACCCATTTGGTGGGCTATGTCCGACACGCGAATGGCCTCTTCAATGCGTATTTTGCGCTTGGCCGTTTTTATGGGCTGGATTTGTTGTATCTGCAACGTCGGCTTGATACCCTTGCGGCGACTTTTGCCCTTGTTGAGGCGTTGGGGGGCATTATCATCCTGGTGGCGCTCAAAAGCCCCCTGTTGAAAATCTACTGTGCGACGACCCTTGAGTCGTTTTTTCTTGCTTTGACCGTCGTGGACGTCAGTCGGCGAAGCGACAGTGGGCTGCCCGAGGCCCTGAGGCCGTTGGCCGTCTTGCTGCGCGGGACGCACTCCCGGGGCACGGCCAGTATACCTTTCTCGTTCTGCGGGAGCAGGGAGTGAAATAACCTTGACGCGTTGTTGGGCCTGCGGCGGCCTGCGGCGTATCGGCGCACCAGCCTTGTCCTCACTGCCAGCCGATGACGCCGCTTTTGCTTCAAGTTTCATTGCCAGTGTCGACAACGCGGGCACGGAGTTCTCGTCCGGTATGGCGGAGGCGTCCGGTAACGTCATGCGCAAATTTTTGGGTGTTTTCTCCCGGGACTCCTCTGGAGCGGGCAAGACAATTTTCGTCTTGGGCGCGGTGTCCTCAGATCTTATGTCGGCGGTGGGCTCAGTTGGGGCGGCTATGTCCGGGCGGCTGATTACGCGGGCGGGAGGCGGCGCGGTAAGAGTCTTTTTCTGGCGTGGTGCACGCTGTCTGAGTTTTCTCCCTTCTTTTTCGACATCCTGCGGAAATGTCGGAGAGACTGACATCTTGTCCACTCCGGACGGCACTTCCTCTTTTTGTATCAGACTGTCATCATGAAGGCCGGCATGCGACAATGCGTCCTGACCGGATATCTCTTCACCCGATACCGGCGTCTGGACGGAAACTGGGTCCAGCGCTGGTTCCCCGGCTCCAGCAGCCCCGTTTGGTTTGCTGCGACGGCGCCGCACAATAATATTGCTCTGAACTTCCGTGCGTTCAACATTCTGGTGTCTTTGGGCGCTGAAATAATCGCGAACACGCAATACATTTTCCTGTGAAATGGAGCCAGCCGTACTTTTGGCAGGCAGGCCAATTTCGCGTAAGGCGCGCAGCATATTCTTGGGCTGAACTTCCAGCTCTGCGGCGATATCTTTTATTTTGAATTTTTCTTCAGGCATGCTTATTCTCCCTACGTTTGACGCCGGGCCGGTATTTTGCAAATTTTACTTCACAGTGCGGATCTGAACACAGGTATAGCCCTCTGCCGAGAGCGGATTTTTTCGGGTCAATGCTTGTATTTCCCTGCGGCGAAAGTACATAACGGATCAAAGCATCTCGGGGAAAACGCCTCCGGCAGATCACGCACATTCTGACCGGATCTTTCCGTATTGTTGTTCCCTGTGTTGATTCAGTTTGTTTTTTCCGCATGGTTTTTTGTCCCGATGTTTTGCGTCCGTTAATCTCCGACGGAGTCTGCGTTCTCCGGCATTTTTTCAACTACCGGCGCCAGGAAGTTGATGGCTGAACGCAATTCCGCTATCCGCGTATTGCTTATGACCAGTTTTTCTGCCAGTTCCTCGTCACTGGCTTCACGCAGTTTGTCCAATGAGGTATAGCCCGTGTCAATCAACGCTTCAATAGAGACCTCGGCGACACTGGCAACCTGCTCAAGACCGTGCCCTATGGCATTGGCTTCATTGTAGCGGCTTTCAGTAAAAATATCGATCTTCCAACCCAAAAGCCGCGCGGCCAGCTTGACGTTCTGGCCTTTGCGGCCAATGGCGTTGGTAAGCTGGTCGTCGGGAACAATGACTTCAAGAAGATTTTCTTCATCATCAACAACGATGCGCAGTACAAGGGCCGGGGCAAGGGAGTTGCGTGCATAGGTGGCAATATCTGGGCTCCAGATGACAATATCAATGCGCTCTCCGTGCAGTTCCTGGACAATATTCTGTATGCGCGAACCACGCACGCCAACGCAGGCGCCCACGGGATCGACATCTCTTTCGCGGGAAAAAACGGCCACTTTGGCGCGGGAACCGGGATCGCGTGCCACACTCATTATCTTGACCACGCCATCATCGACTTCCGGCACCTCTCGGTGGAAAAGCGCCGCCATATAGTCGCGGTGCGCGCGGGAGATGACAACCTGTGGTCCGCGTCCTTCCTTGCGCACATCAGTAATAATGGACTGGACGCGATCGCCGCGTTTATAGTGCTCTCTCGGTATCTGTTCTTCGCGCGGCAATATGGCTTCAGTGCGGCCGAGATTGATAATCCATCCGCCCCGTTCTCGGCGCTGGACTATGCCGGATACAATTTCACCGGTACGATTCTTGTATTCTTCATAAATGATTTCCTGCTCGGCATCGCGCATGCGTTGAATAATGACCTGTTTGGCTGACTGGGCGGCAATACGTCCCAAATCCGCCACGTTGACACGAAAACCAACCTCGTCGTCGATTTGCACTGTGGCGTCATGATTACGCGCATCTGTCAAAGATATCTGCGTATCATCGTTTTGTACGGCGTCGTCGGAAACCACAATTTTGAACTGAAAAACTTCAATATCGCCCGTTTCTTCGTTGTAGGTCACTTCCACATCGGCATTTTCGTTGAAGCGGCGCAGGACGGATATGCGCACCGCGTCTTCCAGCGCGTCGATAAGCATGTCACGGTCAAGTCCACGATCTTTGCAGATTTGTTCTATAGCCTTTTTGAGTTCAAGATTCATTGTGTGCCTCCGTCGGACAAATTGGCTGTATGCGACGCGGATTGAAACGTCGCGGATTGAAGCGTCATTGTGCGGATTGTTCCTGTTTTAGATTTTTTACCCGGTTTCACAAGGCTTTTAAAAATATGCAGACAATTTGCCTTGCGCACGTTGTCCCACGACAATGTCAACGGCCTGAATGCTTCTGAAAGAATGTCGCCATCTGCGGAAATGACTGCCGGTTCCAGAACAAAAACATCATTTTCAACAGCTTCAAGTCTGCCGCACCACAGTCGTCTGGGCGTCACTGCGGGGGGCACACCTGACGTGTTTGTTAACTCCGGGATTATCGGGTTGTGGAGCTTTATTTCCAGCATATCGCCCAAATAGGGGCGCATTTGCGCAAGGTTGAAGAAAATGCGTGAAAAACCGGGAGTGGAGACTTCCAGAACATACGCTTCTGCGATGAGGTCTTCCACTTCTAACGAAAGGGCGAGATGGCGCGAAATTTCCTCACACTGACCAATGGAAGGAGAGAGGGGACGGGCACCCGCATCCGTCCCGCAAAATGGAGTAACTGCATCAGGAACTGCATGTGACGGCTGAGGCGTATCCACATCCACATACAGGCGTATAATCATGTGGTCGGACCGGAGTATCTTCAAACCCCATATAATGAGATTCATAGACAAAACAACGGGCCCGGCCAGAGCGAGGATATTTTTTTTGAGTGTTTCTTCTGTCATCTTTTCCACAAAAGAACTGCCGTTGAACTTGCTCCCTGTCGGAAAAGATCACATGTCTGAAAGACAAAAAAAGGGAGGCCTCTCTAGGCCACCCCGTTTTGGACGCTTGTTCCGCATCAGGATGTTGCGGTTACATGCTTGTCGCCGCACTGGATAAAAATTATATAGACCCCGCCGTAATATTCTGTCAAGCAAATATCACCGGAACGCGAATTTTTATGAGAGTGTTCATCATCCGACATATTTTGCCTGCCTTTCCGGATTTTAAATCGTTTAATATTGTGGTGTAAGCGGTTGATAGTTCACTAGCCGAAACAGAAGCGACTCATTTCGTGTATGATCAGTCTGTAGGTGAACACTCTCCTAATTTGCGACCAATACCCAGGCAGGTCCTTTGGCGTCCAAATAACTTGCGGCATAGTTGGCCCTTTCGTTAGAGCCGCAAAAGATATCTATACGGTTTCCTTTAATGGCCCCTCCCACATCCTGGGCAAAACCAATGCCGCGCAACGGTATACGACCCAGCCTCTGATCCGGCACATTCACGCCATACGCAATAACAGCGCCGAGGGGAATAAAGCTTCTTGACGTGGCAAGGGACAGCCACGCGTCAACTTCATGCCCCATGGCGCCTGTTGGACCATGGTTGCCAAACCGGAAAAAAACATAACTCGGATTGTCGTTCAAAATTTCGCGCACTCTGTGCGGATTTTGTTTGAACCATTCGCGCTGTGCATGTATGTCGCCGCGCTGCAATAGATGCTTTTCCCGCATGATCCTGCCGGAGCTTTTGTATTTATGGCCGTTCTGGCAGTCATAGTTAATGTAAGCCTGTGTGCCGTCTTCAAAAAGCAGGCGGCCGGAGCCTTGAATTTCCAGGAAGAACGAATCGACAGGATCGGCGGCCCAGGCAAGCTCAAGTTTCCTGTGGGACAGTACCTGTTTTTCTTCTATTGTCCGACGATCGTAAAATTTGCTGCGGCGACGCGCATTTTTCAATTCCGAGGGGCAAGAATAAATGGCTTGCGTATAACCTGGCTTGCGTATGCGGCTTGCGCGCACGGTTGGTTCATAATACCCGGAATAGTCAATACCACCCTTTACTTCAATCCACCGGAAATATTGTAAAAAAAGTTGAGGTTCCGCGTCCAGTCGCGGTAGCAATTCCTGCAGGCGAGTCAGTGTGCGGGAAAAGTCGTCGTAGGTCAGCCTGAGCCCGGGACGATTTATGGCCACAGCATCTCCTGGTTTGCTCTTGACATAACGCAAAGACTTGCGCACGGTGGAGGCCATATCAGTCCAACTTTTCAGATTCTGGTTGCGTGGTACAAGATTTTTGACAAAAAAGTCGGGATGCTCGAAGGTGACAGGCGGGCCAAGAGGTTCAAAATCATCCGGCGTTTTTTTGGCACAGGCAAAAAAACAGAAGCAGGACAGCATCAGGACAAGAAGGGCAGAAAACTTTGTCGGTCCGCCTTGCCTGAAAATATTCTGCAGTTGTTGTTTCACGGCGGGCAACGCCTTGCCTGAAATATTGTAATGTCCCGAAAATAGCACCCGGTCGGGTGTGCCCAAAGAAGGTGTCTGCTCGTGCATGATTTCCCTGTTTCTGATGTTTGGCTCCCTCACCGTGTGTCCTATGGAGAAACCGACACGATGGGTGTATTGTACTATGCTGAATATTTGCATCTCTTTGAACGATCCAGAAACGAATATATCCGTCATAGTGGCGTGAGTTATGCCGCTATGGAAAAAAAAGGCATCTTTTTGCCGGTTCGGGAGGCTCAGTGCCGCTATCGTGTACCGGCCCGCTATGACGACCTGCTGTATGTTCGCGTCGGCGTCAGCGAGTGGGGGCGTGCATCTCTGTGTTTTGTATATGAGATACGGGATCAAGACAAGACGCAACTTTTGGCCGAAGGCATGACCAAGCACGTTTTTGTCGGCAGGGAAGGCAGGCCAGTTTCCGTCCCGTCCTGGTTCAGGGAGATATGTCAGATTTCTCGCGGCGCATGAATGCAGCGGGGGAGGGAGGATGGAGTGCGCTATCTGCCCCTTTCGTCGCGCAGGAGACTTGTCAGGCATCATATATACTCCCCACCATAGAGCATTTTCTATTGAAATTATCTGGACAAAGTCTACAATCCTGCTCATGACGATAGTCAAGTAAAGAACTGCGGGCATGAGCTGTGGCGGCATACAAGATTGACGCTTTCACTCCCGTCGGAGTATGGGAAACTGTTATCCGGGCACATCACCATGACACGGGCGCCAAAAGGTGGTGGCAAGTCCAGGCTTCTCAGGACGTTCTCGCGGCAGTTTTGGAACAAAGCTTCATGCGCTTGCCGACGCCTTGAGTAACCCCTTGCGGTTCATCCTGCCTGTGGGGAAAAGATGGACTTTCCGCAAGCACGCCCGTTGCTTGCGGAAAACAGGACAGATGCGTGTTGGCGAATATAAGGTTATGACAAGGTTATTGCGATGGGTGCGGAGGCAGTAATTTCGTCAAGTATGAATCGCAAAACACCGTGCAAGTATGCTGCTTTTTTGTATAAAGTTGGTAACATGCATCATTTTCGTGGTATTGCCACAAGATACAATAAAACGGCGATTTCGTTTTTGGGTTTTGTTCAGCTCGTGGCAATTTTCTATGGATAAAATGAATGTCGACAGAACCTAATTATCCTAACAAATTAGAATGACACTATAACACAAAGCTGTGACTTAAAATCTACCAGATTAGTTGATTATTTTCTTCAACTGACGGCGCTACGCACAAAACAGATTAGTGTTCACAAAGTTTACTTTCAACTTTTTGCCATCCGGTTTTTGTCATCCGGCAAGAACAGATTCGCTTCGGTGAGCAATATAAACTGGTATTCTGCTTTGGCCTTTTGACTTGGCAAACCCATACAGGCCAGCGAGTCCGGCGCCATTTACTGGTTGCGAATGCAGCCTTAACCTTCGAACCAAGACTGGGTAAATTCAAACTGACCCCAAATACAGAAGGAGCCAAGCTACGGCCAGAATTTGATATGCTGGATGTGCAACCTGACCATGCTGAGTAGCCGCACAAGCATCTCTTTCCAATGTCTGCAGACGATCTGTGGGACAAAGCGTGCATTAATGGTATCACTCGAGCTTAAGTTCATTAAATTAGCTCGGCAAGGCGAGTATATCGAATTTTTGGAATAGCGAACGTTTCCAGATTCCAAAGCCTGTTGTCGTATATTTCAAATGAATAGTTGCTGATTTAGATGCGTCAGCTCTGCGGAACAGCCACGAATATCTTTCAAAGTGAAAAAGAAGAGGCTATCGTCCTGAAAAAATCGACCAAAAGGGCAAAGATAGCGCAATGAGCAAAAGTTCGATAATCGTCAAAGGCTATATTGTTACGGTTCCGCAGTGCAGGACGAAGTTGAATACTGTATTATTCCGCGTGGCGCGGGAGTTGGACCTAGATAACGATGTCAGTCTTCATAAGAGGAGAAAGGCGTGCACTATCTTACGGTGCGCGGTTACAGGGCGCTTGAAGACGATTCTGGGCTTGAAGAATAACCAGGGTCTCCCCCATGTCCTGTTATAATAGCGTGCCTTCGTAGTTGAAGAGACCTTGGCGGCGTGCCCGCGGTAGGCCATCGGGCGGATATTCCTCCACATGGACAAAAAAATTGTAGCCGGCGGCTACCAGCTCGGCGCGTTTTTCCGTGAGATCCAGCGACCAGCTGGGATACAGCCAGATATTGCCGCCGTAGCGTCTGACCCAAAAAGTTTCACCCTTTGGACTTGCAAAAGGGATATCCGGCTTGACGCCCAGAAGACCAAAGCGGCTTATGCCAACAGGCCAGAAGCCGCTGAGAACAATCCCCAGAGGCAACGGACTTGAACCTGGCAGAGCTAGCAAGTCTTCCTTCGGAAGCTCCGGGCTTACAAAAGCTGCGGCAAAGCCCAGATTTTTGAGCACGCCGATGGCCAGCGCATTGGCCGTATTGCAAAATGGACCGGCCAGCAGTTCCAGATTCTCGTCCCCGTTCTCGCTGTTTGGGTTGTCCGTGTCGGGGAAAAAAGCCCGTTGCCAAGGGGCATTACACACAAAAAATCGTGCTCCGTCACGGCGTAGTTGCGCGACAAGACGTTGTAGGGCCGCTTCTTCCTCCGGCCAGACCACCGGTGGCAGCCACCACACAATGCGCGGCACTACTGTGCGGGAAAGGGCGGCGCTACGCAGGGAAAGCCAGAGGGCCGTCATCAGGCGACGATTGGGGCGAGTTTCCTTTCCGTGCGGCACAGTGGTCCTGAGACGCATGTCCGGTATTCGTGGGCGGGGATTGGTTCCCCTAATCGGATAGGGAAGCACGGGCAGTGCCGTAACGGGCAGAGCGTGGCGGCCGGGCAAACGGCTTAGGTCAGCTAGCCAGAGGTTAAGAGCCTGCGTCAATTCCTGCTCCCGCCGGTCTATTAGAAAAACAGAAGTACCGTTTTTAGGAGTTTTGTGTTTAGGCAGTTTGAGAAGCAGGGTTCCCGCTTTGGGCACGCGACGCGTGACTGGTAGCGTGGCATGCCAGCTCTCATCCTCAACGCCGATCCGCAGGTAATCTCTTGGCAAAAGGTCAAAATGCGGCTTGAGAATTACGCGACCGTCGTCCTCAATGCGGGTTTTGCCTGCAAGCAGGCCGGAAGATGTCTGTCCTCCGGGATCCGTGGGCACATTTGTCTTGACTGGCAAAAACCGGGCATGCGTAAACGGGCGACCCAAGGCCATGTCCAGAAGTTCCCGCGCCATTTTGCGCGCTTTGGCATCCCCGGGATTGTCGCGCAGCAGGCGGTATGCCGTCACCACATGATAGACGTAGTGTGGGCCTTTTTTGCGGCCTTCTATTTTCCAGGAAACGAGATGCGGTATGGAGAGAAGGGTTTTGGCCAGCACGTCCAGCGAAAGATCAAGGCAAGAGAAAAAGCGTCCTTCCCTGCGCGAGCGAGCGAGCTTTTTGAACGACGTCTCGGTATTGCCGCCCTGCGTCCTTTCCGCCCTGCGACCGTGCTGGGGGCGACGCGTGCCGTTTTGTCGGTAGACGCGGCGGCATGGCTGCACACAACGCCCGCGTAGGCCGCTCTTGCCGCCCATATAGCTGGACCACCAACACCGGCCGGAAACGCAATAACACAAGGCCCCGTGCACAAAGCACTCCAGATCCAGGCCGTCGGGACAGGCGGCGTCCATGATGCGGATTTCGTCAATGGAGAGTTCTCGCGGCAGAATTACTCTGCTAGCACCGAGGCTGCGAGCGGTTTGCAGCGCGCCCTGGTGGGTGGCGTTGGCTAGGGTGGAAAGGAAAAGTCCATTTTCAAAACCAGCCTGACGGGCGAGATCAAGCATGGACAAGTCCTGCACTATGAAGCCGTCGGGATTTACTTGGCGCGCCAGACGCACGGCAAGGCGGAAGGCGTCGATGGTCTCACCCGGCTTGATGAGAGTGTTTATGGCCACATAGACGCGGCGACCGCGCTCGTGGGCCAAGTCCGTCAGGCTGGAAAGCTCAGTCAGGTCGAAGTTTTCCGCCTGCATACGGGCTGAAAAATGTTTGAGCCCCAAGTAGACGGCGTCGGCTCCGGCAGCTAGGGCGGCCAGAAAGGATTCCGTATCGCCTGCCGGTGCCAGGATTTCTGGCGGAGTTCTGGAGAGAAAATCTGTCACGCGTAGTATTCCTTGTACCAAGCGGCTAAGCGGGCAATCCCTTCTGTCAGAGGAGTTTGAGGGGCAAAGCCGGTGACGTGGTATATATCCTGAATGTCCGCGAAGGTGGCTTCCACGTCGCCCGGCTGCATGGGCAGGAGCTCCTTTTGGGCTTTCCTGCCTAAAGCCCCTTCCAGTAGGGTGATAAATTCGTTCAGTTCCACAGCTTCGCTGTTGCCGATATTATAGATGCGCCAAGGCGCGGAGCTTGAGGACGGGCTGGGCGTGGCCGGGTCAAAATCGGGGGACGACTCCGGGATGACGGGCAAAAGGCGCACTAGACCGTCCACGGCGTCGTCGATATAGGTGAAATCGCGTTGTATGCGGCCCCGGTTGAATACCTTGATGGATTCACCCTTGAGAATGGCCGAGGCAAAGAGGTATGGGACCATGTCCGGCCGGCCCCAGGGGCCGTATACAGTGAAAAAACGCACGCCCGTGCAGGGAATGTGGAAAAGATGGCTGTAGGCGTGGGCCATGAGTTCATTGCTCTTTTTGGTGGCGGCGTAGAGGCTGGTCGGATGATCCACGTTGTGCTGCGTGGAGTATGGGCGTGTCGTGTTCAGGCCGTAGACGGAACTGGAGGACGCGAAGACGAGGTGCCGAATTTGGCTGTTGCGGCAGCATTCCAGCACATTGGCAAAGCCCGTCAGGTTGGAGGAGACGTAGGATGACGGGTTTTGCAGGCTGTAGCGCACGCCAGCCTGCGCTGCCAGATTGACGACATGGGAGAAGTTTTCGCGGGAAAAGAGGTCGCGCAGGGTTTGGTCGTCCGTGATATCCTGCAGCGCAAAACGAAAGCGTTCGCGAAAGCCCGGCTCGGCCTCAATTTCGGCAATACGTTTTTTTTTCAGATTCACGTCGTAATAGTCATTCAGGTTGTCCAGCCCGACAACAGTGTGCCCTTCGGCCAAAAGCCGCATGGCGCAGTGAAACCCGATGAACCCGGCGGCTCCGGTCACGAGAACATGCATGCGAGAGACTCCTTGTATCGCGCCAGAATACGGTAGTCGGGCAGGAAGGGCAAACAGAATTTATTAAAGTTATTGAGAATGTTCTTTTAAGAATGTGTTTTAAAAAGAGTCATGACTAGCTGGGAGGCTAAAAATTGGCTATAGTGTCTAGAATTTTTTCGCATTTTTTTGTAGCTACGTTATCGGTCGGGTTTTAGCTGGCTTTGAGCCGGCGCGGGGTCTGGCAGATGGGACGCCATGCGACGATCCCGCATTGAAAGGGACAGCCCAGCAGCGCGAAATAGGCCAGTATCAAGGGTTTGATGTTGCAGCTGCAGCAGTTTCAGCCATGTGAGGATCAATTCCGGGCTTGGCATTTTACCGAAGTTTTCTGCCATTGCCTAAATTGCGTTTATCTTGATTTCATCCGAAGATTGCATTTTTTGCCTCGTGTGCGGGAGCTCCTCGCTGCCTGATTATTTGCCTGACCTTGTCGAAATTTTGCCGGTTTAGTTCCGTGGGGTTTGTGGTCTTGAACGGGGGAGACCTGGACGCTTTAGTCACCGCATTGTCTTGCGCCCGGGCCAGCCACGTGTTGACGAACCGGGGCATATCCCTTGCCGGACGCCGGGCAGCATTGCTCTCAAGCCACGCTTTGATGCGCGATAGTTCAGCTGGGCAATCAACGAGTTGGTATGCATCTCGCCAGCAGTCGAAAATTTTCCTGGTAACAGGGTAGGCTTTCGGCTTGTCTGGCTTTGAGCGTAATGGGAGTTCGTAAATCGACTCTTCAGGAGGCCTAGCTGCGATCGGGGCATCGGGGTTTCCCCCGACGCACCGACTATAATATTCTTTGACTTGTTCTTTACTTATTCTTCTTACTTGTTCGGGTGTTGAATTCAACACTGGTGTAGTGCTGGATTCAACACTGGTAGTACTTTTGGCACTGGTTAATATATCTATTTGACCTTCCTTCTGCTTTTACGACTTCAATGTACCCTTTTTCAGTCAAAGTCTTGATCGCGTTTATTACGGTGTGGCGGTCACCGATTGACGTATCTGCCATAATGCGATTTATGGACGGCCAGCAGGTATTATTTTTATTTGCCCTGTAACCTATTGAAAACAGGATTATCTTTTGTGCTGTAGTCAAATCTTTTTGATCCCACACAGCGCATATTGCATCAAAGCTCATTACGTTAACCGCCTATGGTCTCTAGTTGTTCCACTGATAGTGAAGGCCATCGCACGGCCTCCAGTTCCACCATAAGTTCCAATGCCCGCAAAATCAGATGCCTGTCCTGTCCATTGAGCCCATCTCGCCTTTCGACAGCGCCCGGAAACGTGCTTTAAGTTCCGGCGGCACGGCAACAGATATTTTTTCAAGACCACTCTTTTTCCCGGGTAGACTTTTGGGCGCAGAAGGAGACGGCTCCCGCCGGAGCTCGACTTCCAGGGCGGACGATTCCGGTTCCCATGGTGGAGTAAGCGGTGGTAACGTGGCCTGAGTCTGCAAGGCCAACCATGCGAACAGCCGATTTGGCACGTTTCTAGGGTCACCCGGCCGTTCACGATCGCATCAGAACACTCGTTCTCCGATCTCCTTCAACTGCTGCACACAATACTTCGTCTCTTTCTGCTTCATCCTCATCAGCTTGGCCTCCCGATTACCGGCAGCTTGCTCCTGCCCGTAACAACGTCATCTTCAGTGTAAATTTCCAATAGTTGTCTGGCAGAGCCCGCAACTTTGCCGCCCTGAGCACTTGCCCGCAGAAGCTGCTCAAAGCCGGTGGCCTTGCGCTTCTGCGAAATTACTTGCACCGCATGGTCCGCAAGCTGGCTTAACAAAAGTTCGGTTTCAGTCATGTAATCAAGCAAATATTCATCATTGGCCAGCCGCTTGAGCTTCCTGTGCTCCTTGATCGTAATCCCGAATCACTCCTTGTGCACCGTGTCGAACAGGATATCCCTGGTCTTGTCATTCATACGATTCCTCCATTTGGAATAGTTCTCTGAATTTTATGAAGAACTGTAGATGCGTTTCTTTTCCTCTTCGCTTTCTTCAGCAGGCCGATGAGCTTGCCCCGTGTGAATATGAATACACTGGTATTCCACTCGTCGTCATAGACAAACGGGAAAAGTGCGAGAATATACGCGCCGCTCAATCCCCTATTACGGCGAAGAAAACGAGACAGACTTGTTTGTTCAAGCCCGTATTCTTTGGCCACCGAATTTAGTGACCTGTTTTTTTGGCAAGTTTATAGGTAAAATCCAGCCGAAATTTATCTATGTTTATGGACATAATAGAATCAGTTAGGGGAATGGGTATGATTACCTCCAGAAAAATCGGCGAAAAATTAGGTGAATATCTCAAGAAAACAGGTGAATCTGAAAATGCATTTGCCAAGCGCCTGGGCATACAGCAATCATCTGTAAATAAACTGATAAAAAACCAGCAGGGCGTTTCTTTTGAAAATGCCATGAAAATCATGGAAGTCTTGGGGTACTCCCTGGTTAAAAAATTTGAAGAGCTCGTTATTATTCGCCGCATTGGTGCGAATTCCCCGACAGAGATTGTGGGCGGAGAATATTTGGTGCCAATCCCGGTCTATGAGCAGGCCGGAGCTGGAGCAGGAGTTGATATATTTTCATGGGAGCCGGAAAGAATAATCTATGTGATGCCCCAGTACTCCATGAAGAACGTCAGAGCTATCGAAGTCACCGGCGATTCCATGGAGCCGGTCGTCAACAAGGGGGCCTTTGTCGGTGTCGTGCCCGTTGCTGGCGAGCTAGAGGAAGGGCACATTTATCTGGTGCGTCGTCCGCAGTTTGGGCTTGTTGTCAAGCGGGTTTTGATGAGTGAGGACGGAAAAATCGTACTCCGCTCGGAAAATAAAAATTACCCGGATCAGCCTATTCCAAATGAAGGTTATGACGGAATCATTGTCGGCAAAGTGGTATGGGTCTGGCAGATGGTGGAGTTGGTGCGTTGTATTGCTAAACGCGCTTCCATTATGGAGATTAGATATTCCCATGACACAAAAAACAAGGTTAATCTTTTGGAAAGCTAAAAAATTAATAAAAACACCTTGAAAATCGCCATTGCATGTTGTCATAAGTGTGATAGCCTGAACGTAAAAAAAAGGAGGGCACAATGTCTTGTAAACTTTGTGAAAAGATTTGTGGTTTAAGCGGGCGGGCAAAGCTGCTGTTGGCAGTACCCATTTTGCTGTTCCTGGTGAGCATGTGGTTCTGCTACAAAGCACACGTCGGAGGATAGCCAGATAAAAAAATGAGCATCATGGTGTTGCTGGCTATCTTCTTAGATTCCGCTCCAGCGGTAGCCGCCGAGTGATGTTACACGCCGCCGGACAAAGAGCCAGCACCGTGGTGGACCCATTCCGGTCCTGGATCCGCTTGAACCCATGACCTTTTAATTACTCTTAAAGGGAAACGCCGGGAGGTTCAAGATGAAGAATGTATTCTTGGCCTCCCGGCAATCTTTGTTCTGTTCTTTACCACAAGACTTCCCTACTTGCTTCATACAGCTCATGCGGGGCTATATCTTGTCCATCCGCCCATGCAATGCCTGAGCCGTCAGGGAGTACATGCACAGTTTTGAAGTATGATGCATCCCGCAACCGTCCAAACCAATCACCGCAGATATAGGGTTGCACGTCAAAAAGTTTTTTTCGCCGTTGACATAGAATAGTTTCAAGTTGTAATCGGACAATGCCTCAACATCGGCAATTTTAGGTTGCAACATCGTTCCTACCCCTTATCTGAGCGGTTCAATCTTGAAATACTGTTCGCCGTTGGACAGTAATTTTCAATTCGCCGCCAGAGTTCCCGAAGGCGTGTTTTCACTCCTCCTTCATAAACCCTCTTTTTTGTCACGCTCGGAAGCACTGCAAACTGAAACTATTCTGTCATTTTAAGTTGTTCAAGGTACTTATGTGTTAATATTTTTTTGATTACCCGCTCTGTTTTAATTTCATTTGATTTTGTGATAGTTTGCTCTTCGCGTAGTATAACACACAGAATATCTTTACTGCCAATTGACATCCCGTCTTTGACCAGCTTCTGAAATTCTTCATCCTTGATGGCTGCTTCAAATTTCTTTTCCCCTTCTGAAAATCTCCATTTACCGTCGCCATCCAATACTGGCCTTGATACATGGAGAAAGCACTGTCTTTCATTGACAATAGGTGATAATTCAAAATTATTGTCGTCTGTTGTGTTTATCACCGCAAAATAGGGGAGCATTTCACGGTTGGCAAGCTCTTTTGTCTTGCCTTCGGCATCAACAATCTTAAATGTTGAAAATTCGTCTTTGGTTAGCGGAGACAAAATAGCAGAAGTTTTTACTCGAATATCATCCCGCATTGCAAACTCAACAATTTTTCCCCCTGCCTTAATAGTTTCGCCGTCAGCAAATTTTATTTCCACATAAGCATTATCGTCAGGAAGTTGTTCAATATTGACGGGTTTTCTGCCTTTCGCTTCAATTATATACTGCCATACTCCATTAATTATTCCAAGTGGATGGAGTCCAACAAATCCTAAAATGGCAATGGCTCCCTGGACTTCTCTGCCCAGGATCAAATTTTGATCTGTTACATTATTATCGCGTTGACCATGACTTTAATTGTCGCGCGCTGGTCGCCCTGGATTTGCCTTCCGTTTCGGTGGTAGCAGCGGCTCCAGTCGCTCCCAATCGTTGTCGGTAAGTTCATATTAATTAAAAATAGTGAGAGTTTTGTATAAAGAATTTTTTAACCTGATGACAGAACTGCAATTGCCAGTTTCGTCCGTGGCTGGTTTTATCAAAGGGAAGAGTACCGTTTTGCTGGTCGTCGCCGGCATTTCTCTGGCGAAAGTTTTTTGGCTAGTGGTTTCCATGTATCACCGTTGGTCGTGATGAAGATGTGACAAGGGACTGCATCAGGCATCAGGAGAAAGAAGACCAATGGCTTGAGTAGTTCAAGTTGTTAGCAGAGTCCGCCGAAGGCTGGCGTCCCGCATCCGGCCTTCACTGTTGCCCTATTGACCTTGCGCGGCATTGTCTTATCTTTGTATAGGCCCAGTTGGAGCGGCACAGAATTGCCCCCTGACAAAGGAGAACACGGCATGTCTGTAGCATACAAAGATTATTATAAACTTTTGGGTGTGGACCGCGTAGCAAGCGCCGAAGGACTTTCCAAGGCTTTCAAGACGCTTGCCCGTAAGTACCACCCAGATCTTCACCCTGGAGACAAAAAATCCGAGGAAAAGTTCAAGGAGATCAATGAAGCTTACGAAGTCCTGAAAGATCCGGAAAAACGCAGGATGTATGACCAATTGGGGCCGAATTGGCAGCACGGTCAACAGTTCCGGGGCGAACCTGGCTTTGAGAACGCGCATTTCACGTTTGGCGGCAAACATTATGACGGCACCGGGTTTTCGGATTTTTTTGAAACGCTCTTCGGCGGCTCCGCTCAGGGTGGCCAGTCGGCAAGGGAGACGAATTTCGGTCAGGGCACTTTCGGCGGTTTTTCCGCAAAGGCGCGGCGCGGCCGCGATGTGGAAGCCGAGATACACCTGAGCCTGGAAGACGTGCAGCGCGGCGGCAAGCGCGCTGTCACGTTGCGCGTGGCAAGCGGCAAGCGCACGCTGGAGGTCAATGTGCCTCCGGGAATCCACGATGGCGCGAAACTGCGGCTGGCAGGGCAGGGCGACCCAGCGCCCGGCGGAACGCCCGGCGACCTGTTTTTGCGTGTGCGGTATCTGCCGCACTCCGATTTCAAGACGGACGGAGAAAATCTGTCGTGCGACCTGCGGCTCGCGCCGTGGGAAGCGGCGCTGGGAGCTAGAGTTCCCGTGCCCACGCTGGAGGGCAGTGTTGAACTCGTCATTCCGCCCGGCTCAAGTTCCGGGCGTAAATTTCGTCTGCGCGGTAAGGGCTTGGGCAGCGAAACGAAGCGCGGTGATCTGCTTGTGAGGATAATGGTCGTTGTGCCCGCGACGCCGACGGACGAAGATCGGGAGCTCTGGCGGAAGCTCGCGGACGCGTCATTGTTCAGCGCTCGGACATGACAGCGCGTTGACGTGGAAGCTGTCGCAACCGCGCTTGCGACAACGGCACTTTGAAAAAGTCTGAAAAGACTTTTTCAACAGGCTGACAATGCGGACATATACAGAGTACGCGGAGCGTCTTTGCGGCGACTTGGATCTGCCTGCCGTGGGACAGCACGATTATTGTGGACCTGCGGACGCATAGGCTGCTGGAAAGAACCGTACGCTGGCTGCAGAGGCTGGAAGAAGGTTACGCGTAATATGTGATGAGATACCGATTTTGTACGGAGTCGTGTTACTATGGATATAAGCAAATTTACGGACAAAGCCCGCGAGGCCGTGAGTGAGGCGCAAAACATCGCCGTCGGCATGAGTCACGGTGAGACTGACGCCGAGCACTTGGCCTTGGCCCTGATCAGGCAGGAAAGCGGCATCGTTCCATGCATTCTGGAACACGCTGGCGTACAGACAAAAGCCTTTGCCGTCGCGCTGGAATCAACGCTGAACAAGCGCCCGCGAATTACCGGTAGCGGAGCGGACCCCACCAGGATCACTGTAACGTCGCGTATGGGCAAGATTCTGGCGGAAGCTCAGGTCGACGCCAGCCGCATGAAAGACGGGTACGTCAGCGTGGACCATCTTTTCGCTGCCATTGCCGGCGTGGATCCTTCTTCCCAGCTTGGGTTGGTTTTCAAGGAATACAATATCACCCGTGCGGGCTTTCTCAAATCCATGGAAGCACTGCGCGGCGGAGCGCGCGTGACAAACCCCAACCCCGAAGATACCTTTGAAGCCATCGCCAAGTACGCCCGCGATCTTGTGGAAGCCGCACGTCAGGGCAAAATGGATCCCGTCATCGGCCGCGAGGCGGAAATACGCCGTGTGATCCGTATTCTTTCGCGGCGCACCAAAAACAATCCCGTGCTCATAGGCGAGGCGGGCGTTGGCAAAACCGCCATAGTGGAAGGACTGGCCTTCCGCATCGTCAATGGCGACGTGCCCGAGGGACTGAAGGACCGCAAACTTTTTGGGCTGGATATGGGCACCCTCATCGCTGGCGCAAAATACCGGGGCGAATTTGAAGAACGTCTCAAGGCTGTGCTGAACGAAGTGGAAAAAAGCGAAGGCCGGATCATCCTTTTTATCGACGAGCTGCACACCATCGTGGGCGTGGGCAGAACGGAAGGCTCAATGGATGCTGGCAATCTGCTCAAACCCATGCTGGCCCGTGGCGAACTGCACTGCATCGGCGCGACAACCGTGGATGAATACCGCAAGTATATCGAAAAAGATCCGGCCCTCGAGCGGCGCTTCCAGCCGGTCATGGTGGAAGAGCCTTCGCTTGAGGATGCCGTTTCCATCTTGCGCGGTCTGAAAGAACGCTTTGAAGTTCATCACGGTGTGCGTATCAGCGATTCGTCCATAGTGGAAGCGGTGACACTTTCGCACAGATATATTTCAGACAGGCAGTTGCCCGACAAGGCCATTGACCTCATCGACGAAGCCGCCGCCATGATCCGCACAGAGATCGACTCGCTACCGGCTGATCTGGATGAAGCGAATCGCAAGGTCATGCAACTGGAAATCGAGCGTGAGGCGCTATGCAAGGAAACGGATGACGCCTCCCGTGAGCGCCTGGAACGCCTGGAAAATGAGCTTGCCGAACTGCACAACGGGCAGACGGCCTTGCGCGTCCAATGGGAGCGGGAGAAGGGATCCATTGATTCCGCGCGCGAAATAAAAGAACAGATAGAGCAGACGCGGCTTGCCATAGAGCAGGCTAAGCAGGCCTATGACCTGACAAGGGCGGCTGAACTCAAATATTCGAAACTTCTGGATCTGGAGAAGAAACTGGCCCTGATTTCCGGCAGCGTAGAAAAGGACGGACCGTGCCTGTTGCGTGAGGAAGTGCGTCCCGACGATATTGCTGAAATCGTGGCCCGCTGGACGGGCATCCCCGTAACACGCCTGCTGGAATCCGAGCGTGAAAAACTCTTTAGACTTGCCGGCGAGCTGCACAGGAGGGTCGTCGGGCAGGACGAAGCCGTGAGCGCTGTGGCGGATGCGGTGCTCCGCGCCAGGGTCGGCTTGTCCGACCCTGCAAGGCCCACCGGGTCTTTCATCTTCCTCGGTCCCACGGGCGTGGGTAAAACGGAGCTTTCCAAGGCTCTGGCCTGCGCGCTTTTTGATACGGAAGACAATATAGTACGCCTGGACATGAGCGAATATATGGAAAAACACTCTGTTTCGCGTCTTGTCGGCGCCCCCCCCGGCTATGTAGGCTATGACGAAGGCGGACAACTTACC
This sequence comes from Desulfovibrio sp., assembly GCA_031290615.1. Classification (GTDB taxonomy): domain Bacteria; phylum Desulfobacterota; class Desulfovibrionia; order Desulfovibrionales; family Desulfovibrionaceae; genus Desulfovibrio. The sequence goes on along the minus strand of JAITNF010000092.1, from coordinate 5,567 downwards.
GAGTCGGTACGCCGCAAGCCGTATTCGGTGATCCTGTTTGACGAAATCGAAAAAGCGCATCCCGATGTCTTCAACACTCTGCTCCAGATACTGGACGACGGCAGGTTGACCGACAGCCAGGGGCGCACTGTGGATTTCCGCAACTGCATTATCATCATGACGTCCAATATCGGCTCCGTACACCTCCTGGACGGCATTGGCCCGGACGGAAGTTTGAAAGACTGTGCCCGCGAGCAGGTGATGAACGATTTACGCACCCATTTTCGGCCGGAATTTTTGAACCGCGTGGACGAAACCGTGCTCTTCATGCCGCTCAAGCGTGATCAGATCGAGCGTATTGTGCACTTGCAGACGGCCCGCCTGCAAGTGCGCTTGGACAGCCGAAAGATCAGACTTGTCCTGACGGACTCCGCCCACGTTTTCATAGCCGAGGCAGCCTATGATCCCGTCTACGGAGCGCGTCCGCTCAAACGCTATGTGCAGCAGTATGTGGAAACCCCTCTTGCCCGCAAGCTGCTTTCGGGCGACATACGCGACGGACAGAATGTGGCCGTGGATGTGAAGGACGGGGAGCTTGCCTTCACAACGGAGCAGTGAAACATTATTACAGGAGTTGTCATGCCGAAAACAGCGGCACTCGTTCTTGCGGCCGGCAAGGGCACACGCATGCATTCCGACAACCCCAAGGTTTTGCAGACTCTCCTTGGTGAATACATGCTCACCTATGTTCTTGCCGCGTTGCGTCCGCATTTCGGCGAAGACATCTGGATAGTGGCTGGCCATCAGGCGCGGATGCTTGAATCAGCCTTTCCGCGCGGGCGCTTTGTGTTTCAGGCGGAGCAACTTGGCACGGGCCATGCCCTGAGGCAGGCCCTTCCCGCGCTTGCCGAAGCTGGCTGTCGGCATATCCTTGTCGTCAACGGCGACACACCACTGCTGGATGCGCAGGTAACGCAAACCTTTCTTGAAAAAGCCGGGGAGGCTGATCTGGCCTTTGCCGTTCTCGAACTGGCTGATCCCGCTTCCTACGGGCGCGTTATGCGTGAAAGCGGCAAGGTGCGCGCTGTTGTGGAGGCAAAGGACTGCGACCCTCTGACGCTGAAGCTGAACCATGAGGTTAACGCCGGCATGTATCTCCTCAGCCTTCATCTTGCTGAAACTCTGTCGCCCCGTATAAACAGGGCCAACAAAAGCGGTGAGTATTATATCACGGATCTTGTCGCCTTGGCTGTTGCCGGGGGGTATGAGGCGCGCGCTGTGGAATGTGGACGGGAGGAAAGCCTGCTCGGCGTTAATTCTCCGCCGGAACTTTCCCGCATGGAAGAAATCCTGCGCGAGCGTGTGGCGGAGCGTCTTTTGCAGTCAGGCGTTCTTTTGCATGCGCCGGACCAGGTGCGGGTTTCTCCCTTCGCGCGCATAGAGCCGGGCGCGGAACTGACAGGCCCCTGCGAAATATTGGGGCGTTCCGAGGTGAAGAGCGGGGCCAGGGTGGCCTCGCATTGTGTCGTGCGTGACAGCGTGATTGATGAAGGGGCCGAATTGCGTCATTTTTCACATCTGGAAGGGGTGCGCGTGGGCAAAGGGGCTCTTGTGGGGCCTTTTGCCCGCTTGCGGCCCGGCGCGTCGCTGGAGGCAAACTCTCGTGTCGGCAATTTTGTGGAACTCAAAAACGTCCGACTGGGGGAGGGGGCCAAGGCCAATCACCTGACCTACCTTGGAGACGCGGATGTCGGCGCGGGCGCGAATATCGGCGCGGGCACCATCACCTGCAATTATGACGGGCAGCACAAGTACAGAACCAGTATCGGCGAAAAAGCGTTTGTCGGCAGCAACACGGCTCTGGTTGCCCCAGTCGTGGTCGGCGCGAACACCCTTGTCGGGGCGGGCTCCGTCATAACAGGGGATGTGCCTGAAGGGGAAATGGCCATTGCCCGCTCCAGGCAAAAAAATTTGTCCCGCAAAAAAATCAGCAGCGAATACTGATTGCCTTTGTCAGACTATGATGATATTGGATAAACCATGGAAGCTCTTGAAAAGCTTGAACAGCGTATAGCCGAGTTTTTAGCCAAATTTGACGGACAGAAAGCCGAAAATGTTCGTATTCGTGCGGAAGCGGCCGTAGTGGCAGTCAGAATGGCGGAACTGGAAGAAGAAAATCGTCGTTTGCGCGCTTCTCTTGTGCAGGAGGAAGGTACGCGCGTCGATGCGCTGAAGCGCATCGACGCCCTGCTGCTCAAAATTGAGGAGCACGAAAGTATTGAGTAGAATTTTGTGTGTGAAAATGTTAACTTTACCGTTCTTGGCCTTGATGTCGTGTTCAAACCGGGCGCGAACATGGAGCGTGTGCGCAGTGCCGTGCGTCTTTTGGAAGAACGGTTTGCAGAATTGAGATTAATACGCGAAGGGCAGAGCAGGGATGCCCTGCTGACGTTTCTGGCCCTTGGATTGGCGGATGACGTGTTGCAAAGACAAAAAGAGCTGGGTGACGTGCAACGCCGCGTCGCCACTATGCTTTCTCTGATAGAGAAAACGCGCTGATACTGTTTCCCTGGAGTGTGCGTGATTTATGCCTCGGTGCTGACCTGACAAAGATTACAAAATAAGGAGGTCTTTCCCTGCTCTTTGTGTGCACGCCCGGTTCCGACCGGGAAGCCTGAAAAGGCATACAGGCCTCCGACCTGGAAAACCAGGTTCTGCACCGCACGCGTGACACGGCTCTTCGGGGTTATTATATATAGAGTGCCGTTATTACCTTCTCTTCTTTACCGTACCTTGTGTGCGGCCTTTTTTGCACAGCCATCTCATGTCAACTTTCAGACTACGCCGGTTCGCTTGCCCGTTTTTTTGTATTGGCAGGCGTTTTTTGGCAGTAGGACAATTTTTTGTTCCCTGGTGTAATCCGCCCTAGGGCCGTTTTTATAACGTGAGGCACATTATGGATATTTTGTTTGTTCTCGCGGTTGCGACGGGTATGCTCGTCGGGCTGGGGGTCGGCTATGCGTTGCGCAGATGTGTGACGAAAAAACGCATCGGCGATGCCGATGCTCTCGCAAAGCGCATAATACAGGAATCCCGCAAGGAAGCTCAGGCGCAAAAGAAGGAGATTTTGATTGAAGGGCAGGATGACCTGTTCAATCAGAAGCGTGAATTGGAGAATGAATACAAGGAGCGGGAGCGTGAAGTGAAGTCCCGTGAGCGCAAACTGGAGGAGATGACCGTCCGTCTGGAAGAAAAGTTTGAAAAGGCAACGGAAAAAGAACGGGATATCCTGCAGTCCGAAAAGCAACTGGCCCGTAGAGAACGCCAGCTTGCGGAATCGGAGGAGTTCCTGCATGTCCGAATGGATGAGCAGGAACAGCGTCTGTCGGAAGTTGCGGGCCTGACGTCGGACGAAGCTAGGGCGCGTCTTTTTGTGGAAATTGAGGCGAAAACGCGGCACGAAGCCGCTCGTATGATACGGCATATAGAAACTCAGGCGCATGAAAGCGCTGACCGCAAGGCGAAGGAAATATTGTGCAATGTCATTCAGCGTTATGCTGGAGACTATGTGAACGAGCAGACCGTAACAACCGTGACCTTGCCGAGCGAAGATATGAAAGGCCGCATCATCGGTCGTGAAGGACGCAATATTCGTGCGCTTGAGGCGGCCACGGGCGTTGACCTGATTATCGACGACACGCCGGAGACTGTTATTCTGTCGGCTTACAGCCCGTTGCGCAGGCAGGTCGCCAAAATGGCCCTGGAGCGTTTGATCCAGGACGGACGCATCCACCCGGCGCGCATTGAGGATATTGTTCAGAAATGCGAGCAGGAGATGGACGCAAAAGTGCGCGAAGTCGGGGAACAGGCCACGTTTGACGCGGGTGTGCACGGCATCCATCCGGAAATTGTCAGCCTGCTCGGTCAGTTGCGCTACAGAACATCCTTTACGCAAAATGTGCTGCAACATTCCCTGGAGGTTTCCGCCCTCTGCGGCATGATGGCGGCAGAGCTCTGCATGGATGTGAAAAAAGCCAAGCGCGCCGGCCTGTTGCACGACATAGGCAAGGCCGTTGATCACGAAGTCGAAGGGCCGCATGCCCTCATCGGCGCGGATTTGACCAAAAAATACAATGAGAGTCAGGAAATTGTTCATGCGGTGGCCGCTCACCATGAAGATCAAAGACCTTCCACGGTTTTGGCCGTTCTGGTACAGGCGGCGGATTCCATATCCGGAGCGCGCCCCGGAGCGCGCAAGGAATTGCTGGAAAATTACGTCAAACGGCTGGAAGACCTTGAGGGCATTGCCACGAGTTTCGACGGGGTATCCAAGGCTTACGCCATACAGGCCGGGCGCGAAATTCGCGTTATGGTGAATTCCGACAATGTGGATGACGACACAACATATATACTCTGTAAAGATATTGCGGAAAAAATAGAAAAAAATCTTACCTATCCAGGACAGATACGTGTGACTGTCGTTCGCGAGCGCCGGGTTGTAGGATTTGCAAAATAATGGGCGACGGGTCTCCTCAGCTTGCTGGATTTGGCGGCATGTGCGTTGCTGTCCGCCGCCTGTCGCGCTGCTGCTGTATGGCTTTTGTCGTCTGCGGCAGGCACACTGAGGTGGTGTCAGGGCTGTGTTGACCGCCCGTCAGGGTCCGTCGATTGAACACGACAACATACTGAAAAGCGAACACAGTTTGTTTGCTTGTCAGTTTCTGCATCGCATGTAACAGGCCGACTTTGTCCACCATAAAGCAGTTATCTCAAGCGTGAGGTGCTTCGTGACACGAAAAGGAGACAGCCTGCGCATATTGCTCCCCATTGCGGGAATTGTCGGTGTTATGGGTTGGTTCTGCGCGATGACGCCGTGGATTTATGACGATTTCAGCTATGGCAGCGGTGATTCTTCCCTTGCTGCTGTGTGGGCGGCGCAGGTGCATGAGCATTTGACTTGGTCTGGAAAGTTTGTCGGCCATTTTTTGTCGCGTTGCCTGCTGCATGGTCCGGTCTGGCTACACCCGGTGCTATCCTCTCTGATGTTTGTTTACCTTGTTTTTTGCGGTGCGCTACTCACCCTGGGCGTCTGTTGGCGCGAAAATTTGCGGGCGTGGCACATCATTGTATTGGCAGGCCTGGTGTGGCTCGCGTTGCCCGCGTTCGGCACGGTTTTTTTTGGCGCACCGGAACACCAGACTACGGCTATTCGTTGACCTTTGCCACGGCCTTTCTCGTGCCCTACCGTTTTTGGGCGGAGCGCGGCGACTTTCACCTGCCGGGCGGCCCCTTATATATTGGCGCCGGTATTCTCGCTGGTTGGAGCAACGAAAATTTGGGGATGCTTGCCATACTCATGGCCCTAGGCGTCTGCATTTACCGTTTTCGTACGCTCCGGCGCATGCCCCTGTGGGCGATGGCCGGACTGGCTGGGGCTATTTTCGGGTGGGGCATGCTCATGTCCGCGCCGGGCAATGCTCTCCGCTTAGTGCAGTTGGGAGGTGCGTCAGCCATTCCCTTGTTTTCCGCTACGGCTTTCAACAGGTTTTTCATATTCTGGTGTTCGCAGCAACTTGAGCTCGCGCTGT
>JAITNF010000090.1 GCA_031290615.1 Desulfovibrio sp. | reverse complement strand
TCATCAGAATATGGCAAGTGGTCAAATGTGCATAAACGATCCATACGTTGGGCCGGAATTGGGTTTTGTTCAAATCGTGGCAATTCTTTTTGTGGATAGAATGAATCACGACAGAACCTAAACCTTTTTTTGCCTTTGTCCGATAAAATCGGAAACCTGCAAACAGGAGGCACAAATATGGCTGAACTTTCCAAAATAGAACCCATTAAAGCGTCTGAAGCCGTTTTGGACACGATTTGTCGCAAAATAGGCAACAATAGAGACCTGCCCCTAGCGGAAACTCTGATGGCCTTTACCGCAGTGGCCAAAATCAAAATGGACGCCTCTGCGACCCGGCGCCCTCAACCATGCAGCTCAAACCACAATCGTTGCCTGAAGAAGTGCGGGGAGTGCTGGCCAATTTACAGGGGTATAATTTTGTTTGAATCCATCGACGACATAGGGGTATAATTTTGTTTGAATCCATCGACGACATAACTGTGAGCTATGAGGAAAACGGCCAGACGGTTGTCAACGAGCTTGACAAAGTTATCCTCACCAGGGGCGCGTGGACGACGATACTGTTCCGCTTTCAGGAATGGCGCCATGAAAGCGGCGATTACGGACCGGACAAATATGTTATAGTCCGCTACAGAAAGTCGGGTGGGGAGTATCGCCGTCAGTCGAAATTTGGAATTTCCAGCGTGGATCAAGCCCGCAAAATTGTGGACGCGTTGCAGGCTTGGACAGAACAATAGAAAACTAAAGCAGGCTCCCGCCACAGGAGCACAATTTGTTTGCGCTGTCATTCCGATTCCGGACAGCTTTCGCTGTCCGGAATCGGAATGCAAGGCAAACTGGTCAAAATATACTCTCAAAGTTGATCCGCTCTTGTTGGAAAAACCCAATCCGCAAAGTCTTCCTCTCGCGCCCGGCGTGTATCTCTACAAAGACGAACGCGGCCGCATCATCTATGTGGGCAAGGCCCGCGTATTGCGTCGTCGCGTCCTCTCCTATTTCCACCCCGAACGCCAAACGGCGAAGACTCTGGTCATGCTTGGTCACGCGCACAGTCTGGACACCATCAGCACCACCACGGAAAAGGAGGCACTGCTTCTGGAGGCGAGCCTCATCAAAAAACACCGACCGCGTTACAATATTGTGTTGCGCGACGACAAGCAGTACGTTCTTTTCCGGCTCAATATAAAACATCCCTTCCCGCGTCTGGAAATTGTACGCCGCACGCGCCGTGACGGCTCACGCCTGTTCGGTCCCTTCACCTCGGCCGTTTCCGCCCGTGAAACATGGAAGCTTCTACAAAATGCTTTTGGCCTGCGCCGTTGCTCGGACATGGCTATGAAAAACCGCGTGCGGCCCTGCCTCTACTACCACATGGGCAAATGTCCGGCCCCCTGTATGGGCCTGACAACGCCCGAAGCCTATCAGCAGACAGTGTACAAGGTTTGCGAATTGCTGGGAGGCCGCGCGGAAGAGCTGCTTTCGCGCTTGCATAAAGAAATGACTCATGCCGCCAAAGTTTTTGAATTTGAAAGGGCCGCACTTTTGCGTGACCAGATTCAGGCTGTGGAGCACACGGTGGAGCGTCAGGCTGCCGTACTGCACGGCGGCGGCGATATGGACGCTGTGGGGGTATTTTCGGCGGAGAAGGGGCTTGCCGTCGGCATGGCCTTTGTGCGGAACGGCTCTGTTACCGACGGAAGGGGATTTTACTTCAGCGGCCTTGACTTTGAAGACGCTCCAGAACTGCTCTGGTCCTTTTTAAGCCAGTTTTACACCACGCTCCAGCCGCCGCCGAGGGTGCTTCTGCCTTGGCTTACTCCGTCAGACGGCGAATCGGATTCGGAATCTTCAGGCTCCGGGCGGGAGATCCTGGAGCAGGCACTGAGCGAAAAACGAGGTGGGGTGGTGCGCATTGTCGCGCCGCAGAATGCGCGGGACAACCAGCTTGTGGACATTGCCGTCGCCAACGCGCGGGGGGAAGCCCGCCTCAGACAAAAACACTCTCTCACGGATATGCTTGTCAGAGCGCTACACTTGCAAACCCCGCTCCGACGTATCGAATGTGTGGATATTTCTCACACCGGCGGGCATGAAACTAGAGCGGGGCTCATTGTTTTCGAGGAGGACCGCCCCGCGCCCCAGCACTATCGCGTCTATGCCATGCCCGACAGCGCGGACGACTACGCCGGCCTGTACGCTTGGGTGCCGCGCCGGCTCAACAGCGGCCCGCCATGGCCAGACCTTTTGCTTATAGACGGCGGGCGCGGCCAGCTTGCCGCCGTGTGGCGGGCGCTGGTCGAAGCAGGTCGGGAAAATCTTTTCCCCGTGGCGGCCATTGCCAAGGCCAGGAACGAGGACGGCAAGGCTGACCGGCGTGCCGGCAATGTTGGCGACAGAATTTTTGTTCCTGGCCGCTCCAATCCTCTGCCACTGCGCGAAGGTGGGCCGGAACTGCTTTTTTTGCAGCATATCCGGGATACGGCGCACCGTTTTGTCATAGGCCGTCACAGCAGGGCACACCGCAACGTGGCCCTCTCCGGCGAACTCATGCGCCTGCCCGGCATCGGGCCGGCCACGGCGCGTCTGCTGTGGGAAAAGTTTGAAACTGTTGAGGCCATGCGCGCCGCCACTGCCGGAGAACTGCAGGCGGTGCCGGGAATCGGCAAGGCAAAGGCTGAAAATTTATTAAAAAAACTCAAAATGTTACAGTTATAGGATGCCTAGTTTTCAAAAGGCAGGAATTTATTGCATCCCGTTACGTTTCAGTTTATAAAAGGAGACAATGTTTGCAACGACCGTCAGGAGCGTAAAATTTGACAGGCAGATATTGTCTTTCCGGAGGTTTCCATATGCCTTTTCTCCCGCTGAAAATTGGCGATCTTACGGCTAAATTCCCCGTTATACAGGGTGGCATGGGTGTGGGCATATCTATGTCCCGTCTGGCTTCGGCAGTTGCCGAACGTGGCGGTATTGGCGTTATCGCCGGGGCCATGATCGGCATGAAAGAGCCAGATGTGGCCACAAATCCCGTGGATGCCAACGTGCGCGCCCTGCGTGAAGAAATCCTCAAGGCCAAGAAAATGACCGACGGCATTATCGGCGTCAACATCATGGTGGCGCTGACCACTTTCAGCCAAATGGTACGCACCGCCATTGAAAACAGGACGGACATCATTTTTTCTGGAGCGGGTCTGCCCACGGACATGCCCCGTCATCTCCTGGAATTGTGCGAAGACAAAAAAGAAGAATTCAAAACAAAACTTGTGCCCATTGTTTCTTCGGCCAGAGCCGCCACCATTCTTGTGAAAAAATGGCTCTCCCGCTTTGACTATCTGCCCGACGCCTTTGTGGTGGAAGGCCCGAGAGCCGGAGGGCATCTGGGCTTTAAGCTGACCGAGATACAGAACCCCGCTTTTGCGCTGGAAAAACTGTTGCCCGAGGTGGTGGAGGCCGTCAAACCCTTTGAAGATCAGAAAGGCCGCGCAGTGCCGGTTATTGCCGCCGGAGGCGTGTATACAGGGGCGGACATCAAACAGTTTTTCGACCTAGGCGCGGCTGGCGTACAGATGGGAACCCGCTTCGTCGCCACCTACGAATGTGACGCCGACGCGCGCTTCAAGCAGAGCTACCTCACCGCCAGGGAGGAAGACGTGACAATTATCTCCAGCCCTGTGGGAATGCCAGGGCGCGCGCTGTACAACCAGTTTATCGAATCCGTGCGCGATGGCCTGAAAAAACCTTTCAAGTGCATTTTTCACTGCGTGGGCACCTGTCAGCAGGAAAAAACGCCGTATTGCATCGCCCAAGCGCTCATCAACGCCATGAAGGGCAATCTGGAGCGCGGTTTTGCCTTCTGTGGGGCCAATGTTTTTCGCGTGAACGAAATTATCTCCGTGCGTGAGCTGATGGACTCCCTCCAACGTGAATTTGACGAGGCTGTGGCCTCCTTGAGTCATGGAATGCAGTCTGTGTTACAGTCTGTGAAGAATTGAAAAACGTATTGTCGCCAGTTTCGAGAATTTAGGAAAATATAATGCAATTACACGGATTTACTCTTGTTCTAGAAAAAAAATTAACAGAAATCGGTGGTACGGCACGCTTGTGGCGGCACGACGCCACTGACGCGCAACTGCTATCCATCGCCAATGTGGACGAAAACAAATGCTTCGGCGTGAGCTTCCGCACGCCGCCATCGGATTCCACGGGCGTGGCGCACATTCTGGAGCACTCCGTCCTGTGCGGTTCCGGGAAGTATCCTGTCAAGGAACCATTTGTGGAACTGCTCAAAGGTTCTCTGCAAACATTTCTGAACGCCTTCACCTTTCCGGACAAGACCTGCTACCCCGTGGCAAGCGCCAACTTGCAGGACTTTTACAATCTTGTGGACGTGTACTTGGACGCAGTTTTTCATCCGCGCCTGAGCGAAGACGTTTTCCGGCAGGAAGGCTGGCATATTGAGGTTGAAAGTCCCGAAGCGCCGTGGACGTTCAAGGGCGTTGTCTACAATGAAATGAAAGGCGTGTATTCCTCGCCGGATTCCATGCTGGCCGAACAGAGCCAGCAAGCGCTTTTTCCCGACACCATCTACAGCTTGGATTCCGGTGGAAGTCCGGAGCATATCCCGGATCTCACGTACGCGGAGTTTTGCGATTTTCACAGCCGTTATTATCATCCTGGCAACGCCCGTTTCTTTTTCTGGGGTGACGATCCCGAACCCCGACGTCTTGCCTTCATCAACAAAGAGTTGCAGGGGTATACGCGCAAACCAGTTAATTCCGCCGTGCCATTGCAGGAGCACAAAGACCTGGCCGGGCGCGTTAAAAGGTCCTATGCGGCGACTGAAGGCGAAAATCGCGCCTTATTCACCGTCAACTGGCTGCTGGGCGAACGCGGGGACATTGAACAGGCCATGCTCATGGAAATGCTGGAGCACATTCTGGAAGGCCTGCCGGGTTCGCCCCTGCGCAAGGCCCTCATCAACTCCGGACTGGGGGAAGACACCACCGGCTGCGGCCTGGAAACCGACCTGCGGCAGATGTATTATTCCACCGGCCTCAAGGGCATTGCTCCGGAGGCCGTTGACGCGGCGGAAAAACTGATTTTTGACACGCTTGCGCGCCTTGCGGAAGAAGGAACGGACACCGCCTCGGTGGAAGCCGCTGTGAACAGCGTGGAATTCGCCTACAGGGAAAACAATTCAGGCCGTTTTCCGCGCGGGCTGTCTGCCATGATTCAAGCCCTTTCCACCTGGCTGTACGACGGAGACCCGCTGGGAGCTCTGGCCTTTGAAAAACCCCTGGCCGCCATCAAGGAACGCCTGGGTTGCGGGGAAAAGGTCTTTGAAAAATGCATAAGGGAACAATTTCTGGAAAACCGTCACAGGGTCACTGTGGTTCTGAAGCCGGACGAAAATCTAGGGCAAAAACGCGAAGCCGAGGAAGCCGCCCGTCTTGAGGCCCTGCGCACGCGTAGTGACGCCCGGGACCGCCGCAGTCTGTCCGAGCGGACACGCCGTCTACAAGAGGCTCAACTCACGCCGGACAGCCCTAAGGCACTGGCGACCATCCCCTGCCTCACCCTTGACGATTTGCCACGGAAAAATATCCCCATTCCCTGTCGTGAGGCCGACCTGCCCCATACAAGCCTGAGCCACGAACTGCCCACTAACGGCATCGCCCATGTGGCGCTTCTTCTGCCCATACGCCGTCTGCCGGACAATCTTGTTCCGCTTCTGCCACTTTTTTTGCGTTCCCTAACGGAGTGCGGCACAGACAGGCGCAATTTCACGTGTTTGGGCGAATGGGTGGCGGCCAAAACCGGCGGCCTTGGGGCAGGCGCTTTTATCGGACTTACCAGCAGGCGTGATACGGTGCGGCACCTGAGCCTCACGGGCAAGGCGGTGTACGAAAAAATTCCCGACATGTTTCGGATTTTCCGGGAAATTTTATTGGAACCCCAGCGGGATTCCGCCATACTCCGGGGACGTCTACGCGAGATGTTGTTGGAGGAAAAGGCCCGTCTGGAGCATGGTCTGCAAACCGCCGGCGCGGTGGTGGGGTTGCGTCTGCGCGCGCGCTTTACCGGCGCCGGAGCGCTGGCCGAGCGTACTTCCGGAGTGAGCTATCTGACATCGGTTCGCGAACTACTCACACGACTGAAGGATGAACCGGAAACGCTTCTCGCAGATATGGAAAGTCTGCGCAGCCTGCTCATTGTCCGCGATGACGCGATTTTTGACTGCACGGCGGAGGAACGGGGCATTGTTCTGGCGGAAAAACACGCCGGCGCTCTTCTGGGCGAAATTCCCAGGCGCCGCGATGGCGCGCCGGACACGCAACTTCCCCTGCTTCTGCCCGAAGCGGAGGCATTTATCGCCCCCGTTATGGTGAATTATGTAGGCAAGGCCGCCAATGTCTATGATCTAGGTTACACATGGCATGGCTCGGCCAACGTGATTTTACGCTGCCTGCGCATGGGACGCCTGTGGGAGACCGTGCGCGTACGCGGCGGCGCTTACGGAGCGTCTTGTTTCCTGGACCGCCTGAGCGGTACGCTGGTTTTTTTCTCCTATCGTGACCCCAATGTGGAAGAAACCCTTACCGCCTATGACGAACTGGCCGATTTTCTGCGCAGCTTCACGCCGGACGGCGAGCAGCTCTCCCGCGCCATTGTGGGGGCCATCGGCGATATGGACGCTTACATGCTTCCGGACGCCAAGGGATCGCAGGCTCTGACGCGCCGACTGACAGGCGTAACGGACGAGGATTTGCAGAAGATGCGCGATGAAATTTTCGCAGTCACGCCCGGGCACTTCAGAGAATTTGCCGAAGTGCTTGCCGAAGTGGCTCGCAAGGGGGCGGTGTGTGTATTGGGCGGACTCAAAGCCAAGGAATGCGCCGAGACCCGGAACTGGCCCGTGCGGAGTTTGCTGTAACCACGGGAGAGACGGCTCTGCGGAGGATGCCCGAAGGGACCGCGTTAGTCAGCTTTGCCGCGCCGTCCTGTCTTCTGCCCGGCACGGTGATGGAAAACATATATTTTTTGAACGGCAGAGTGGACGAAGTTGCCCTGTGTTTTTTTGAATACCGCACCTGCCTTGACTATACAGAAACCGATGTGCCGCCGGAGCTGGCGGGCCTGTCTCTCTCCTTTCATGTGCATCTGCCGTTTGACCTGCCGTGGCCCGCGCGTTCAGGCGTCCAGTATACCGCCTCTGAGACGGCGGATATCGCCTTGGCTGTCTGCCGTAAAGCAGCCACTTTTGCGCCAGGACTTGCCGTGCTCCATCCCCCGCAGGGTTCACCCGCTCTCAAGCGCCAGCTACTGCGGCAATTTGCGCAGGCTTGGCAACGGGCGTCCGATATTCCTCTGTTGCTCGAAAATGTCTTCTGCTGCGACCTTGTGGAATTGGGTGACGATTTTTTGCGGGATCACGGCCTCGGCCTGTGTCTGGACGTAGCCCATCTTTTGATTTATGATCAGAGCCGGTTGCTGACTTCAGACTTGCCGGAAACGACCGGTCTTGTGCATTGGAGCGCGCCCGGCGAGCAGGACGAACATTTGCCGCTCACGAAATTGTCGTCCGCGCAGTACGCGACGGCGACAGAACTTATGGCCAGATTTGTCAACAATCCGGTCCATTTGGCGGAAGTTTTCCACTGGCCAGGTGTTGAGGCTTCCCTGTCCGTCCTGAAGCGGCTCGTGGCAGCTGAAACGCGTGGCATTGGAATCTGAATGACTTGCAGGAACAGAAATTGTCATGACCGGCAGCGAATGTACCAACCGTTTTAAGCAGTGGCGAGGCGTCCGACCACTGGTGCGTAATGATCAACGCCGACCAGGACGCCATGGCCAGCGCCCTGGCCTTGAAGCGCATCATGCACAACCGCATTCATAATGTGGAGATCATGCGCATCAACGAGGTGACGCGCCCGGACAATCTTGACATGATTCAACATCTGCGTATTACTGTAAAGCCTTGGACGCCGAAAAGATCGGAGTCTTTCAACCGGTTCGCCATTGTGGATTCCCAGCCATACCACAACAAGCTTTTCGACAATATCCCCTTTACACTCGTCATTGATCACCATCCACTTCACGCGGAAAATACGGCGCGCCACGCCGAGGATGTTTACAGCCTTATACGCCCGAACTCGACGCCACAAGCAATCTCATGACGCATTTTTTCACCATTCTGCGCATACGTCCCAACGCGCGTCTTGCCACAGCTCTGCTCTACGGCATACGCACAGACACGGGCACATTTGAACGTGGCGGCACCGACAAGAATTTAAGCGCCTGGCAATGGCTTTCGCGTTTCGCGGACCGCAACCTGCTGCGCCGTATAGTCCATAGCGAATATCTGCGCGAGTGGCTGCCGCTTTTTTCTCTGGCCTTCCGCTCCCTCAAGGACTGCCGCGGCGGGGGTGTCTACGTTCCCCTGCTCCATGTCAACAACACCGACCTGCTGGTGACGATGGCGGATTTTTTCACCAAAGTGCACGATCTCCGCTGGGTGGCGGTGAGTAGTATTGTGGACGATACCATGGTTGTGATTTTCCGCGGCGACGGAGGGCGGGACATCGGACGCCTTGCGGACGCCTATTTTCATGACGCGGGCACGGCCGGGGGGCACCGCATGATGGGTTGCGCGGCATTTCTCCTTTCAGCGATTCCAGCCGGCGTCAAGCCCGCAGATTTTATCAGCCAGCGCTTGCAAACCCGCACATTGCGCCACTCCGCCCCGCGCCACCCGTGATCAATCTGCTTGATTTCACTCTGCCGGAACTCAAGGTCTGGATGCAAACTGAACTCGGTGAGCCCGCCTTTCGGGCTGTCCAGGTCTGGCAGTGGATGTGGCAGAAGCTGACGCGAGACTTTGACGACATGAGCAATGTTCCCAAGGCGTGCCGGACGCGGCTCGCCTGGCACACGCATATCGGCTGGCCCGAGGTGCGGGCTGTGCAGGAAAGCCGCGACGGCACCACAAAATTTTTGTTGCGACTGCACGACGACGCTCTGGTGGAAACCGTGCTCATCCCCTCGAAGTCCAGCGACGGCACACGGCGATGGACACAGTGCCTTTCCTGTCAGGTGGGCTGCGTCATGGGGTGTACCTTTTGCGCCACAGGGCAGGCAGGATTTGAGCGCGATATGCGCATGGGGGAAATTTTGGGGCAGGTGCTGACGGCCCGCGCCCATCTGGGAGACAGTCGGCCGGATCACCCGGTGCTGCGCAACCTGGTTTTTATGGGCATGGGCGAGCCCCTGCTCAATCTGAAGGAAGTGCTACGATCTCTTAAAAGCCTGAACGATGACATGGGACTCAACTTTTCGCCGCGACGGGTCACGGTTTCCACCTGCGGGCTGGAAAATGGACTTCGGGAACTCAACGAAAGTAGATTGTGCTACCTTGCCGTGTCCCTGCACGCACCCAATCAGGCGACGCGAGAAAAAATCATGCCCAAGGCGGCACACTGGCCGCTGCCCGCTCTGCTGGCGGCGCTCAAATCCTATCAACTCAAGACGCGGGAACGGATCACACTGGAATACCTGTTACTGAACGGCGTCAACGACAGCCAGGAAGACGCCGTAGAACTGGCGCACATTGTGAGGGAGGTCAAGGGCAAGCTTAATCTTATTGTCTACAATCCCATCGACGGCGCGCCTTATACGGCCCCAGACCCGGCTCGGGTGCTCGCCTTTGAGCAGTGCCTGTGGAAGCACCGCGTCACGGCGGTGGTGCGCAAAAACAAAGGGCAGGATATCAGCGCCGCTTGCGGACAGCTCAAGTTTAACCCGCTTTAGACGCTTGAGATGCTTGCTTTACGGTAGGCAAAGTCCACCTGCAAGCATCTCGAGGCAAGGAGTTGCCTGTAAATCCTTGCGGAGCGAAGCAACTTTTTCAAAATTGATCTGCTCTATTGATCTGCTCTTGGGTATCCGCCAGTTGATCTGAGCCGGAGAAAAAACGGATGTCCTGTTCTCCGGCGATCTCAGCCCGCCTGGACGATCGCGAAAGCACAGACAGTGCGATGTTTCCGTGTGATTGAAATTGTCATGCCTGACTGAAGGGTGATACTTTTTTCAGGCAAAGCGTTCCGGAACCGGGTAGCGTCGTAGCCCCGAGATATACCAAAAATACCGCATCATTTCTGGTGGCAGTGCACACAAGATGAGTTGCCGTTTGAGCAAACATCTATTGACGATACCGTTAATAATGAAGGCTGTCAGTGAGTAAGCCAGAATGTTAGCATCACTGCACTTTGCCGCTTGACAGAGCGAAAGAGTCTGGATAAGCATTGCTGAACGGCGCCTAGCCGTCCCTCTGAAGTTTTGCATCCTATTTTATTTATGGAGGTTACAATGGGTTATACAGTAAATGTTGATGCTGACAAATGCGTAGGCTGCGGCGAATGCGTGGATGTTTGCCCCGTCGAAGTGTATGAAATGAAGGACGGAAAATCTGAAGCCGCCAAAGCTGAAGAGTGTCTTGGATGTGAATCCTGTGTGGAAGTTTGTGAATCAAGCGCCATTGCCGTTGAAGAAAATTGATCCGGCGAACGAGTAAAAACCTCTGACGCCGCCGGATGTTTTTCGCCCGGCGGCTTTTTTAAGGTAAGTCATGAATTCGGATTTGGACGCTGTTTTTGAAGCCTACAAGAAGTTGCAAAAAGAGGCCGACGTCCTGTTTGCCCGCGTGCGGGAAACCCAGCCCGACTGCGTGCGCTGCCGGGAAGGTTGCAGCGACTGCTGCCACGCACTATTTGATCTCCCCCTTGTGGAGGCCATGTACATCAATCAGGCCTTTCTCGCGGCCTTTGACTACGGTCCGCAACGCTCCTCCGTCATGGAGCACGCCTCCCAAACTGACCGTGACCTGACCCGCTTCAAGCGGGACATGTTCCGCGCGGAAAAGGACGGCGAAAAGGTTGAAGCCATTATGACTCGTGCGGCCGGGGTGCGGGCACCATGTCCCCTGCTGGATGAGAACGACCGCTGTCTGCTGTACGGAGAACGCCCTGTCACCTGCCGCATCTACGGTGTGCCTGCTGTCATTGCCGGCCAAAGCCATGTGTGCGGTTTTTCCGGTTTTGAAAAGGGCAATCCTTACCTCACCGTGCATCTGTACAAAATCCAGGCGCGCCTTTACGATATGAGCCGCGAAATCACGACAACTATGAACAGTCGCTTTTTAGCCCTGCACGAAATGTATGTTCCCCTTTCCATGGCGCTGCTGACAAACTATGATGATACCTATCTGGGCATCGGGCCAGCCAAAAAAGAAGATTGATTCATGTTCGCAGCAATCTCGGATACCGTATTCCGCGACGGCATGCTCCAGCCCCTTACCGCAGAACAGGAAAAGTGCAAACGCGAAATTTACGAAAAAATGAATCCGCGACGTCGCAAGTTCATAGACCGCCTCGGCTACAAAAATTGGGATCCTTTCCAGAAACCCAATGATCCGCTTGACCTGCGCACGGACGCGACAAAATGTACCACGGGGCAGCTTGTGAACAATTTTTTGCGCCACGCGGCAAGGCAGGGCGAACACGGAAACGATTACGGCAAGGGCGCTTGGGAATGTGCCCTTGGTATTGTGAATAATGACGAAAAATATCAAGGGATTTTTGATTTTTGTATCTGGTATTATGATTTGTTACAAAGAGAAGGAAATCTCGAATGAAAAAACGCTATGATGATGTGGACGCATACATTGCGGATTTGAAAAACGAAATAGCCGCCAACACGCAGTGCGCCAACCACTACTACAATCTTGGCCTTGCCCTGCTCTCCAAGCTGGATTTCGCGGCCGCCGAAGAAGCCCTGCTGAATGCCGTGCGCAACTCGCCCCATCTGGCGGAGGCCTATGTGCAACTCGGCGGCATCTGTTTTCAGCGCGACGATCTGGACGGATGCCTGCGCTACAATGAGGAAGCCGCCAACTGTCGTCCCAAATTTGCCGTGCCACTGAGCAATATCGCTTTTGTCCACCTGCAACGCAGGGAGCCGAACAAGGCCATCCATGCCCTGGAAAACGCCCTGAAATTGAACCCGAAATTCGTCCAAGCCAGAAACAGTCTAGCCTCTGCTCAATATATGAAGGGAAATTTCAAGGAATGTAAGAATATCTGCAAGGAATTGCTGCGCGATGAACCAGCTTTCGCCCCGGCCTGGAATAACCTTGCCTTGGCCTGTTTTGAACAGAAAGAATATGACTTGGCCATAGAAGCAGTGGACAACGCCGTAAAATTCGGTTTTGAGCCGGTTCCGGAATTCCTGGAGGAGTTGCGCCCGCATCGTACAAACGGCTGTTCACCATCGCAAATCAGTTGATGTACGTATGCGCTGGCGATAATTCTTGGGGTTTTTGGGAATAGTTTGCCTTTTTTTAACGTTAACACGCTTTGGGGTAAATCTATTATTATAACTTAGGATTTCATTATGTTAAAGCATATTATTGATTCAAAAATTACAAAATTTAAAAAATTTGGGCTTGAAAATGAACCATTATCTTCAAAAAATTTGTTAATTATTCGATTTTAAGTTACCATCACCTTGGTACTTTTAATGACGATTGCGAATTATTTGACAAAATAGATGTCGGTGATATTTTCGATGAGAATTGATGGAATTGCAATCAAAATTAACAATATTCTTATCAGAAGTATTAAAGATGCCAGAAATATGAAAAATTGCCAAAGATAGAGCATTTCAACTTTGAAATTATTTAAAAATATGTTGGCCATTATTGCATGAAAACAGCAAGTCCCGAAGTACGCTCTATTGCAATCAAAGCCTGTCACTCCGGTATTCCAAGGCAGCAACTTGCTGATATTGCAGGATACCATCTGAACAGCATCAGTCGATGGATTCGTGAGTTTAAGCGCGCCCGCGAGGTCATCGGAACTCAATTAAAACTATTTGAACTTATTGACAATAATGTCAACATGACAGGAGCATTGAAAATTATTTGCCGGACTCCAATTCCGGCCCAACGTATGGATCGTTTATGCACATTTGACCACTTGCCATATTCTGATGACAAATATCGCCAAGGCGCTCCAGTCTTTGCTGTCCACATTACAAGCTTCTACAAATAAATGATTATCGGCACATGTTCCGCCAGGATCTTCAGACTTCCCCGGCAATGCGTCCTT
>JAITNF010000065.1 GCA_031290615.1 Desulfovibrio sp. | reverse complement strand
TTGAACGGCAGCTTGCCCATGGCGAGCGCAACAGCATCCGGGCCGCGTACAACTATGCCGAATATCTGCCGGAGAGACGCCGCATGATGCAGGAGTGGGCCGATTATCTGGACGGCCTGCGTGCTGTCGGTGGGGGGATATAAAACTATCTAAGAAAATCATTTCTGACATCGAAGATTTCTTTGTTCATAGTGAAACACTTTTGGGCAGCAGAGGGCACAAGGTCTGTGATGCCGCGCTTAATGAAGTTGTGTCACAAAAGCGACAATGTCAAGGAGAAGACATAACAGCAAAGCGTCTGCTTGATGGTATTCTATATCTTTCTGCAATGTTATATAAATTCAAAGCAGAGCTTAAAAAGACTGTGGCAAAGATACCATAAGAAACAAGATTAACGACCTGCTGAAGTCAAACGGTGAACCGCAGTAGGATTTCCGGAAGACTTCCGTTTTTACCACGAAATTACCTAAAAATTACTCACACTTCAAGCAAACTCCCGTTTTATTCCTACGGCGAAGCCGATATTTCCGCCAGCCCCTGAATCATCGCCATGTTTGCATGATAAGTGGTGAGCATATCCGGGCGGACGTTACGGCCTGCCGGTTTTAGGCGGAAGGTGATGCTTTATGAACGCTGCTTAAGAAACCGCCGCCCATGCCGTCCGTGTGATGCCGGTCTACTAGTGGACTCCATAGTATGGGATGGCACCTTACACCGCGTCCCGCTCCTGACAAGCTGAAGAGTACAGACAGCGCTTATATTGCCGCTGATGCTCCTGTCTCTCTCTGGTATCATAATTGGCAAAACGGCGAATCCGGCACCTGGACAGCCACAGCCGAAAACAAGCTGAGCAAATCCGAACGCGAAACCCTGAAACGGCGCACGGAGGAAAACCGCGAGGCCGCCGAGGCAGAACGGAAATACACCGCCTACAGAATGTACGGGACATCCTTATTTGGCGGCAAAGGGCGTAAAGTCTGTACCAGGGCTTAGGGTAAACGACGATAACAAGATCGTCGTGCCACTGTATGATGAAAACGCGAAGCTGGCCACGCTGCACCCCATAGGGCCGGACGGCACAAAACGTTTTCTGGGCGCAAGAAGGGCTGTTCTTTTGCCATTGGCAAAGCGCAAGACGAACCGCTGCTGATTGTGCGGGGCTATCTCTGTATGAGTGCATGTCATGGTGAAGGTGGCCTTTGCCGCTGGCAACCTGCTTCCTGTTGCCGAGATGGCGCTGCGGAAATACCCTGACCAAAAATCATTATCTGCGCGGACAACGACGACGATGGTTTCGCCAATGTTGTAGTTGATAAAGCCATGGCCGCCGCACTGGCCGTTGATGGCCTGCTGACGGTTCCGACTCTCAAAGTCGGCGGAAAATGCGACTGCAATGATGTTTACGTCGCCGAGGGCAAAGAAGCGGTCTGGGAACAATTCAAGAGGGGCACAAAGCCGTCTTTTTTCACAGTTGCGAAGGGCTGCCGTCCGGAGCACGGATGCCCCATTTGATGAAGGCTATACCTTGGGCTGCTTTGCGCCGCCCCACGGCGGCGCAAAAAATCAGCGCCAGCGTTGTAAAAATTCCGCCGCGCTCCCGCCGGAATCCAGGTGCGTCAAAAGCGCACTACCGAAAACAACCGCGTCAGGTTGTGCGTCGTCCGGGAGCATCTTCAGTTGGGACGGGTCATACAGACCGAAACCAAGCGCCAGAGGCAGGGAAAATATAGAACGCGCCCGGCGCAATGTGGCGGCCACCTGCGACGCTAGAACACCACGTTTTCCCGTGGTGCCCATCACGGAAACCACATACACATACCCTTCGTTCTCGGCGACATAAAGCCACATGCGCTCCTCATTCGTGTTCGGGCCCACAAGCGGAATCAGCGCGATGTCGCGTTTTTTGAGTATGCCACGCAAAAAAGCTGATTCTTCAAAGGGCATGTCCGATATGATGAAGCCGTTCACCCCAGCCGCCGCCGCATCATCGGCCAATTTTTCAAAACCGTACCTCAAAAACGGGTTCACGTAGCCCATGAGGACAAGGCCAGCCCCGATCAGGCCCTTGCGTTCAGATAATTCCTTCATGAGCCCGCGCAGGGTGACGCCGTTGGCCAAAGCCCGGCGCGAAGCCTCCTCCACAACAGGGCCGTCAGCCACCGGATCGGAAAAAGGCACGCCGATTTCAATAATATCCGCGCCGCTTTCGTCCAGTTCCACAAGACTCGACCAGAAACGTCCTCCGTCGGGAAAACCGGCTGTAAGAAAAGGAATCAGTGCCGGACGCCTCTTTTCCATAGCAAGACGGATTTTTTGCTCAAGTATGTTCATGGATTCATTTCTCTACCGGCGACTATACCAATATCTTTGTCTCCCCGGCCGGACAGGTTGACGACAACTGTGGATCCCGGCACAAATTCCTGCGGATGATCCAGCACATAGGCCAGAGCGTGTGAGGATTCAAGGGCGGGCAATATTCCCTCTGTCTTACAAAGACAGTGAAAAGCAGCCAATGCGTTGGAGTCCTTGACCATACCGTAACGGACACGCCCCGATTTGCACAGCCACACATGTTCCGGCCCCACGCCGGGATAATCCAGCCCTGCCGAAATGGAATACGATGGTTCTATCTGGCCGTCATTGTTCTGCAAAACCATGGTGTAATTGCCGTGCAGCACACCGAGGTCTCCAAGATTGAGCGGCGCGGAATTAAAACAACCAGGTTCTCCAACTCCGGCGGCCTCCACTCCGATAATGCGCACAGTCATGTCTTCCAGAAACGGGTGAAACAAGCCTATGGCGTTTGAGCCGCCGCCGACGCACGCGACAATGGCGTCCGGCAATTTCCCTGTTTTTTTCACAAGCTGTGAACGCGCTTCACGGCCTATGACGCTTTGAAATTTCCTGACCAGCGTGGGAAAAGGGTGCGGCCCTGCAGCGGTGCCGAAACAGTAATGCGTGCTTTCCTGAGAAGATATCCAGGCCCGAAGCGTTTCATTGATGGCGTCCTTGAGGGTGCGGGTGCCGTTTTCCACCGCGTGAACCGTTGCCCCGAGCAACTTCATGCGCATGACGTTGGGGGCCTGCCGCGCAATGTCTTCACTGCCCATGTAGATTGTACAGTCCATGCCCAGCCGTGCCGCTACGGCCGCTGTGGCTACGCCGTGCTGTCCCGCCCCGGTTTCCGCCACCAAGGCTGTTTTGCCCATTTTTTTTGCCAGCAGCGCCTGTCCGAGCGTGTTGTTAATTTTGTGCGCGCCCGTGTGGAGCAAATCTTCCCGTTTGAGCCAGAGGTGAAAACCGAGAACACCCGAAAGCGTCGGGCAATAGGTCAGCGGCGTGGGACGCCCCGCGAAATTGTGCAATAAATCTTCAAGTTCCGCTTGAAATTCCGGCGCTGGCAAAATATTTTCCATGGCGGCCTCCACTTCCAGAAGCGGCGGCATGAGCAGTTCCGGGACAAAGCACCCGCCAACGTCGCCAAAATACGAATTTTTCATACATATTCACCAGTTGTTGTTGTTAGTGTTCTTTCACGCAGTCGTAGCCCGCCAGCGCAAGCCTGACTTGCCCTATGGCCTCACGCATTTCGTCCGAATTTTTTATACCGGGCGCCTCTTCAATGCCGGAGTTAAAATCAACGCCGGATGGAGTGCACTGGCTGAGGGCTTTGCCGATATTGCACGCGTTAAGCCCGCCTGCCAGAATCCAGGGATGAGGCGCTGAAAGACCGGCCAGATCCTGCCATTCTAAACAGTTGCTGCTACCCCCTCCCAAAAATCCGGCGTCCAGCAGATACATGGCGCAGGAAGCGGAAAATTTTTGCAGTTCGTTATGCAGCAATGCCCTGTGATAATAAAGGTCCGGCCAAATAACACGAATGACCCTTGACGGACCGATCTCCAGAGCGCATTCTACACTCTGTTTGCCGTGAAGCTGGGCAAAATCAAGCCGGGCCACGTCCATCACGCGCAGAATGCCTTCCGACCGCTGTTCAACAAAAATGCCCACGCGGCGCATTTTGCCGCTCCGGAGCCGCGCGGCGCGCTTGGGCATCACATGGCGCGGGCTTTTCGGATGAAAAATAAAACCGCACAAGTCCGCTCCAAGCTCTGAAGCGGCATCCATATCTTCTTGGCGGGTCAGGCCGCAAATTTTTATCAGCATGACTTATTTCCCTCCGGATTGCAAGAGTGCTCTCAAAGCGGCGCCGGGCCGGCCCTGGGCCATAAGAACCGAGCCGACAAGGGCCGCGTGGAAACCGGCGTCCGCCGCCCGAACAAGATGTTGGCGGCGGCTTATGCCGCTGGCGGCCACCCACAGTTCGCCGTTTGCCGGCGGAAACGACTCCGCTAGGCGGACGCAGGCGTCGCGGTTCACCTCCAGCGTATCAAGATTTCTGGCATTCACCTGAATGACGCGCGCCCCGCTTTCCCTGGCAAGGCGCAGGTCATCCGCGTCCAGAACTTCCACCACCGCCTGTATGCCGAAGGCTTCCGCCTCTTCCCGTAGTTGCCGCAAAATCAGGGAATCGGGGATCAACTTCACTACAAGCAGCATGGCCGAGGCAGGACTGGCGGCTGTCGCCCGCACCTGCAAGGAGTCAAAAATAAAATCTTTGCGCAGTAGAGGCAAGTTCCCCGATAAAAAAAACTGTGTCGCGGCGGCCTGCGTCAGAAAATCCATATTTCCATGAAAATACGTTTCCTCCGTGAGAATGGATATAGCGCGCGCTCCGGACTGCGCGTATTGGCCCACCGCTTCTTCCACAGGAACGCTGTCGCAGATGTGCCCACGCGAAGGCGACGCGCGTTTGTACTCTGCCACAATCGCCAACGGGACGCAGGGTGAAGGAATTTGCAGGGCTTCAACAAAATCCGGCCGTTTGCGGTCATGAATTTCCGGCAGTTTCCCCTGCTCCGCCATATTTCTGAGAGATTCAATCTCCCCGGACTTGGTGCGGTAAAATCGTTCAAGCAGCATTTAGTACCCTCCTGCCCACGCCGGCGGCGACAGCCTCCCGCGCTCTGGCCATACAAAGAGCCATATCCGGGCTGTCCTCCAGAACATGGAGCGCAAGCCCGATGTTGAGCATCATCATTTCGCGCATGGCTCGGGGGCCGTCGCCCTTGAGCAGCTCCTTCAGCACAAGCACGGCCTCCTCTTTGCTTTTTACCGCCAGATCGTCCGGCGTGCACGGCGCCATGCCGTAATCGGCGGGATTCAGCCTGAACGGCGTTACGACGCCGTTGTGCAGAATCATCGTTACAGCCGGCCCGATGGGCGTTACCTCGTCATAGTCTCCGGCCCCACAAATGACGGCGGCGCGGTGCAGGGAGGAATGGACAAGCGTTTGCGCGATCAGGGGGACAAGTTCCGGTTTTGCGACGCCAATCAACAAGTGGCTAGGTCGCGCTGGGTTGATCATGGGCCCCAAGATGTTAAAAAGAGTACGTATACCGAGTTCTCTGCGCAGGGAAGCGAGATGTTTGAAAATTGGATGAAAATGAGGCGCAAAAAGAAAAGCAAAATTTCGTTGTTCCATCATCCTGACGACAGAGGCCGGATCTCTGTCCAGAGGTATGCCCAGCGCCTCCAGCGCGTCGGCACTACCGCATTTGGAAGAAACGGCCCTGTTGCCGTGTTTTGTCACCTTGTAGCCCATGCCGGCCAGAGTCAGCGATGTAGCCGTGGAGCAGTTGAAGGAATAACGTTTGTCACCGCCGGTGCCGACAACGTCGATGCAGGATCCGGATATGCCATCTACCCGCACCGCCCGCGAAAGGGCCGCGCGCGTGGCGTGCGCGAGTTCCAAGGCGCTTTCCCCTTTCATACGCAGCCCCATCAAGAAACTCCCCGCCTGCGCGTCCGTCATTCTGCCGTCCATCAGCGCTGCAAAGCCCGCAGCGGCCATCTCCGCCGTAAGGTCCTCCTTTTGGGCCAGCCGTTCCAGAATGGCGCCCATGTCGACCGTGTCAGACGACATGCCGCGAACGGCCTGAGGAAAATTGTCCAGCAATCGTAAACCGGACGGCGTAAGCACAGACTCGGGGTGAAACTGCACACCCACCCACGGCCGGTCATTATACTGCATAGCCATAATTTCCCCTTCAGGGGCGCGGGCAGTCACCGTAAAGCGGGAATTTGGAGCTTTCTCGTCAGGATAAACCACAAGGGAATGGTATCGCCCCGCCGTCATGGGATTGGGCAAGCCGGTAAAAAGCCCTGTGCCGTCATGCACTATTTCCGTTTGCTTGCCGTGCATGATGCAGGGGGCCACGTCCACCCTTGCCCCCGCAAAAAGCCCCAGCACCTGATGTCCCAGGCAGACACCGAGCACCGGGACGTGCGGATCAAGAAGTTTGAGAAAATCAAGGCAAAGACCGGCCTTTGCCGGATGACTCGGGCCCGGTGAAATGCAGACTGTGGACAAATCGGGGTCTTTCGCAACCCGCAACAGGGCGGGGGCATCATTATGCAACACCGTCGGCTCTTTGCCCAGCGCGTAAAAAGCCTGCACCAGGTTATAGGTAAATGAATCGTAATTATCTATTATCAAGAACATATTCTTCATCCTCCGCCTGAATAACCATGCGCATGATGGCAGATTTATTACACACTTCCTTCCATTCCGATTCCGGGTCTGAATCATGGACTATACCTCCTCCGGCCTGCCAGAACAGCTTGCCGTCGCGTGCCCACATGCTGCGTATGGTTATCCCCATGTCCATATTGACGTTTTCCTTGTCAAGTCCGATCCAGCCTATACAACCGGCATACGGACCGCGCGGCCGAGCTTCCAGCTCCCTGATGATTTCCATGGCGCGCACTTTGGGAGCGCCGGAAACAGTGCCTGCGGGGAAGGTGGCGGAAAGCACATCCAGAGCGTCAAGCCCCTCCGCCAGACGAGCCGTCACGCGACTCGTCAGATGCATGACGTGGGAGAATCGTTCCACCTCCATGTAGCGCTCAAGGTTGACACTGCCCGGACGCGCCACACGCCCGAGATCATTTCGACCCAAATCCACCAACATGACATGTTCGGCCCGCTCCTTAGGGTCTTCACACAGTTCTGCGGCCAAAAGCGAATCTTCAATGTCATTTTCGCCGCGCCGCCTCGTGCCCGCTATGGGGGCGAGCTGCAACTGCCCTTCCGTGCAGCGCACCATGATTTCCGGAGAAGATCCAAAAAGCGTCAATTCGGGAAAACGCATATAAAACATATAGGGCGAAGCGTTAATGCGGCGCATGCGGCGGTACAGCGTAAAGGCATCACCGGAAAAAACCATGGAGAAACGGACTGACGGCACCACCTGAATGGCCTCGCCCTGACGCAACATCTCCTTGATGCGCGTCACATAGTCAGTGTAGCCCCACTCGTCGGGTTCCGAAATTACGTCCGGCGCGGCGGGCATTGCGGGGGAGTCGCCAGCGGCGGATGCGTAACCGCCCTCCACTGGTTGAACGCCCAAGGTGATCCGACAAAGCCGATTATAAAGGTGATCAAAAAGGAGTACCGTGCACGGCAGGATCAATACACAGTCCGCCTCCGCGAGGGGCATGAGAGCGTTCAGTTTTTCATTAAAAAGGCCCGCCATACCGAAGCCCATATACCCGTACAGAGCGCGTGTTATGGGTGGAAGATTTTTGAAATTCTGCGGCGGCAAAACATGCAGATGCCCCATGAGATCGCGTAAACCGCCGACAAACGGACATCCTTCAAAACGCCGTAGCGGTTCAAGGCGTTTGTCGTTTACTGAAACAGAGAGGTTTCCCTCCTTGCAGGAAAAAATGCAAGCCATATCGCAGGCAAGAATACTGTAGCGGCCCCAGCGTCCGTCCACCTCGGCACTCTCCAGCAAAATGCCGTTCCTCGTTCCCACCGCGCCAAGAAAGAGACTGATGGGCGTGTCCATATCCGCCGGCAGCCAGCGCGCTGTCTGTTGCAGTGTCAGTTGGATATGCGGTTTTGTGTTTTCGTTCATAGCTCTAAGTCCTCAACACAGTCGGTTAAAACAGTCACGTTCAAGCGCCCTACGGGCGTGCCGGTACCAAAAAAAATGCCGCCTCACAGGGAGACGGCGTTTACAGGTCATAATTACACAATAAAACTATGGACGCACGTCTCCTTCACAGTTGCGCATGCGCCACCAGCCTTCAAAAGCAAACTTCCGGGCAAAATTTGTAGAGGGAAACATGTTGTTATCCAAAATCATCCTTGTTTGATTGAATTTTTGAGAATTTTGCATAACGAATGTTTTCACCTTATAAGGGTACTGCTGATCTTTATAATTTCAGCTAGATATATTTGTATTTTTTATTCCGGAAGGCATCCAATGTCAACAAAAAACACAAAAAATGTCGCGAGCGCACGATATGATCGGATTCAGGTAATCGATGAATTGACTGATTGGAAACTTCAAAAAGGAGGTTCCCATATGATTGACCCTTTGCCGGTGAAATAATTTTGACTTGCTTTGACACTCCCCTTGCCAGTGGAAGGGTTAACCGCGCTTGATACCGGTCGTTTGATTGTGGGATACATAGCGCGGATTTCATCACGGCACAGGGAAAATTACCGTAAAAGATGCCGGAGACATGGATAGCATCTGATTAGTCAGCTCAAAACACCTTGACTCGGGAGGCGGGTCTAGACATGCCTTTGAGGGGGTAAAAATGGCGAAGAATCGCCAAATTTTCTTGCCAATCATGCTTTTTTTATTTGACATGATCCCCAGCATTTTTTAGAAAACAAGTCGGATGCGCAAGCTTTAGGTTTTATAATTAGGACAACCCCTAAATTCTAATGGAGAACGACGATGACAAAAGCTGAACTTGTTGAAAAAATTCACGCCAAGGGCCTTCCCACAAAATCCAAAGCCGAGGATGCGTTGAACGCGGTGGTCAATGTTGCGCGTGAAGCCCTTGTCGCCGGTGAAACCATCACTCTTACCGGTTTCGGCAGCTTCAGGGTTGTTACGCGCGCAGCGCGCAAGGGCCGTAATCCCCAAACTGGCGAGGAAATCATCATTCCCGCCAGCAAGGTTGCCAAATTTACACCCGGCAAGGGCCTAAAAGACGCGATTAATTAAGGCGGGCCTGATGCTTGTTTCTGGGCGACGCCGGCTGGCGTCGCCCTTATTTTTGGCGCGTCTGCGGAAAGTGTATTTTTCATCTCTATTGCGGAAGGGTGGCAGAGCGGCTTAATGCGGCGGTCTTGAAAACCGTTGAGGGTTTGCGCCCTCCGGGGGTTCAAATCCCTCCCCTTCCGCCAACTGAATATCCAGATGGATACAGATAAGTCCAAACTGCCTTGAAAATAAAAATTTTTTGATTAAAGCTTGTCCGAATCCGGCTTATTTTACCCATAGAGATCTTCCTATTTCGGGGAGTATTGAAACTCAATAAGGAGACGATACTCCAATATCTTTGACAATTACCGCTCTACGCACCGTCAAGCCCGCTGAGAAGCCGCAAAAACTCTTTGACGGCAACGGCTTATTTCTTTATTATCGAACTGTCAGGCATCAAAAGCTGGCGTCTCAAATACCGTTTCCAACGGCAAAAAAACTTCTTACGCTTGGTCAATACCCACAAATTTCCTACTTAGTCTCCAAGCTGTTGCGTGCTACAGACCCATTACTCTACCAATCTAGCCTATCGTCAAACCCCATAAGAACTATAACACATTGTGACACTTAACTTTTATCGCAACGAACAATCTTGCCTGATGTCGTAAAATCTATAGACATACCGTAAAAA
>JAITNF010000079.1 GCA_031290615.1 Desulfovibrio sp. | reverse complement strand
CCGATTTTTCTGTTCAGGTATTCATCCTTGTCAGTGTTATCGCTCCTGAAGATAAATGTCTGGCCGTCATCACTGATGGAAACACGCTTAACAACAAGGCCATCAATTGAACTGGGCGTTTGTTCGTACCATGTTGCGCTATATTTTTCATATTTCGTGCGCCTCAAAAAGACAGACTGAAAAAGTTTATCAAAAAATTCCTGGTACACTTTGGGAGTGGCAATGCCAGTCAATATCGCAAGGAAGATAGCCACGGCTACATGTCAGCCGCTAGTGGCTATCTCTGCGTTTTGAACCAACAAGTATGCCAAGTTTATATTCCACCTCATCAAGTGTAAACTCAAGGTCTTGGAAAATTGCGGATGAGGCCCCCAATATGGTTTCATAATTGGTTGTGTCAAATCATCGCGTTTGAAGTTGGCGATTCACCAACGATTCAGGCTGTAGCTGTAGAGCATCCTTGGAAAATTTTACGCAAGCCGGTATAAGCAGCACTGCCGTTAATAATACAAGCAGGCCTTTTTTATAGGCAACACCTAAAAGCTGAACTGACGGTAAGAAAAGTCCAGTACTTGATTTTATTCATCAGACTTGATGATGATGGTCAGTGTTCATTGACTGGTGGGAGAAGCTCCAGCTTGAGAAGATCCGCCAAAAACAAGACCAGTACCCCACCACCTGAACTGCCTGCTCCAAGTACGCCAGCCCCAGCACCGCCACCTTCAGATGAGGATGAATAGAATCTCTCTGTAACTATTTTGTCATACACCACGTTTTCCTGTGCTGCCCATCTGTTACCAGTGTCGTCGCGCACAGCTTCCCGATGATGTTGCGCAGAACAACCTGCCAGACAGAAAAAATATAAATGTCAGTATCGTCAAAAATGTTCGCTTAACGATAACTCTCCAGTGTAGCGGAGATTTTAGCAGATATTTGGCACTCATTAAGGCCACTTAGAAAAAAGCCCAATTGGATAACTTGAACTTTAAAAGGCTGGGTGAGTATCTTCAGCGAACCGCCTACGTAGCCCTCCTAGATCAATGTCTGTTCGATGGTGGACCCTTTGAGATGCGTCGTTTGCTGGCCGGTTAGCAGCATCCCCCACCATGGAATTTATCATTTGAATGCTGTGAAAATCCTTGAATTATCTTGATAATATTTTGACACTTGCTGGACTTTTTCGCCCAGAGGTACAGCAATATTACCAGGAAGACTAATCCGGTTGCTGCGACTATCAGAGTCGTTGCTTCCATGAATAAAAAGTTTGGCATATTCATATTCTCTCCTTTTCATTGGATTCTTTCTTCCTCCATGCTGGAGGCACGCTTAGCAATTCGGTAATCTCGGATGTACCTGATGTGTACCAGATTCCATGTCTATTGCTTTAGCGCTGTAACCAACGACTTTCACCGAGGTGAGTCATATATCCACACCCTCCTGCTTACGTTGATCAAAAATTGTGGAAACAGGAACGGCTAAGAGGAGCATTTCCATGCCGACGGCTGCACAAGCGAGAGCATATTTTGAGTTACAGAAATTTTTTTAATAATTTCCATCATGTTATCAAAATTTTTCGTCGCCAAGCGTATATTGTCCGGCTGTCCCTTATATTCTAATATATTCTAATCGTTTTGTATCCACACAACGCGGCTATTTCTGACTCAAATCCGCCCAAGCCCAGACAATTTTTCCGACTATAGCGTTACGGATATTGTTGTTGTACTCGCTAATTTTATACATTTCAGGCGCATATTTCTTGTTGTCGCTGTAAAAAATGATTATTTGCTCATCGCCTTTTCCGCCTAACGATACCAGCTTTACCATTCCACCGCCATCATGCCCTAGTTCACGAACATGGATGATATCCGTCATGATATCCGTCATATCATTCAGATGGGTATCCTACTCCCACTCAATGGTGCTTGGCGGCTTGGATGAAACATCGTAAACAACGCGGTTGACTCCCCTGACTTCATTAATGATCCTTGTGGAAATCCGCGCAATGACATCCGGCGGCAGGCGTGACCAGTCCGCCGTCATGGCGTCCACGCTGTCCACAACGCGAAGGGCGACAATATGTTCATAGGTGCGCCCATCACCCATAACTCCCACGGTACGCAAGGGCAAGAGGACGGCAAAACACTGCCATACCTTGCGGTACCAGCCGGACTCACGCAATTCCTGCTGCACGATACTGTCCGCGTTGCGCAAGATATCAAGACGTGATTTTGTTACTTCGCCGAGCACACGGATGGCAAGACCCGGACCGGGAAAGGGATGACGCCAGACAATAAAGTCGGGCAGGCCGAGCTCCGCAGCTGCCCTGCGAACCTCATCCTTGAAAAGTTCACGCAGGGGTTCAATGAGCCTTAGCTGCATCTTTTCCGGCAACCCGCCAACATTGTGGTGGCTTTTGATAACCGCGCTCGGCCCATTGTGTGAAATGGATTCAATAACGTCCGGGTAAAGGGTACCCTGAGCCAAAAAATCCGCATGGGGCAATTTTTTCGCCTCTTCATCAAAAATTTCAATAAAGGCATGCCCGATTATTCTGCGCTTCTGTTCGGGGTCTTCCACACCTTTGAGACGGGAAAGAAAACGATCCTGCGCCTGAACAACAGCTAGATTCAAATCAAAATGTTCGCGTAGGTACTCCGCCACTTCATCCGCCTCGCCCAGTCTCAGCAAACCGTTCTCCACAAAGATGCAGTGCAGATTTTTACCGATGGCGCGGTGCAACAGCACCGCCACGACAGTGGAATCTATCCCGCCCGAAAGGGCGCAGATAACATGTCTGTCTCCGACGCAGGCCGATGTTTCCCTGACAACGCGTTCAACAAAGGAAGCCATGGTCCAGTCCGGCTCAAGACAGGCGGCTTTGAACAGAAAATTCCGCAGCATTTTCCG
This sequence comes from Desulfovibrio sp., assembly GCA_031290615.1. GTDB lineage: Bacteria > Desulfobacterota > Desulfovibrionia > Desulfovibrionales > Desulfovibrionaceae > Desulfovibrio. The sequence goes on along the minus strand of JAITNF010000079.1, from coordinate 3,933 downwards.
GCCAGCGGCGCTGTGATGTACTTCCGGGTGAAACTGCACGGCATAAATCTTGCGTCTTTCATCCGCCATGGCAGCAATGCTCAAGGCGGAGGTGCTGCCCGTCACGGTAAAACCCAGTGGCGGCGTAACCACATTATCCCCGTGGCTCATCCAGACGCGCGTCGGACTGTCTATTTGGTCCCATAGCACGCAGGGAGCGTTGAAATGTAATTCGGCCGGCCCATATTCGCATGTGGCGGATTTTGCCAGCTCTCCGCCCAGATTTTCTGTCAAAAGCTGCATGCCATAACAAATACCGAGTACAGGAATATTGAGAGCCAGCAGACCCGGATCAAGTGTCGGGGCGTCTTCTTCTCCAACACTGGACGGTCCGCCGGAAAGAATAATGGCGGAAGGCCTCAGCGCAGCCACTTCATCCGCCGTTGTCACACAGGAGTGAATTTCAGAATAAATGCTGGCCTCGCGTACCCTGCGCGCAATAAGGTGCGTGACCTGTGAGCCGTAGTCAATAATAACGACTTTATGTTGCGGCATTGTGCACCATGCTAAAGTTTAATTTTGAAACGCACCGTTGTTGGCGCAGACATCGAATCGGTCGCTCGCTTCCGCAGGCTCCACTGCGCATTTTTCAACACTGCTAAAGCGGTTATACTCTTTCAAAGTTGAGCTACCCTAATTATCAATGCGATAGTTGGAGGCTTCCTTGGTGATGATGACGTCGTGGACATGGCTCTCTCTCAGACCGGCGGTGGATATTTCACAAAAAATTGTGTTGTTGTGCAATTCCTGCAAGTTGGTTGCGCCCACATAGCCCATACCGGACCTCAAACCGCCCATAAGCTGATACACGGCCTCCATGACAGGCCCACGATAAGGCACGCGGCCAACAATACCTTCAGGAACCAACTTTTTGCTTTTTTCCTGAAAATATCGGTCGGAGCTGCCATCCTTCATGGCGTCAATGGATCCCATGCCGCGATAAATTTTATAGGCACGGCCCTGATAGAGAATGGTTTCTCCGGGGCTTTCCTCCGTGCCTGCGAAAAGCGAGCCTATCATCACCGAATGCGCGCCCATAACAAGAGCCTTGACAATATCTCCGGAAAATTTGATACCGCCATCGGCAACGCAGCAACGGTCCATCTCGCGAGCGGCACGGCTTGCCTCCAGCACCGCCGTCACTTGCGGCACGCCCACGCCGGCCACAATACGGGTGGTGCAGATGGAACCCGGTCCTATGCCCACTTTCACACAGTCCGCGCCCGCTTCCAGAATAGCGCGTGCTCCTTCATAGGTAGCCACATTGCCGGCAACCAGTTCACATTTGGGAAAGTTACCCTTGACTGCGCGAATGGCGTCCAGAACATTCAAGGAATGACCGTGGGCGGAATCCAGCACCAAAACATCCGCACCAGCCTCCAGCAACTGATCCGCGCGCATCTCGCTGTCATTGCCGATCCCTATGGCTGCGCCAACGCGCAAGCGACCCTTGTCGTCCTTGCAGGCGTTGGGATATTTTTGCACCTTGTCAATGTCTTTCATGGTAATAAGGCCACAAAGGCGATTATCTCCATCCACCACGAGAAGCTTTTCAATTCGGTGTTCGTGCAGATGACGTTTGGCGTTTTCCAGAGAAGTTCCCATGGGCACGGTGACAAGATTTTTGTCGGCCATAACGTCAGCAACGCGCACGGCATGGGCATCTTCCACAAAACGGACATCACGATTGGTGAGAATGCCTTTAAGGCGTCCGTCGTCAACTACCGGCAAACCCGAGACACGGAAGTTCGACATAAGATCCAGCGCTTCCTGAACCGAATTGCGGGAAGAAATGGTGACTGGGTCAAGAATCATGCCACTCTCGCTTTTTTTCACCCGCTCCACTTCCAGGCGTTGTTTTTCAGCAGGCATATTTTTATGAATAATGCCTATGCCGCCCATACGGGCCATGGAAATGGCCATAGCCGATTCCGTAACCGTGTCCATAGCGGCGGAAAGCAGGGGGATGCGCAGGGGAATTCCTGGAGTGAGCCGGGTTGTTATATCCACGGAATCGGGAGTTATTTCAGAATAACCCGGAACAAGCAAAATATCATCAAACGTCAAGGCCTTGCCACAATTTGTAAGCATCTTTCCCTCACAGTCATCATTGAAGATAATGACGGACAACATAAGTCAGTAATCATGTATAATAAAGTATATTTTTTTAGTATAGCTTCTTGCCGGGACATGTCAATCCTGTGCTACACGCGAGAGTTTCACCTTTGTGATGATTTTTGCGGCATAACTATATTATATTTACTGATCTCAATCTCTGAAAAAGTGAATCTCTCCCACGCGCTGAAATGCTATGTTTCCAACAAGTCCAATCCATTGAGTGACTGCTTTGCCGGCGCGCCCATGCGCCTGATTTTCAAAATTCTCAAAAATTCCTGTTTGCTGGGCGACGATCTGGAAACCGGGCGATATGCTCCTCATTCCCGAGCGGGCGGGAATCCGGCCTTGCCGGGGCTTTCAGAATGGCACAATTTTTGCTATTTTATTTTCCATGATAGTTTACATTCATGTTCCTTTTTGCCGCACATGCTGCCGCTACTGCGCTTTTCACTCCACGGCCATAGGGCGTTGGATCGACCCCGCGGACTCGCCGCTAGTGCGCGACTATGTGGACACACTGCTTCTGGAGCTTGCCCATTGGGGGGACTGCTACGTAGGGATGGAAGTGCAGACTGTTTTCTGGGGTGGCGGCACGCCGAGTCTTCTGCCCCCGCGCATTGTGGGCATTGTGCTGGAGCGGATGGCCCGCTATTTCACGCTTTCTTCCAGGGCGGAAATCACTTTGGAGGCCAACCCCGAATCTCTGCGCGACAGAGATAAAGCGGGCCAGTATCTGGCTGCGGGTGTCAACCGTTTATCCATAGGCATACAGACTCTGGATGAAACCATGCTACGCATGCTCGGGCGAGCGCACATGGGTAGAGACAGTCTGCATGCGACCTTTGTGGCGCGGGAAGCCGGCTTTGCCAATATCAGCCTGGACCTAATGTGGGGCCTGCCGGGCCAGAGCGTGCGCCAATGGCTACAAACCCTCAAGGATGTTGTCCACATGGGCCCGAACCATATTTCCGCCTACGGCCTGACTCTGGAGCACGGAACAGATTTGGAGCGAGCCTGTGAAGAAGGGCAAGTTGTCCTGCCTCTTGAACGCGACCAAAACGTCATGTTTATGGAGGGGGCCGCTTTTTTGGAGTCATCTGGATACATGCAATACGAAATTTCCAATTTCGCGCGCACGGATTTTCAGTGCCGTCACAATCTGGGTTACTGGGAAGGTCTCGACTACCTGGGGCTAGGGCCTTCCGCCACGTCCACCATGGCCGGGCGGCGCTGGACGAATCCTCCGGACCCGCAGGTCTGGGAAAACAAAATCCGCGCCGCCTGTCTTGACGACAATGCTGAATTGCTAACGCACGCAACGCGCACTTTGGAAATGCTCATGCTGCGCCTGCGCACGGCGCGGGGTCTGTGTCTGAAAGATTGGCTGGACACCACGGGCCACGATTTTCTGGACGACAATAAAAAATTTGTCCAAGCCATGCACGAAAACGGACTCATACGCATACGCCACGGTTATTTGAGCTTGACGCGCAACGGTATGCTAGTTTCAAATGCCATCCTTTCCAACCTGTTCGAGCAGGCCGAAAAGGCGCTGAATCCGGGAAAGAACACGCCGGAGCTTGTGGAGGCGGTTTCGTGACAACAGACATTCAGCCGAAGAACGCCTTTCTGCTGGAACCCCATGAAAATCTGGCCTATTTCACCGTGCTGGAGCGCAAAACAGCCATGCTCAAACTTGTCTTGGGGGCCCCCCCGGGGGGGGGGGGGGGGTGGGGGGGGGGGGGGTGTGGGGTGCGGGGGGGGCGGGGGGGGGGG
>JAITNF010000045.1 GCA_031290615.1 Desulfovibrio sp. | reverse complement strand
AGTCGATTATATACGATAAAGCACTTTATAAACAGCGGCATAAAATTGAAATTATGTTTGGAAGGCTCAAGGACCGGCGCAGAATTGCCATGCGCTATGACCCGATGCGCTTATACCTTCGAATAACCCGCTTGAGCGGTTGAACCGGGAAATTCGATCCGGTGCCGCACGCTGGTGGTGGGCATTTTCCGGACGGGCACGCGGCTCTAATATGCTAGTGGCGGTGTGACTGCGCTAGAGCATTTAATGCTTGAGATGCTTGCTTTATGGCAGGCAAAGCCCGCCTGCAAGTGTCTCGCGGTGCAACTCCTTAAGGTATATGAACATGAAGCAAGAGGTATCGGCATAAGTGGGAGCCGTCACGGCCCAGCCGCGATATCCCGATTCTTCAGGGCACCAACCAACCAAACCACGCCACTTGGCTGCCCAAAATGTGCGAAAAATTTGGCCACTACCTCAATGGGACTCCTCGCGGGTCATTTCATGGCGAAAAAGGCGGATTCTGAAAATATTTCTGTCGGAGACTAGGTTCTTTCTATCGCCATTCATTTTATCCACAAAAAAAATGCCATGAGCTGAACAAAATCAAAAAACGAAATGGCTGTTTTTATTGTATCTTGTGGCAATATCCCGAAGTGGACATTTGACCATTTTTCATACTCCGGCGGCAAATCACGCCGGTAGCGCCGGTTTCAGCTATCCACATAACCGCTTCAACAAAAAGGCGATTGTCAAAACTGCTATGTCTTAATATCATTTAATTATGAATGTCGACAGGACCTAGTCAGCCTGCACCCGTATAAATGTTGGAATTTCAAACTCGTCTTCATCAAAGGTATAATCATCATGGCCAGGATTGTGCCGCCTTCCCTCGTTTGTGCCATAAATACGGGTATCATAGGCAGGGCGTTGTATTACCGGCGTGTCGCCGATCGTTTTTTCATCTTGGTCATGACTGGCGTTATTTGTGTTGTGATAATTGTCCAAGGCGGGACGAAAAGTTTGAGCATGGCTGCGGTGCAACGATGCGGAATTCTGTTTCTTCTGGTTTGTGGAGAATTTCGTCACGGTAGCCGGATTTTTTTCTACATCCGTGACTGAATCAATTCCCGTGGCGATAACAGTGACGCGGATTTCATCGCCCACATTGTCGTCATACAGAACGCCAAAGATGATACTGGCGTCCGGTGGAGTCGCTTCGTCAATAATATTGCCGATTTCTTCAACTTCTTCGCCGGTAATGTCCGTAGATGCGGTGACGTTGTATAGTACGGCCTTGGCGCGTTCTAGGGACACTTCTTCCAGCAGGGGACTCATGATGGCGCGTTGCGTCGCCTCACGGGCACGGTTTTCGCCAGATGCGCTACCAGTGCCCATGAGCCCGAGCCCGGATTCAGACATGGTTGTGCGCACATCGGCGAAGTCAAGATTTATAAGGCCCTCGCCGAGAATAACATCGGAAATGCCTTTTACGGCGTGAAGAAGGACATCGTTAGCTTTTTGCAGCAAATCCCTGAAGGGGGTTTTCTTGGGGGCAAAGGGCACCAAGCGATCGTTGGGCACAGTTATCAGGCAATCCACATGCTGCTTGAGGTTTTTCAGACCTTCTTCCGCGGCATTTTTGCGCCTGGATCCCTCAAAAGTGAAAGGCTTGGTGACAACGCCCACAGTCAGGGCGCCAAGTTCTTTGGCTATCTGCGCAATCACCGGAGCGGCGCCGGTGCCTGTGCCGCCGCCCATACCGGCGGTGACGAAAACCATGTCCGCATCGGCAAGGGCGTCACGGATAGCAGTTTTGCTCTCAATGGCGGCATTCTGACCTATTTCTGGTTTGGCGCCTGCACCGAGGCCATTTGTCAGTTTTTCGCCGATCTGTATTTTGATGGATGCATCCATTTTTTTCAAATGTTGCAAATCGGTATTGGCACAGGCAAACTGAACGCCCTTCAAACCTGCCGAGATCATTTTCTGCACGGCATTGCCGCCGCCTCCCCCTACGCCGATAACCTTGATTTTGGCAGTAACCGTCAATGAAGTGTCAATATCGTTTACAATTGACTGAGCCATAATGCCTCCCCTTTTACTTGCTTCCCAACTTTACCCGCACCGCATTCACAGTGTAAACAAAACCGTAACCCCGAAGCGACACATCCAGGCTTACGACACATCTTTGAACCATTTTTTCATGCGTGAAAGCACGGCATTAAAGATATTTTTATCACCGCCCCGATTGTTAAATCTTTTTTGCCCGCCAGCTTCCTGCTCGGCGCCGTAACGCAATAAACCAACCGCCGTAGAGTACTTGGGGCTGTTCACAACATCTTTCAACCCCCCTACATTACGCGGATAACCTATGCGCGTAGGTAGGTTGAAAATTTGTTCGCCAAGTTCCTGACATCCGCGAATCAGAGAAGCCCCTCCAGTCAGCACAGCACCGGCGCCGATCAATCCTTTGTAGCCGGATTTGACAAGGGTCTGGTCCACAAGGCAGAGAATTTCTTCCATGCGCGGCTCGCAGATTTCGGCCAACACCTGGCGTGAAAGACGTTTGGGTTCGCGCCCTCCTACACTAGTGACTTCAATAAATTCGTTGGAGCTGACCATGTCCGCCAGTGTGCAGCCGTATTTGATTTTGATACGTTCGGCCGAACTTATGGGTGTGCGAAGACCAAATGCGATGTCGTTGGAAAGATTCTGTCCACCGATAGCCAGAACAGCTGTGTGCTTGATGGCGTCATTGTCAAAAATGGCGATATCTGTGGTGCCGCCGCCCAAATCCACAAGTGCAACGCCGAGTTCGCGCTCTTCGTCCGTCAGCGTGGCTTTGGCTGAAGCCAGAGATTCAAGAGCGATATCAGCAACTTCAAGAGTACTACGTCGGCATGAACGCACAATGTTTTGCGCGGAAGAAACGGCTCCTGTGACAATATGTACTTTCACCTCCAGGCGTACACCGGCCATTCCTAAGGGGTCAGCGATACCGCGCTGATCATCTACAATGTATTCCTGGGGGAGAATATGTATGACTTCACGATCGGCCGGGATAGCTACGGCCCTCGCCGCGTCAATGGCCCGTTCTATGTCGTACTGCGCGACTTCTCCGCCCTTTACGGCAATAACGCCATGACTGTTGATGCCCATGATGTGGCTACCGGCTATTCCAACATAGGCGGCGTTGATTTCACAACCGGCCATAAGTTCTGCGTTCTCTACAGCTTTTCGGATGGACTGTACGGTCTGCTCAATGTTAACCACAACACCCTTGCGCAGTCCTGTAGAATAGTTTTCACCCACGCCCACTATGTCCAAGATACCGGACTCCTGCATTTCACCCACGACAGCGCATATTTTTGTAGTGCCGATGTCAAGCCCCACTATCAGGTCGGACTTATTATTCATACACTCCTCTCACAAACCACGCCTTTATGTTCCGATTCCAAATTAAAATGGTTCTTAATGTCGCAAATCCTTATCAACCCTACACCGCCTGATTGAACAGAACCCACACGCTGCCGTTGGCCGCCCGCATATGACGCACATTTTGCAATTCGCGCCTTCGCGCAAGATCTCCCAGAGCCACGCCCATCCTGGCAAGATTGCCGCTCCAGTCGTCTGTGGCTATGGAAAGACGCATCTCCCTGTCTTCCAGATAAATTTCAACGCCATCGGCGGCCGATGCCGTTATTTGCGCTATGACCCCGGACTCCACCGGCAGCACGCCGCTTTGTATGTCTTTCAGCATGCGGGAAAGATATGGAACAATTTTTTCCGCTCCCGGTTCTATGAGCAGCGTGGGCAAGGAAAGAAAGTTCGTGCTTTCCACCGGAGCTATATGTTCACCGTGCTCATTGGCGTAATATAACACACCGTCCTTGTATATCCAGAAAGACGGCATGCGTTCTTTCAGCCTTATGACGAATCTATCCGGCAACAGGCGTTTTATGGAAACTTCCTCCACCCAAGGCGTGTGGCGCAGATGCCTCTCCGCGTCGGCAATGCTTATAGAAAGTGAATTTTCCCCTTCCCTGATGCCGCTGTACTGCAGAACCATTTCCTTGCCGAGCCGTACATTACCCATCACATCCACATGTTTTGTCCGAAAAAAAGGACTGGTCACAGCCGTATTGTAAAGCCAAATGGAAGCATAACACGAGAGGACAAATGTTCCCACAACGCAGACAGACAGTAATATAACTACGCTGATCCCATTCAGTCCTCTAAAATTTTTTATTTTCTCCGTCAACTTGAAGCGTTTGAATATTTCGCTCCCCTTACCCTTAGGGCGTGATTGAGAGGTTTTCACATATGCGTTGCGTGGTCGCTGGCTGTTTTTTTTCAGGGACAGCATGGAATTATTTTGACTTCCAGCGATAATTTTATGCCAAAACGTTGTAATACCGTTGCCCGCGCATCCTCAATCATATCCAGAGCGGCATCCGCACTTCCTTGGCCTTCGTTAATCAAAAAATTGGCGTGGAGATTGGAAAAAGCCACGCCTCCACGACGTTTTCCCTTAAAACCGGCTTTCTCCAGCAGGCGGCCGGCCGGCGCTTGCGGTACTGGATTTTTGAAAATACACCCAGCACTCCAGCATGTTAAAGGTTGTTTAGACTTTTTTTCGAAAAAGTTGTAAAACATGCGTTTACAAATGGCATCCCTTTCGGACTTGGTCAAGACAAATGTTGCTTCTAGGATGATAAAATTATTTTTTTCTTCGGGAATGGAAAAAGTCCGGTAGCTGAATTCGGCCTCGGCGGCCGGCACGGTTTTTATATTATCCCCGCTTGTTATTTTGATATTATGGAGACATTTGGCTGTCTCCGTGCCGAACGATCCGGCATTCATGGCTATGCACCCGCCTGCTGTGCCCGGTATGCCCACAAGCCCCTCCAGCCCTGACAAGCTGTTTTTGAGGCAGAAATGCAACAACCGTGCCATCGGCATTCCGGCCCCCACGCGTACGAAGACCTCCCCCCTTTCACCTTCTGTCATATCAGGACCCTGCGCATAGTGCGGACGTACAAGCACCAGGGGCAGTTGCCCATCCTGCGCCAGAATATTGCTCCCCTCGCCCAGAATAAAGGGTTTGCCACCCAGAGCACGCAGACGTTCCGGCAGCATGTCCAGGTCGCCGACAGCTTCCAGCCCGAGTTCCGCAATGGCGTTTCCGCCGAGATGCAGCGTGGTACGCTCGGCAAGTGATGGGCACGGGAACTCACGCATCTGACTCCTCCAGGAACATGGCGCCCAGCTGCGTAATAGTGCCAGCGCCCAAGGTCAGCAACACGTCGCCCTGCCTGATGTGCGCCGGCAGATCACGCGCCAGCGTTTCCAGTGTTTGAAAGAGGGCTACGGGCGTTGATGAAACCTGTTGGATTCCCTGGCTGAGACTTTGGCTGGAAATGCCGGGTATCGGTTTTTCCCCCGCCGGGTAAATTTCTGTTAACAAAAGTTGATCTGCCGAATCAAAAACTTTGCAGAATTCTCCGAAAAGCGTCTGCGTGCGTGTAAAACGGTGTGGCTGAAAGGCAACGACAAGACGACGCCCGGGAAACACCTGCCGCATTGCGGCAAGAGTAGCCGCTATTTCGGCGGGATGATGACCATAATCGTCAACGACAGTAACGCCGTTTTTTTCCCCCTTTAATTCAAAGCGCCGTACCACACCGCCGAAATCATTTAACCCCCGGACACAGTTCTGAAAGGAGATGCCCGCCTCCAGAGCAGCGCCGACAGCGCCGATGGCATTGAGAATATTGTGACGTCCCGGCTGGGGCAGATTGACTTCTCCCAATTTTTTACCGTCAAGCCACACTTCAAAACAGCTTTGCAGTTGACAGGAAACAGGCACGGCGCGCAAACGATTTTCCGTGGTAAAGCCATATGTTATAAAGGGACGTTTGACGTGGGGCAAAAGGGCACGGATACCGGGATCATCACCGCAGACCACGTTGATGCCGTAAAAAGGCACTTTGTTCATGAATTGCACAAAAGCCGCGTCTATGGCTTCACGGGTTTTATAGTGATCCAGATGATCGGTATCCACATTGGTAATAATATTGATAATTGGCAGAAGACAGAGGAATGAGCCGTCCGATTCATCTGCTTCGGCTATGAGGTATTTCCCGTGGCCCAGACGGGCATTGGCGCCGTAGACATTGAGGCGTCCGCCGATGATCACGGTGGGATCGAAGCCGGCTGCGTCAAAAATACATGCCGACAGTGAAGTTGTGGTGGTTTTCCCATGGGTTCCGGCTATGGCAACGCCCTGACGTAGCCGCATAAGCTCCGCCAGCATTTCCGCGCGCGGAATAATGGCTATGTTCCGTCGGCGTGCTTCCTCCACTTCAGGATTGTCCGGGGATACAGCGGTAGACTTCACAAGCACCTGCACGTCGCCCACATTTTCGGCGGCATGCCTCGCGGCCACCTTTGCGCCGAGTTCACGCAAATGTTTGACCACAGGCGAATCGGTCAGATCTGAGCCGGAAATCTCATACCCCAGATTTAACATAACTTCGGCAATACCGCTCATTCCAGCCCCGCCGATGCCAACCATGTGGATACGCCGAATTTTATGTTTCATGGCTGTTGCTCACTTCTTCCAGAACAGCGGCCAGCTTCGCCGCCGCGTAGGGGCGGCTGGTCTTCATGGCCGCAAGGGACATTTGTCTGCGTCGCTCCGTGTCTTCAAACAGCTCAAGCAGCAACGTGCCCGCATTGCGGGAACGCAATTCTGATTCGGGAACCAGAACGGCCATGCCGGCATTTTCAAGAATGCGGGCATTGTGCGTCTGGTGGTCATGCGCGGCGAACGGAAAGGGAACCAGGACGGAAGGCAGCCCCGCAGCACACAGTTCCGCCGCGGTGCTTGCTCCGGCCCGACACATGGCAATATCCGCCCAACGGTATGCCTCTGCCATGTCGTCAATAAAGGCGATCACACACTCCGGCGTGTAACCTGCTGCCTTATAGGCCTGCCGCGTAATTGCTTCGCCGTCTTTTCCGCTCTGATGGCGTATCTCAACTCCGGTAGTGGCCAGTTGCGGCAAAATTTTCGGCAAAAAGATGTTCAGCGCTCGAGCCCCTTGGGAGCCGCCCAGCACAAGCAGGCGACGCGTCGACCATTGGCGGGCTTCCCTGCCCACGGCACACACATCTGCGCGCACCGGATTGCCAGTCAGAACGCATTTTGTTCGCGCAAAACTCCGGGTGTCGGGCCAGGAAAGACAGACGCGCCGCGAGAACTTGCTCAAAAAGCGGTTGCTCGCGCCGGCGATGGAGTTCTGTTCATGGAGAACACAGGGTACGCCCAATATGGCTGCGGCTAGCATGGGCGCAAAAGCCGCATACCCGCCAAAACCCGCCACAATCTGTGGTTTGAAGCGTCTAATAATACCCGCTGCTCTGACAAGGGCCGCCGCCATCAGGCCGCCAGCAGCCAAGGCGTGCAGGCCGTGGCCCAAAAAGCCGCGTACCGGCAATCCCTCAAAGGGAATCCCTTTTTTTTCGGCGAGTTTTTTTTCCGGCCCGTAAAGAGAGCCTACAAATTTCAAGCGCAGGCCGGGGTATTGCCGTCGCAACTCTTCAGCCATGACAAGGGCGGGGAAGATATGCCCGCCGGTTCCCCCGGTCGTCAGAATAACGCTCTTCACGATGTGCCTGTCCTTGAATAATTCATAAGCAGCCCAATGCAAACCATGGTGGCAATGAGATTACTGCCTCCGTAGCTTATAAGCGGCATAGGCACCCCCTTGGGCGGTGCCATGCCCATAACCACGGCAAGATTCACCACAGCGCCGATGCCCATAACGGACGTCAGACCGAAGGCGGTAAAGCGGTCGCGCAGATTTGCCTGTCCCATGACAATGCGATAGCAGCGCCAAAAGAGAAGGGTAAACAGCACCATGACGAGACTTACGCCCACAAAGCCTATTTCTTCAGCCAGCACGGACATGATAAAATCTGTGTGGGTTTCCGGCAGGAAAAACATTTTTTGTTTGCTTGCACCAACTCCCACGCCGAAAAAACTTCCGGAACCTATGGCAAGGAGAGATTGCACCAACTGATACCCGGTATTCTGAAAATCCTCGAAGGGATTCAGAAAGGCAGTCAGCCGGCGAAAACGGTAGGGCGTGGCTATGACCAGAGCCATGGTGCCGGCGCACGCTAGGACAATGGAAAAGAAAATATAGATAAAGCGCGTGCCGCCAGCTATACACATGAAAAACAGAATCCCGGCTAATATGACGGCACTGCCGAAATCCGGCTGCAGAAGAAGCAAAAAACAGAAAAGACTTGTCACGGCAAAAGGCGGTATGACGCCGCGACTGAATGTTTTTATCAGATCCTGTTTGGAACTCATAAAATAGGCGAGATATAGCACCAGAGCTATTTTGGCGAATTCCATGGGCTGTAGGGAGATGGGCCCCAGGGGGATCCAGCGTTTGGCTCCGTTGATGGCCGGAGCGAGAGATGAAAGGGTAATGAGTATCAAGAGCAGCGCCGCAAAAAGAGCGGGATATTGCAGTTTGTATAACCAGTCTCTTGAGATAAGCGCCGCGCCCCACAGGGCTATTCCGCCGGCCGCCGCAAAAGTCAGTTGGCGTTTGAAGAAGTAATATTTGTCGCCGGTGCTTTCTTCCGCTCTTATGCCACTTGCCGAGAGCACCATTACAAGGCCGATGCCGAGAATGACCAGAGTGATAGTGAAGAGCCACCAGTCAAATTGGCCTGCCTCTTTCGCCAGTGCTTTGCCGAAGGCGCTCATGCACTTGTCTGAAGTATGTTTTCCAATAACAAAATTTTTCACGGCAACGCTTCCACAATACGCTTGAAGTCATCCCCGCGGGCCGTATAATCGGTATAGAGATCATAACTTGAGGTGGCCGGCGCAAGCAAAACCACATCCCCTTTTAGGGCATGAGCGTTGTGCTGCTTCACCGCCGGTTCCAGGCTTTCATGCCAGGTAATGGGGACAATCTCCTGCCAGGCTTTCTCAAACTTTTCCCGGCTCGCGCCGAACAGTGCCACCTCAACAACACGTTCCCTGACAAGGTCGCCCAATCCTGCCAGATCCCCACCCTTGAATTTGCCGCCGCACAAAAGCCGTACTGGTTTGTCCATGGCCTGCAATGCCACCTTCAAAGCGGCCGTCGTGGTACATTTGGAATCGTTTATGTACGTGATGCCCTTGTGTTTTCGTACAATTTCCAGACGATGCGGCAATGGGGCGAAATGGACTGCCGCCGCTCTGGAGTTGTCTTCGTTCACGCCGAAAAAGTGGCAGGCCTGCCAGGCCGCTTCCATATTCAGTCTGTTGTGTGCGCCTAAAAGGTGGCATTTTGTGAATCGTCCGCTGTCTTCAATATATATCCGGCTGGCTTGCAGATGAAAAACATCGGCCAGCGGTTTGAGTTCCTCTCCGAGAATGGCCATATCCATATTTTTCTGGCAGCGGAACAGGCGGAATTTGGCCTCAATGTATTCACGCATGTTTTTGTGATAATCCAGGTGATTGGAGGAGATATTCAGGAGTATGCCCACACGCGGGCAAAAGGTGGAACAGGTCTGCAACTGGAAACTGGATATTTCCAGAACCAGCACATCCGCCTTGCGCCCGGCAAGAAGATATTCCGAAAGAGGGGTGCCGATATTGCCCCCCAAAAACACCGTATATCCCTGTGTTTGAAGCATGGCCGCCGCTAGGGAAGCCGTGGTGGTTTTCCCGCTCGTGCCGGTAACGGCGAGCACAGGTTCCCCGTCAAGACATCGCCAGGCTAGTTCAATTTCAGCAATAATTTCAGGTTGTTTTGCTTTGTTTTCTGCGCTGGTGAACGGCGTGAGTTTTGATACCGGAATGCCTGGACTGGGCACAACGATAACCGCGTTTTCAAAATGCCAGGGCTTGTGCTCGCCCACGATAAGCTGAATGCCCAGATTTCCGAGTTGAGTCCTGGCCTGATCGGAGACGGCGGCGGCGTTGTGTTCCAGAAGTCGTACACGCGCGCCCTCGCGGGCAAGGAGATGCGCTGCAGCAAGGCCGGAACGCCCGGCTCCCACAACCACCGCAAGCTCATCCAGATACATACGTCTGCCGTGAATATTATCCAGCGCCATTGTTTTCTCCATTACCGCCTTTTCAAGTTGTGGCCGATTCAACGCAGTTTCAGCATCGAAAGCGCCATCAATCCCAATAAAATGGACGCGATCCAGAAACGTATGATGATTTTCGACTCCGGCACTCCCTTCAGTTCAAAATGGTGGTGCAGGGGCGCCATACGGAAAATGCGTTTTCCGCCCGTCCAGCGAAAATAGCCGACCTGAAAAATGACCGAGAGCGTTTCAATAACAAAAAGTCCGCCCACGACCGCCAACACAAGTTCCTGTTTACATAGCAGGGCAAGATAACCCAAGGTTCCGCCAATGCTCAGGGAACCCACATCGCCCATAAAGACCTGCGCCGGGTAGGTGTTGAACCACAGGAAACCCAAACCAGCTCCGGTAAGAGCCGCGCAGAACACCGTCACTTCGCCGACGTCGGGGATGTACGGCACAAGCAGGTATGTGGCAAAACGTGTATTCCCCGTCACATAACTGAAGATGGAAAAAACGAGAAGGGCCACAATGGCAGGCCCGATGGCAAGACCATCCAGTCCGTCTGTCAGGTTGACGGCGTTGGAGGAGGCCACCATGATAAAAACGCCGAAGGGCAGGTAGAGCAGGCCGATATCAGGATTGATGTCCTTGGCAAAAGGTATGGTCAGGCGGCTGCTGTAGTCCGGATTTGTATAGAGCAGGCACATGGCGACAATGGCTACCAGAATTTGGCCGGTCATTTTTGCCCAGCCGGGAATTCCCCTGTTTTTGTGGTGACGCAGTTTGGAAAAATCGTCCCATAATCCCACCAGGCCAAATCCCGTGAAAACCAGGACGGCCTGCCAGATATAATAATTGCTCAAATCAGTCCAGAGCAAGAGGCTGAAGAGGAGTGTGGTCAGTACAAGCAGACCGCCCATGGTGGGAGTGCCTGCCTTGGCTGCGTGAGTTTTTACATCTTCATGAATAAACTGTCCGCACTTGATACGGTGCAGCCATGCGATGAAGCGCGGTCCTATGAGAATGGAAGCAACAAGCGCTGTTATCATAGCCGCCATGGAACGGAAGGTGATGTACCTGAAAACGTTAAAAAACGTCCAGTCAGAGGCGAGTGGTGCAAGCAGGTTATAAAACATTCTCAATTTTCTCCGGGTATTTTTTCCGCTGCTTTTGGTCTGGCGGAACAGAAGGCGCAAAAATCCTCAAATTCTTTTTCCAGTCTGTTGTTGCGCGATCCTTTGAACAGGAGAAGTCCCCCGCTTTCCTCGTCCGGAGTTGCTTCGCGCAGCAGATTCTCCACAACCGCAAGAAAATCCCCGCGTTCCCGAATGGCGAAAAAAGCGCCTCGGTAGCCGCCTCTTTTCAGACCCTCGCAAAGATCCGAGGCGTGTCCGCCTTTCCATATCACTCCTGCTGGCGCAAGCCCGGCCAGGCAGCCTCCCAGTTTTTCATGCTCCTCTGCCGCAATGTCGCCAAGTTCCAGCATTTCACCCAGAACAGGCACAAAGATTCGTCCCGCGGCAAGCTCGGCGGCGGCTTCCAGCATACGCCGCATGGACAGCGGGTTGGCATTGTAGGTGTCGTCAATGACGTCCCAGAGCCCGAGACGTTTGCGGAAAAATCGTTGCGCAGGCGCCGTGGCCTGTGCAAACCCTGTTGCAATTTCATCATTGGAAAGTCCAGTCAAGTGAGCGGCGGCGGCGGCGGCTATACAGTTTTCCGCGCCGTAGGTCCCACAAAAAGGAGCTGTGACGCTCAGCCATTCTCCACCAAGGCAAAGGCGGTAGCGACCGCGCGTCGCGCACGAATCTCCGGGTTGGTTTGCCAGTCCTTCATAAACGGCGTGATATTCCACCGATGTATTCCTGGCGCTGAAAAAATGTTGGGCGGCGCCTGTTGCGGCGGCTTCACATGTAAGGTCCGGATAATCGGCGCTTATGAGCCCGCAGCCGCCCGGGGCGAGATAACGGAGCAGGGCGGCTTTATTGGCGGCAATGCCCTTTTTGCCCAGTCTTTCGGTATGTCCCGCGCCCACATTGAGAATCACGCCTAGATCGGGGCGCAGTACTTCGCCAAGTTCTTCTATGTCTCCTTCGCGGTTGATTCCGACCTCCATCACCCAGAAATCCTCATCGCCGTACGCCGTCAGCATGGCGCGGGGCATGCCGATCCGATTATTGAAATTGAGGGCGTTACACGCCGTTTTACCGCGTGTCGTCAACAATTGAGCCAGAAGCTCTTTAAGTGACGTTTTTCCGGCAGTTCCCGTGATGCCGATGACTTTCGCCCGCGCGGCATGACGCCAGTGCGAAGCAAGTCGTCCCAGAGCTCTGACAGTGTCCGGCACAAGTAATACCGGCACGTTTGCCTGCGGCAACGCACGCGAGGCGAGGACAGCCGTAACTCCAGCTTTTTCGGCTTTGGGGGCGAAATCGTGCCCATCCACATGCTCGCCCCGGATGCAGACAAACAAGGCGCCGGGTTTTGCGTCCCGGCTGTCCGTCACTGCGGACGTCAGAAGCCTGTCCTCCTCAATGGGCGCAAGACCAAGGCAGGCGGACATTTCGTTATATGTCAGATGCATCGGAGCAACTCCCGCACTGTTTCTTGATCGCTGTAATGGCGCTTTACTCCCTGGATGATCTGATAATCTTCATGTCCCTTGCCGGCGACAAGCATGGCATCGTCTTTCGTCAGCATATCCAGTGCCAGTGCGGTAGCCGTGCGGCGATCCGGCTCCACATGAACTTCACGCGCCTTTGCCAGTCCCGGCAGCACATCGTCAATAATGGCGAAGGGATCTTCAAAACGCGGATTGTCTGAAGTCAGCACGGCCACGTCGGCATGGCACGCCACCGCCTCTCCCATGAGTGGGCGTTTGCCTTTGTCCCGGTTTCCGCCACAGCCAAACACAGCGATAATTCGGGAAAATCCGGCGCCGCGCAGAGATTTCAGCACATTGACGAGGGCATCCGGCGTGTGGGCATAATCCACAAATATATTCAGTCCGGCGGGATTACACACCCGCTCCAGCCGGCCGCACACACCCGTAAATGTCTCCAGCGACGAAAAATCTTTCGGGTGAAGGTCCAGCCCGAGTCCTAGGGCTTGGACGGCCAGCAGATTGTATGCGTTAAAAACGCCCACCAGGGGGGAGGAAAGCTCCCATGCCGTGTCTTTACAGAGCATCCGCAGACGCAGGCCCCAAGGACCGGAAGCGAGGATTTTTCCCTGCAGATGCAATTCACGCTGTTTTCGCTCAAGGCCGAAAGAAAGGGCGGAAGGGCGCAGATCAAGCAGACGGCAACCAAAATCGTCGTCGCTGTTCACGGCCATGGCTTTATCCTGCCGCGGCAGTTCCAGAAAAAGTTTTGTCTTGGCCGCGAAATAGCTTTCCATATCCTGATGGTAGTCCATATGATCCTGCGTGAGATTGGTGAAAATCGCACCTTGAAAGGGAATTCCGCAAACACGCTGCTGTTCCAGAGCATGGGAGGAAATTTCCGTCACGACCACGGTCACGCCCGCGTCAGCCATGCGGGCAAGCAGAGAATGCAGGATTATAGGGTCCGGCGTTGTCATGGGCGCGTTTTCCGAATGCCCCGGCCAGCGATAGGCGACAGTACCTATGACCCCCACTTTTTCGCCCAGCGAGATGAGGAGCTTTTCCAGCATATAGGAAATCGTCGTCTTGCCGTTTGTGCCCGTAATACCCAAAATTTTCAGGGAAAGCCCGTCCGTGTGCCAGCGGGCCTGCGCCAGTTTCCCCAGAGCCTCCCGGGGATTATTATGGTATGTGATCCGACAGGTCTTCGCCGTCTCAAGGATTTCCCGCTTCACGTCGGGCCGGCAGACAATAAAGGCCGCGCCAGCATTTGCCGCCACCGGTATGAAGCGCGCTCCGTCTTCGACGGCGCCGGGCACAGCTATAAAAATGTCACCCGGCTGAACCGCCCTGGAGTCGGAACGCGGTTCAAGGCAGTTCCTGCGGCAGATGTCAAGAAGCCCGGCAAAATCAGTTGGCATGATCAGCTCTCCGAAAGCCATAAAATATAGTTCGAAGGCTTGGCGTTTTCAGGCCACGCCGTTCCCGGCGGCGGGATCTGGCGCACAACCCGCGCTCCGTTACCTTTAAGCTCCGGCACAATGCCCGCTCTGGCAAAGAGCTCCACCGCGTTGCGGACTGATTTGCCCATGACATCAGGCACACAGTCAGTGGCTTTTGCTAGATGGTCGGGCAGGCGCATGCCAGGTTTCTTTCGGGTTTCGTGCATGTTTTCCACAAACAGGGGCATATCCTGGACAGAGAGTTTGTAATCGCGTCGTCGTGTCGTGCCTGCATCCACAGTTGCGGAATGGCTTGGCTTCCCGGCGGATCCGGCGGGCGGCATAATGCCGGCATAGGTCAGAGTATGGCTCGCTATTTCGCTAAACACTGGTGCGGCCACAACGCTACCGAACTGATTGCGGGTGGGTTCGTCAACCATAATCAGAATCAGATATCCGGGGTTCTCCGCCGGGAAAAATCCTGCAAAGGAGGCCAACCTTTTGGAGCCGTAACCGCCGGTCCTGTTGTCGGTTTTTTGCGCTGTGCCTGTTTTGCCGGCCGCAGTGATGCCGTCGATACGCGCGCGTTTGCCGGTTCCGTCATTTTCTTGCACGACGTCCCGCATCATTTGCATGACTTCACGCGCTGTTTTGTCAGAAAAAATGCGTTTGTGATTTTCTTCCACATTTCCGCCGTCTTTGATAAGCCGCAGGGGTCTGTAAATTCCGCCGTTCAGAAGCGTAAGGTAGGCTTGGGCCATTTGCAGCCCCGTGACAGAAATACTTTGCCCGAAGGATGTGGACATGATGTCCACTTCGCTCCAGTCGCGAGGAGCACGCAATATGCCGCGACTTTCCGCCACCGGTACGCCGGTCCGTTCGCCAAAACCCAACGAATGAAGGTAGGTGTAAAAAGTTGGCGCGCCCAGAGAAAGACCGATTTTTGCCATGCCGATATTGGAGGAATATCGCAATACCTTGGCGGCCGGGAGAACGCCGTGACTGGACGTGTCACGAATGGTAAATTTTTTGTTTTTCCATTTGCCGCCCTCACAATCAATGGAAGTTGCCGGCGTGACCTTGTTTTCCTGCAGGGCGGCGGCCATAACAAATGGTTTGAAAGTTGAGCCGGGTTCCAGCGCGTCCGAGGCCAGACGATTGCGATAAATCAGCGAACTGGATGCCCGGAAGGTATTGGGATTGAAGAAGGGAAACTGGGCCCAGGCCAGAATGTCGCCCGTAGGCACGTCCACAATCAAAGCTCCGCTCCAGCGCGCGTCAAATTCCTTTGCGGCGCGGGCGACTGCTTCTTCCGCAAAAAATTGTATCTGCACGTCAAGTGTCAGGGTGACATCTTCGCCATGCTGCTCTGGTTGCCCCGCCTCCTGCAGATAAAAACGTCGGCCCTTGGCGTCTTTCTGGACAATCTGGCGCGCGGGAATAGAGCCAAGCTGCGCTTCCATGGAACGCTCAATGCCCTCAAGACCTCTGTCCTCCCGGCCCACAAACCCCAAAAGCTGGCCAGCTAGATGTTTGAAGGGATAGATCCGGTCATATTCACGCAACAGGCCTATTCCTGTCAGATTCGTCCTGCGCACGGCCTCGGCCGTGGCGTCGTCCACCTTGTACTCAAGGTAGAGAAAATGCTTTTTTGCGGTGGAGAGTTTGTTGAATATTTCCTGAGGTTCTTTTCCCAAAATCGGGGCAAGTGTGTTGGCCGCCTCGTAATAATCCTGAATTTTTTGCGGCCAGGCGCACACGGATTTTGCCTCGACACTGCGGGCAAGCACTTGTCCGTTACGGTCAAAAATAATGCCGCGACGTCCCGAGACAAGTTCCGAGAATATGTGCTGTCGCCGGGCGCGGTCGGCTAGGTGCGGGCCGTCCACCATCTGTAGATACCAGGCCCGCCCCCAGAGCACCGCCCAGAGAATGCAGAAGACGGCAACCACTGCGTTTATTCGCGCATACGACCAATCCCTGTCCTTACGGAACAGGAAAAGGTGCGTCCTCCAGGAGGAAGTTGTCTGCAAACGAATATCGCGGTTTTTAAGAGTATTGCCCCGTACATGTTTGCGGGAAGGGAAAATAAACATGCCTTCTCCTGCCGGGTTGCATGTGTAACTTATGAAAGTTCAGCGCAGCTCCATACGTCGTATGTGTCCGGCTTTCGGCTTTTTCATCCCGAGTTCTTCCGCATGGTGTTTCAATTCACGGGGTGAGAGCAGGCGTCCGCGTTCCACTTCCAGTTTGGCGTGCAGATTTTGTTTTTCACGAATCTCATTTTGCAACATGTTGATAAAATAGGTAGTATCCATACGTTCTATATTACTCCAAACCAGAATAAGGCCCATAAGCATGCTTGCCAGAAGTTCCAGCGACAGTGCTAAAATCCATCCTCTGCCCTTCTGTTCTTTATTGGCGCTTTTTTTTTTCATGCCGACACATTTGTCCGTGGCGCGGCGTCGGCAATTTTTTCCACAGCGCGCAATTTTGCGCTACCCGCCCGTGGGTTGCAGATCAGCTCATACGCATCCGCCTGCACCGGTTTTTTGTATAAAATGCGTACCTCGGGCTGATGGCCGCAGACACAGGCCGCGATATGCCTGGGACACCGGCAGTCTTCCGCCCAGCGGCGTATCGCCTGCTTTACCAGACGGTCTTCCAGCGAATTGAAAGTAATGACAACAAAACGTCCGCCAACAGGCAAATAGCCAAGGATATTGTCCAGAAATTTTTTGAGTTCTCCAAGTTCATCATTGACGGCCATGCGTAGGGCCTGAAAAGTGCGCGTTGCCGGGTGCCGTCGCGCCTTGTGCCGCCATACCGCCGGATAGGCCTTCTCTACAAGAGAGGCCAGCTCAGCCGTGTTCCTGACGGGTGCTTTCCGGCGGGCATCGACAATGACGCGCGCTATACGTCCCGCTTGCGGCTCTTCTCCCAAGGTGGCAATGCACTCCCTGAGTCGCGCGAAGCTTTCACGGTTGACCAAGTGCCAGGCGGACAACTCTCCCGAATACTGGTCCATCCGCATGTCCAGTGGGCCATCGCCCAAAAAACTGAATCCCCGTTCGTTTCTGTCAAGTTGCAGGGACGAAACGCCTATATCCAGCAATACGCCGTCCACTTTGTCCCAAGCGAGTTCACCGAGGGCATCGGCAAAACAACTGTAACGTGAATGAAAAAAGTGCGCACGATGTCCAAAGGGGGCCAAGCATTCACGTGCCAGTTCCAGCGCTTTCGCATCCCTGTCCAGACCGCAGATTTCGCTGTCAGGGGCTGCGGCGAGCAATGCCGCGCTGTGTCCGCCAAGTCCCAGCGTGCCGTCAAGATAGCGGGCTCCGGCGCGCGGGGCGAGAGCCGCCAGCGTTTGCTCAAGTAATACAGACAAGTGACGCGATGCAATCGCTCTGTCTTTCACCAGTGACTGCGCCATAGCATTTGCTCTTATAGAGAAATGGTCACACCAGCCGCCGCCAGCTCCGCGGAAACATCTTCCTGCGCAAGCGCGTCAAAGCGGCCCTGATCCCAGATTTGAAAATTTGAGTGCATGCCGACAAGCATGACGTCTTTCTGCAAACCGGCTACGCGCACCAAGGATTGCGGAATACGCACGCGGCCTTGCGTGTCCGGAACCAGTGGTTCTCCCAGACCGATGAATTTTGTCTTGAAATTGAAAAGTTGCCGGGAGGGGTGGGAAATACGGTTCAACTGCTCTGTGATTTCTTCCCAGTCATGAGGTAAACAGGCTATCAGGCAGTCGCGATGGATAGTCAGCCAGAACGCGCCCGTGCCGCCTTCCGACGAAAGAGCTTCGCGATATTCGGCGGGCAGCATGAGCCTGCCCTTGGGATCTAGGCTACGTGAAAGGCTTTTTGTGAACAGTTTTTGCACAGATCACCACTTCTCTGTCATATTTTACCACTTTTTTCCATTTATGCGGCAAAGTCGGCTTTATGTCAATAGCAGGACGAGCGGCGGCAGAGTAACCGGACAAGCATTTCAACATGCAGAAATATATGAATAAATTTCAAATATGAATTTATAAAATCAAAGAATTTCAACTGATTAAAAAATTTTAATTTGATTACCTCCAGGTCGTCAGTCAGAAAAATATTTATGGTTTGGAGAGTAATAGCTTATGGGCATGCTTGGTTAATTGATCTGGCCGCCATCCGTGAACGTATTGCCCGTTAGTGTGAAGCTGAATCACCTATGAGCGGTGAAGTTGAGGTTGATGAAAGTTATTTTGGAACTCGCCGGGTTAGAGGTATCAAAGGCCGGACTGCTCGAAAACCACACCGCAAGGAATAATCTGTGGTCGCGTTGAGCCTGAAGCGTTATTCATTCTGACGATCGGCGATGTTATGACGGCCTTGTGGATTTGGGCCGCCAAAAACACCTCCTGGTTGAGCATGAAATCAACTGGTTTGCCAACAAACAATTGCTGGAGTCAACATCAGCGAGTAGCGAGCTTGTTGACAGCATAAGGCATTATGTCGCGAGCACGCGCATCAGATGCGTCATTCGGCGTGGGTACAAAACTCAAACTCACCTTTGCCTTTAATAAACATGACAGCTTCGGTATTGACCTCGTTGCCATGAGTGCCAACGACTTCTGGTACATGGGGCGCACCCCCTGTTTTTTGGATTATTTAGCCACAGGGCAGCTGTTTGATGTGGAAATTGTCCAAACAGTGGTCGGAGGAATAGACGAGGAGTTCCGCCAGGCTGGGTGCGCGCTATTTGGCGGAGAAGCAGCGTAAATGCCCGATATGTACGTGCCGGGAGGAGCGGTAAATTCTGATTCAGGTATTGTTGATCCTTAATGGTGTGGATAAATGGTATAGGCGTGCAATTCTCTTTGAAAGATGTCTTCCGTAGTCTTGTATGAGGCTTGCTATCCCTCGTTTTGCTGATAAATTGTGTTTTGCTCGAATATAGGTGTGCCAATGAAGCTAACTAAGTATCGTTACTGTTGTTGACGATTAAGAGTTGCAGAAAACATAGCAGGATTGTGCTGTATCCGTTGCCGGGATCATTCTTATAATCAACGAGTTGTTGCATGGCCCAGCGCAGACTGATGGCAATGTCTTCAATTCTATTTGCACTACCTGAACACCGTTGATAAGCAGGAGCACATCATAACGGATGGCTGTTGTCAGTATTGATACGCAGTTGGCTGGCCACTTCAAATGTGTTTTTACACCAGTCTTTAATGTTGACCAGAATAACGGTGTACCGCCATCGCGTTCAAAGTTGTTGCGTTCACGCAGTGTGGGAGCTGCGGGAAAGACATCTTGGGTAATGATTTGTTCTAACAACCGTTGGAACTCGTTATCCATGAGATGAACACGGTTAATATTCTCGAATTTTGCACGAAAATTCTGCTCCAACGCAACGTGGTCACGAATATCCTCGCGGTAAATATATTTAAGATCTGTTAACTTTTTAATCAGGGCTTGTTCGATTTTTTGTTCCGCCATTTGCTGTTTGACCCTGCGGCGAGATGGAGTTTTGCTGGTTCAGGTCTCTCCCCATATTTTCTTGAGCCTTGAGGGCCATGCTTTCTTCCTAAGTACGACTCTTACATGAAAGAGTGTATCATTGACCCTGGTATGGGACAAGCGAAGCGGAGGTAGGGGATAATTTTCCTTGTTACCATGAATGAGGCGAAAGTTCAACGCATCTTGTACGCGTTGTCGTCAGGAACGATGCGGTATTTTGGCATATCCCAGGGTACTCGCCACCGCTGGGGAAAGGCATTTTCAGCCAACTACCCGAGACGGTGGAGATATTTGTCATATCAGCGTTGGTTCTTGCGTTTTTTCCTGGGCGGAATCACCACTCGCATATCCGGCTCGTTCCATGAGCACCTCACCATCATATCCCTTGTCCGCGATCAGGTGTATCGGCATCTATTCCAGCGACAAGTTGCGAACTTGAGTACAATCCGCTGTGGCGTCTTTTGTAACAAA
>JAITNF010000026.1 GCA_031290615.1 Desulfovibrio sp. | reverse complement strand
CATATAGCCGCTTCAACAACATGGCGATTATCAAAGCAAGTCCACCCAAGCTCTCCCGCTTTTTCCGGCGGATCACTTTTTATTAGCTCCCACTGATCGTCTCCAATGTGGTGTTGTCGCACAGCATATCTCCCGCCGCGCAACAATACATCAATTTAAATCGAATATCGACAAAACCTAGAAAAAAGTTAAAAAACAGTAAACCAAAAACCAAGTCGATATAAAATTGGGGAAATTATTGAATGCTTTTGCATCGACATTGATGCCACTAGAACCGCCATGCTACTGAAGTTGAACAGATAGAATTGAGGCACGTTGGAACTTGACAAAACGCCGTCTTTCAAAGTTTAATGTCGTGAAGCGCAATTTTGAATTTCACCTGAAAGTAATGTGAGTGGTGCTACAATTAACCGTTACCTCAACTCCTCATCAGCCTTAAACGGATAGTCGCTAAAGACAAAACTATGATGCTCTAGAGCCTTATTTTATAGTCAAAAAATTAACATACTCTGTAGGTAATATTTTGGCGGATTTTTCGACTTCACCGGCGGATACTCCTACGGAAAACTCTCGCTCCACGCCCTTTTTATTGATGCCGATAAAGTATTTTACGAGAATAGCCAGACGCTAATTGGTTCGCACTGACATCTAGCCGCTGTCGTACAGACCCTTGCCGAGCAAATAGGTTTGAAAGTTTTTTCCAGGCGTCCCGGAGTGTCGTCGTCGCCACAACTCCGCCCGGACGATCAATCAACTCCTGCTTTGTGTATAGGCATTCTTCCTTCTTTCCGCCTGTTGTCAGGGCGATAGAAAGCCCTGTGTTCTCCGGCTATATAGGACAAACGGCGCTTAAACGCTTCATACTTGATTTTTTCTTGTCGGAAGGCCCGTGCATAACAATTGCAAACAAAAAGGCTAGCTAAACTTCGGCGTTCTTGCCTACGTCATCAACACAAAGTTAAAAAACTCCATCCATCTTTTCCGTGACGATATAGCGCATATCCGCAGGATATCTGCCTGACTTGCCTCGCAATTTTTTAACATGTCCATTTATCGCGTCTAATTCATACATTTCACACCCGCCAACTCTCGTTATCGTTATGTTGTTTCACATTGACGGCATCGACGGCATCGCCAAACAGGTCAAAAAATTGTTCTGGCTTGAACGTATGGATTGGAACCAGCCGCGCGGGCTTTATCGCTTTTTTTATTAGGGGCACTGAAAGCTACCCCTCAAAAAAACGCATCAAAAAAAATTTTAAAAAAAACCGGATTTCACATACTGCCAATATACAAAATTTGACGATATAAAGGTCTATTTTAAAAAGGCCATGATTGCGGCTGTCACAATTTTCGGAAATTACGCTTTCAGAAAATCAACACCGTTGCGAAAGCTCAGAATGCCGATCAATAAAGCACTTTTTGAAACAATCGGCGTCATTCTGGCAAACATGCCGGATGCAGATATAGACAATTTGGTCATAAATAAATGAAGTATTATATAAACAACTTGACATGCAGCTCGCGACCGGCGAATGGTAACTGTCTATTTTGGTTTCCAGAGATAGCGATAAAAAGTTTGCCATTCAAAAGCGTTTTACTATTTTCGTACCATTTGCGGTTTTTTATCGTTGCAAGGGGAATACGATTTTGCCTCTTTGGGTATTATAATAAAGGCATGGCAATAAAGCAGTCTGTCGCCATAAAAAATGCCGCTTCAAAAATTGAAAACGCAGAATGGCCTTTTAGCTCATAAGCGCGTTGAAAAATGCACAAATATTCTCCTCGCACTGAACAAAAAAACAGTTGACGCCGTGCCCGGATAAGGCTAGACAACCCTTTACCTCTAAAATTATAGGAGCGTAGCTCAGGTGGCCAGAGCACTTCCTTGACACGGAAGGGGTCAGCAGTTCAAGTCTGCTCGTTCCTACCATATTTTATTAACCAGAACGGAAACGCCCTCCGCTCTGGTTAAATTTTAGAGTTTTGCATAAAGAATATTTTCACCTGATGAGGGCACTGCTAATCTTTGTATATTCAGCTAGATATATTCGGTATATTAAAAAACCCTTATCTTAAAGGAACATTCTCAAATTTTTAAAGGTTTGGAGTTTTTGCATGGATGTCCGTGTGGAAGGGCAAGTGGTTGACGTCGCTTGCTGGGAAACGGCAGAAGTGATTCTGCGCAAAGCCTTGAGCGGCAAAAAGTTTAAATCCGCCGTGGCGGCCGGCGCCGTTTGCGACGGCCGAACTTTTCTGCTTGATCTCTTCGCCATTCTGCCTGCCGACTGCACGGAGCTTGCACCAGTATACGCTGACTCGCGCGAAGGTCTTGACCTAATCCGCCACTCGGCGGCCCACATCATGGCCGCCGCCATCATAAAACTTTTTCCAGGTGTCAGGGTGACCATAGGCCCGTCCATTGAAAACGGTTTTTATTACGATTTTGACGTTGAGCACCCCTTCTCCGACGAGCATTTCCCGGCTATAGAGGAGGAAATGCGCCGCATAATCGCCACACGCCTGCCCTTCACCCGTGAAGTCATCACTAGGGATGAGGCCGTAAGGTTTTTCGGCGACACGGGCGAACACTACAAGGTCGAAATCATTGAAGGCATTGATGCGGACACGGTTTCCCTGTACACCTGCGGCACCTTCACCGATCTTTGCCGCGGCCCGCACATCCCGCACACGGGCTTTGCCGCCGCCATCAAGCTCCTGTCCGTGTCCGGGGCCTATTGGCGCGGCGATGAGAAAAACAAAATGCTTTCCCGCATTTACGGCACGGCCTTTGCCGACGACAAGGCACTTACCGCTTGGATCAAACAGCAGGAAGAGGCCAAACGGCGCGACCACCGCAGGTTGGGGCGGGAACTGCAATTTTTTGCTTTTCAGGAGGACGTGGCACCGGGCATGGTTTTCTGGCTGCCCGGGGGCATGCTCATGCGGACCATTTTGGAAGACTTCTGGCGCAAGGAGCATTTGAAGCGTGGCTATGACATGGTGCAGGGGCCGCAGCTTCTGCGCGTGGAAACCTGGCAGGACTCCGGCCACTACGACCACTACCGCGAGAATATGTATTTCACCAACATTGAAAAGGACGCCTACGGCATCAAGCCTATGAACTGCATAGCGCACATGCTGATCTATAGGAACTCCCCGCGCAGCTACCGAGATCTACCTCAACGCTACTTCGAGCTTGGCGTTGTGCACCGTCACGAAAAAAGTGGCGTCCTGCACGGGCTTCTGCGCGTACGCCAGTTCACTCAGGATGACGCGCACATTCTCTGCGCCCCGGAACAGCTTGAAGGGGAAATCTTTTCCGTCATACATCTGATACGCGACTTCATGAGTCTGTTTGGTTTTAACTATAAGGTGGCCGTTTCCACGCGCCCGGAAAGCAGTATCGGCACGGATGATGCCTGGGAGTCGGCCACCGCCGTCCTGATTCGGGCTGTGGAAAAAGCCGGACTTCCCTACAACATCAATGCCGGCGACGGCGCTTTTTACGGCCCGAAAATCGACGTGCGCCTTCTGGACTGCATTGGCCGCGAGTGGCAGTGTTCCACCATTCAGGTGGACTTCACACTGCCGGAACGCTTTGATCTGACCTACACTGGGCGGGACGGGCAACGCTACCGCCCCGTGATGGTGCACAGGGCCATCATGGGTTCTCTTGAGCGTTTCATCGGTGTGCTGATTGAGCACTATGCTGGGGCGCTGCCCACATGGCTTGCGCCCAATCAGGCCCGTGTGCTTACGGTGACGGAAGCTGGCGCCTCCGCGGCCCTGCGTCTGAGTGGCGAACTTGTGGCCGCCGGTATCAGAGTTCATGCCGACACGCGGAATAAAAAGCTGGGCTTCAAGATTCGCGAGGCCCAAATGGCGAAAACGCCCTATATGCTGATAGTGGGAGAAAAGGAAGCGCAGGCGGGCGGCGCGAACGTGCGCTTGCGTAATGGGGAAAACTGGGGGTTCAAAACCGTAGGGGAAATTGTCGCCCTGGTCCGGGCGGATGCGGAAGAGCCTTTCAAACAGGGAGGTATGCGCTATAGCTTCGCCTAACTTAAGACAACGGCGTGATCTGCCGCAGGATACAGTACGCCGTAACGAGATGATACGCGCGCGTGAATTGCGCGTTATCGGCGTTGAGGGGGAACAGCTCGGAATTTTGCAGCGCGGCGACGCCATTGCCCTAGCCAAAGAGGGTGGTCTTGATCTTGTAGAAGTGGCCGCCACTTCCGACCCTCCTGTTTGCCGTGTCATGGATTACGGCAAATACAAGTACGAGCAGCAGAAGAAAAAGCAGGAGGCCAAAAAGAAACAGACAGTGGTGCAGATTAAGGAAATCAAGGTGCGTCCCAAGACGGACGACCACGACTATGAAACCAAACTGCGCCACATCCGCCGTTTTCTGGAAGACGGCGACCGCTGTAAAATTTCGGTATTTTTTCGCGGCCGCGAAATAGTGCACAAAGATCGCGGCGTGGACATGCTTGACCGTGTTGTGCGCGACCTTGCGGACATTGCCAAGGTGGAGCAGGAATCGCACGCCGAAGGCCGCACGCTGCAAATGCTGCTTGTGCCCAAAAAATAGAGAATATCCAGCAGGAGATAGTCATGCCCAAAATTAAAACCCGTCACGCCGCCGCCAAACGTTTTCAGTTGACCGGCAGCGGAAAATTCAAGCGCCGCCGGCAGAATCTGCGGCATATTTTGACAAAGAAAACCGCCGGTCGCAAAATGCGTCTTGGCCAGGCCACCCTGGTGGACAGCACCAACGAGAAGGCCGTCCGCCGGATGCTTCCCAACGGATAAAAGATAAAGAAAGCCGCCCGGTGGGCACGCCTCAGCCTTGACCGGGTAGAAGGAGGAGACGCGCATGCGAGTAAAGAGAGGAACCGCCGGTCATCGCCGGCACAAAAAATATCTGAGCGCCGCCAAGGGTTTTCGCGGCGGGCGTAGCCGTCTGTACCGCACCGCCCGCGAAGCTGTGGAACGCTCCATGCAATACGCCTATGAAGGGCGTAAAAATCGCAAACGGGACTTCCGCGCCCTCTGGATCCTGCGTATCAACGCTGGGGCCCGCTTGAGCGGTCTTGCCTACAGCCGCATGATGCATGGCCTCAAACTAGCTGGCATTGTCCTGAACCGCAAGGTTCTGGCCGATATGGCCGTCTTTCAGAAGGACGACTTTACCTACGTGGCTGGGCTTGCCAAAGCCGCGCTGAAATAGGACGTCCTTTCATGTCTCTCGTCGCTGTACTGGAAAACCTTGTCGGAGAACTGGAAAATGGGCTGAACAAGACCGGGGATCAGGACGCGCTGGAAGCCCTGCGCGTGAATGTTCTGGGCCGTAAGGGACGCCTTGCGCAGATCATGTCCAGCCTTCCCTCCCTTCCGCCGGAAGAGCGTCCCGCCGTGGGACAGGCCGCTAATAGCGTCAAAGAGCGCTGCAACGCACTGTTTGAAGAGCGTAAACACGCTCTTCTTGCCGCCAGAGAAGCGGCAGCTCTCACGCGTTTTGATCCTACGATGCCGGGCCGCGCGCCTTGGCGGGGATCCCTCCATCCCATAACCTTGGTCGCCGGGGAAATATGCGCTGTATTCACTAGCATGGGCTTTGAGATGGTTTCCGGGCCGGAAGTGGAAAAAGACTACTACAACTTTGAAGCCCTCAACATGCCGCCTGAACACCCCGCGCGAGACATGCAGGACACTTTTTACATTACGGAAAAAGTGCTCATGCGCACTCACACCTCCCCGGTGCAGGTGCGCTCCATGACCACGCGCACCCCGCCGCTGGCCGTTATTGCGCCGGGCAAGGTCTACCGTCGGGACTCGGATCCGACGCATACTCCCATGTTCCACCAGATTGAAGGCCTCATGGTGGACAACGGCATCACAATGGCGCATCTGCGCGGCACACTC
>JAITNF010000004.1 GCA_031290615.1 Desulfovibrio sp. | reverse complement strand
GTGACTAGGTCCAGGGCTTTCTTTCCCCACTCCAGAAAATAGGTCTTCATGAGTCCTGGCCTTTATCCCTCTAACTAATTGTTTCACCTTGCTCCTGTCATGTCGACGTTATTGTCAATTCCTCAAGGATTTGTAGGCAACCCCTTGCCACAAGACACTTGCAGGCAGGCTTTGCCCATCGTAAAGTAAGCATCTCAAGCATTAAGTGCTCTATAACTCCAGAATCAGCCGACCGCAAGAGGAAAATCGTGTGGCAGACAAGATAGCGACTTGGCGTATTCCTAATGGGTGAGGGAAGCGGCAAAAACGGGATGAGAGTGTGCACCTACAGATTGATTATAAACGAAATTAGTAGGTTTTGTTTTTACGGCCAATAACATTATCAATAGGTTATACCACATTTGGTAAATACTCTCGAAAATTCTTCTCGGATAACGCCTAAGTTTGTCCCAGCTTGGTGGTCTTATGGAAGAACAGAATAAATGTGATTGGTTGAATCAGCGTTTCCCTAATATGTGTCAAATCTTCGCTGAATTTTTTTGATGTCATTCGTTTTTGTCAGGGCCAGCATCAACAGCATGCTGGCTTTCTGCGGGTTCAGGGAATCCGAGGCCACGAAACCGGACTTGTCGTCGGTCGGAACGCGTGTCACCATTCCGGTTCCGGTACGTGAGGAGCGCATTACCACAATGCCTTTTTTCGCCACTTTTTCCAGAATTTTACGTTGCGGCGTGAAAAGGCTGCCGTTGCCCATGCCAGCCACGACGAAATCGACTGGGTTGCCCGCAAGAATATCCTTCAAGGCTTTAGGACCGGCGTCAACGTATGTATAAAGAATTTCGATTTGGGAGGGGGAAGGGGTGTGTGAGCTTTCTCACGTCAAATTTGATTACTTTCGTGTGCTTACGTAGGCTGCAACGATAAAAGACCGGTCTTCTGTTGTTATGGCCCAAAAAATCCAAGCCATTCGAGCGAAAGGTCTCCGGTTGCAGAGTGTTTGTCTGCGTCACTTCGCGCGCGCCGTTAATTTCGTTGTTCATGATGAGAAAAACGTCTTTACTGCCAGCCACATGGCGCCATCGTTATCACAGGTTTGTTGCTTTTTACTGTTAAATTTAAAAAGTAGGTAGTTTTTTCCTGCGTGTCGGTGCCGTTGGTAACCACCACGCCGTCCGTGTCGCCCTTGAAAAGTTCGTTGATGCGTTTGGTAAGCTTAAGCCATATCCCGGTCGTCACGTCATAACTGCCGATATTGGCGATTTGCTTGGCCTTGAGATTGGCAAAATCTTTCAGGCTGGGCAACAGCGGCAATGAGCTGCTCGGCGGAGAGGTCGCCGGATTCGTAGTCTGTCAGTTATATGGAGGAGCCGGCTAAACCGGCAATGGTACCGCAGTGCCCAAAATACTTACTTTCGGCAGGGATGCGGCGGCAGCCGGAAGATAGCCCAGCGCGATAAGCGCAAGACAAAGAATATGGAAAACAGGCAAACACAGTTTTATGTAATACTCTTTATTAATTAATAAATTTTATATGAACCAATAAAGTTTGTCAAGGATGCGACGTGCGGCTATTTAATGCAGACGTATGAAGGCTGTAATAATCTGAAATATATGTACAAATTTTTGAAGATGATTTTATAAAGTCTTGTTATTCCAGATAGTTACTAATTTTGATACGTTTGACTTGGTGTGGCCGTTATTGCCAGAGGTCGGCGGTGATGCCGGATTCGGAAATTTTTTATCAGAAATTCATTTATGGTCTGAAGCCTCCCATTTCAGGGGGAAACATGGATTGATAAACGGCAAAGCCGAGGAAAATTTTATTCGTAACACCTTCTTTCAGCTGAAGGGACAATCCACACGGCTCATGTCCGCCGGGAGTGGAGTCAATCGGTAGATGGAGCAGACTGTGGATTGAAACATTTTGGATGCCGTAGGAGATAGTTTCGGATTCTATTCTCCGCGTTTACCCGAATATCATAATAGTAGAGGGGTATGTCGTTTTCATGCAATACGCCGAGAGGAAAGTAGGCTGTTGATTGCCCGGATGAGCTGAATCTGGCGGGATTAACTGTTGAGCAGATAATTGTTCCCCGCGCCGGGTTTATTTTTGCGTCGGCAAAATGCTCGGCTTTTTCAAATGTTCCGCCATGCTGTATGATGATGGAACCAAGGCTTTTGCTGGCGGGTGCTTCAGCATCGCCTGTAGTCCATGTGATCGGGTTGATGGTAACCGCCTCCGGGGTTGAGAGCAGATTTACGCCCTTAACGCACAGTGCCTCTGTGCTGTAGGAAATGACAACTCCTACGTCTTCCGCGCTTTTTGCCGCTTTAACGTGCGGGTTATTCGCGTAATCCATGCGGGTGAACGGCACGCCAACGGCATAGGCGGCAATCATGCGCGCGTATACTTCCGACTGGGATTTCATATAGTTGAACAAAATCCCGCGCAACATGATTGAGCCTTGAGAGTGCCCGGCCAGAATAAACGGCCTGCCGTGGTTAAGGTTCGTTATGTAGTAGTCAAACGCCGCGACGACGTCTGTCAGCGGCGCGCCGTAAAAATACTGCTCGGCTTCGGCCCCTTGGGCAACGGCAAATGCCGTGTCAAGCTGGCGATAACAAGGCGCAAAAATGTTTGCGCAAGAATCGAAGACGGAAGCGCTGGTTTTGAGATAATATGTCGCCCAGTGGCGCATTTCAGAGTTGTCAACAGAGGAGAGAGGCATTTTTCCAGTCTTGGCCCGCCAAGCGGTCGGGTATACAAAAAATACGTCAATGTGCCTAGCTAATGTCGCAGGTATGGCAAGCCAGTTGTTTTTGTCGGCGTAGTTCACGGGTGTTATGCGATCGCCCTGCACAGGGCACGGCTTTTCGGTAATGTTCATGGCAGTTGCTCTATCCGGGCGAATAATATCAGTGAACTTGCGGCAAGTAAAACAAGGATGCTGATCAGGGAGTCAGCTTAGAGTGTTTCAACTTTCAAATTATCCATATTCAATTATTCATATCCACAAGATTCAAACCAGCGTTGGTCATCTGGGAGTGACTAGGTCCAGGGCTTTCCTCACTCCA
>JAITNF010000069.1 GCA_031290615.1 Desulfovibrio sp. | reverse complement strand
GGTAGCGTCGTAGCCCCGTTCAGCCAACAATTCTTTGACGCCGGGCAGAAGAGAGTTGAGCTGTAGTGACGCACCCTTCAGGTCATCAACACGAGCAACTCCATGTGAGAGCGGAAAGTCCACCTTGCGCCATCACACTCAACGCCCAAAATATACCCATGTGGCCACAAAGGATGTCTGACGCCTATATCAATGTATCCTGCAACACCTACTTGAGGAACAGGCTCACATCCCATAGCTTTCAACTGGTTAATAACAAAAATTTCAAAATCAGAATCTGGCTCTCTACCTTCATCTTTCCCTTCATGCTGCCTGTCTGTGGCTGAGTATTCCAACCAGCATTTCAGCATATACACACCTGGATTGCTATGTTCTTCCGCTTTTATATCAGCGGCAGTCATGGATGAAAAAATGACAATTTGTTCTTTTGCACGTGAAAACAATACATTTAGCCGGCGCTTACCAGCTAAAACGTTATAGGGCCAAAACGTTGCATAACTGGCCCCCCTGGCTTTTCTGAACCATAAACCGATAAAAATAACATCACGCTCATCTCCTTGAACATTTTCAAGGTTCTTAATAAAAAAGTACTCAAGGCCATCCTTATGTTCCAACCAATACTCTACATATTGAGCAGCGATAGGATCTTGAATCAATGCCCTTTCCATTTCTTCCTGGATGAGTTCCCGTTGTTTTTGGTTCAATGTCACAATACCGAGAGAGTGTTGAGGAGTTACGCGCATAAATCTAGAGGAAATAAATCTAGGACTGAATTTTCCATGATCTCATTAAGGTCTTCTGAAAGCCTGTCCCATTTTCAAAAAATAGAGGCATATTGGGGGGAATAAAGCTCGTTATTCAATATCTATATATAATAACATAATTTTTTTCTTAAATTTATACTTTCGTAAAAAATTGTGGGAGAAAATTCGAAGCAGGCTATTATTCCCGCACGTTCCGGCAGAACAGGTATAAGCCGACAAAAATCAGGGGAAGACACAAAACTTGCCCCATGGTGAGCCAGCCAAAGGCCAGATAGCCAAGTTGCGCGTCGGGCATGCGCACAAATTCCACGCAGAAGCGCGCCACGCCGTAGCCTAGGGCAAAGAGCCCGGAAACAGCGCCTGGCTTTCGCGGTTTGGCGGAGTACAGCCAGACCAGCGCAAACAGCGCAAGGCCCTCCAGGAGGGCCTCGTACAACTGCGAAGGATGCCTCGGCAAAGAACCAGCGCCGGGAAAAATCACCGCCCAAGGCACGTTGCTGACCTTACCCCACAGCTCCCCGTTGATGAAATTGCCTATTCTGCCGAAAAACAGGCCCGGCGGCACAAGGAGGGCCACAAAATCCGTCACGGCGAAAAAGGGCACGCCCCGGCTTCTTCCGAAAAGGGCCAAGGCCGCAATCACGCCCAACAGGCCGCCGTGAAAGGACATGCCGCCGTTCCAGATGCGCAGGATTTCCATCGGCTCCCGAATATAGACCGCCAGATCGTAAAACAGTACATAGCCCAAACGGCCGCCCAGAATAACGCCCAGCATGGCGCAGGTCAGCATGTCATCCACAGCGGATGGATGCCACAGGAGGGCCGAACGTGAGGCGCGACGACGGCCCAGAAACCACCCGACAGCGAAGGCGAAAAGGTACATCAGTCCGTACCAGCGCACTTGCAAACGCCCCAGGGAAAGAGCAACTGGGTCAATGGAATGAAAAATCATTCGACACTTCCGGCGTGTTGAATTCTCCGCTCTTGCCGCCGATCTTGTGCAAAAGGCGCACGCGGGCAATCACGGCGTTGCGCGACCTTGCGCATGTCGTAAATGACTGCGGCGGCCGTCTGCGCGGCAACAATGGCTTCCATCTCCACGCCCGTTACTCCCATGGCGTTGGCTTCCGCAATAACGCGCACCTGCGGCGGCTATTCGAGCACCTCAAAATTGACATACGCGAAAGCAAGGTTCAGAGGATGACAGAGGGGAATCAATTCTCCAGCGCGCTTGGCCGCCATAATACCGCCAATTTTGGCGCAGGCGAGCACGTCCCTTGGGGAGGCCGCCTGTGTCAAAAGTTCCATTATTGTGGCTGGGGCCAGATGCACCACACATCGGCCATGGCCTTGCGCCGCGTTGTCGCCTTGGAACCCACGTCAATCATGATCACTGCCACTGTCGTCGACGTCGAGATGGGTACAAAAATTTGTCGTCACAGAGCCTCCAAAACCCTATATAATTTCCAAACGACTTCTTTTATAGAGCAGATGGCCACAAACGGCAAGAGCGCTAAAAAGGGTATGTTGTCTGAAAAGACTTTTTCAACTGGCTGTTGTCCCCTTGTCAGAATACGTTTCCAACCTTACAATACAACAATGCGAACCATTTCCCTTTTTGCTTTTTTGCTTGTTTTTTCCGAACGCTGCGATCTGAACGACGCGCCGGCTAGGGCGGAAGAACTCCACAATCCACTCCATATTGTGGCGACCACCTTTCCCGTATGGCTGTTTACGCGCAATGTGACCCGCCACAACCCGAACACCAGCGTTGAACTGCTTATCCCGGCAAGCGTGGGCTGCCCGCACGAATACGCCCTCACGCCGCGTGACAGACTGAAACTCGCCAACGCCGACGTGCTCGTGCTCAACGGCCTCGGCATGGAAAATTTTCTCAAGGATTCCATATACGCGCTCAAAAACACAACGATCATTGACGCCGGGACAAAATTTGCTCCGCCAGGCGACAGCGGGCATGACGGTAAACATGGGCACCATCACAGCGCGCTGAATCCCCACCAGTTTTCCAGCCCCGCCAGGGCGGCCGTCATGGCGCGGGCCATCGCCGATGCCTTGGCGGAAGCTGATCCAGCCAATGCCTGGAGCTACCGGACGGCCGCAGACGAGTATTCCGCGCGCCTGACAGCCCTGGCCCAACGCCTGGCGGATGTCGGTCGCGCTACGGAGCACAGGGGGATTGTGTTGCAGCACGATTCCCTGAGCGCCTTGGTTGCCGACGCTGGACTAGACGAACTAGCCGTGATTGAGGAAGACGGCCATCCCCAATCCTCCACCAGCGCGCTTGTCCGGCTGACGGAACTCCTCCGCAGCGAACGGCCGCTTCTCATAGCCGCAGACCAGCAGTATTCCGACAAGATTGTCGTCATGCTCTCCAAGGAAAGCGGCATACCCCACGCAACCCTGGATCCTGTTGCTTCGGGCCCCCCCGGAGCGCCACCGAACTGGTACGAAACCGTCATGTCAGCCAACTGCCAAACCCTTGAGCGCTACTTTGCCCGGCCCTGAAACATCCGCACCGGCTCTGCGCTTCGAGAGCCTGAGCGTACGCCTCGGCCGGCAGCAAATACTGGAAGACATCCGCGCTGACGTGCCAGCCGGCAGTTCAACCGTGCTTGTAGGGCCCAACGGCGCGGGCAAAACTACCCTGCTCCACTGTCTGCTCGGCAACGTGCGCTATTCCGGCCAAATTCACGTTGACTGGTCCGACGGCGCGCAACGCCCGCTTGACTGGTCCGACGGCGCGCAACGCCCGCGCATAGGCTATGTACCGCAGCACTTGCAAGCGGAGGCGGGCCTGCCCCTGCTGGTCAGTGAATTTCTTGCTCTGAGCCACCAGCTGCGTCCCCTGTGGCTGGGCCTGAAAAGAAAAATCCGCGACAAAATCCACGCGGCGATGCACTTGGTACACGCGGGACATTTGGCGGACTGCCGC
The DNA here is from genome assembly GCA_031290615.1 of Desulfovibrio sp. Lineage (GTDB taxonomy): Bacteria > Desulfobacterota > Desulfovibrionia > Desulfovibrionales > Desulfovibrionaceae > Desulfovibrio. The sequence continues at coordinate 9,492 of JAITNF010000069.1, read as the reverse complement.
CTAGGGGACCTCTCCGGCGGAGAACTGCGCCGCGTGTTGCTGGCAAACGCCCTGGCCCTGAACCCACTCCTGCTGATACTGGACGAGCCAGCCGTCGGCGTGGACATACAGGGAGAACACCTTTTCTGGGCAGTACTGGATGCGGCGAGGATTGAGCGCGGATTCACCCTGCTCATGGTCAGCCACAATCTCTCCCTGGCCGCCCGTTACGCGACGCGCATGATCTGCCTCAACAAGCGCGTCATCGCCCAAGGGGAGCCGCGCTCCGCCCTGACGGCCGGCACGTTGCTGGAACTTTTCAGCGTACCCATTCATCTGTACCCGGACCAGTGCCGCGTGGCGAACTACACCTGCCCGCAGTGCGGAACATAGTACAGCGCGGACAAAAAGCAGCGTGACTGACTTTTCCCCCATATACGACATTCTGGGGCTTTTACCCCTGGAGGGCATGCGCCTACGCTTCATGCAGCAGGCCCTGCTGGCCCTGCTGCTGCTCGCACCCATGGCCGCTGTTCTGGGGGTGGAAGTCATCAGTTTCCGCATGGCTTTCTTTTCGGACGCCATAGGCCATTCCGCCTTTACGAGCGTCGCCCTGGGCCTTCTTCTGGACGTTGATCCACGCCTGTCAATGCCGATTTTCGGAGTGCTGATGGGCATGGCCATCATGGCTGTACGCCGCGGAAGCAATCTCTCTGCGGACACGGTCATCGGAATCGTCTTTTCGGCGGTCATAGCCTTTGGCCTTGCCGTGGTCAGCCGATTCAACGGCATGGCCCGCAACATGCAGCAATTTCTGTACGGCGATATCCTCACCGTCACCGAGGACGAAATCACCTTTCTGGCGGCGCTCTTCGCCATGATGATCGTCTTTCAGGCCGCCGGCTACAACCGCCTGCTCGCCATCGCCCTCAACCCTGTCATGGCAAAAGCCCACGGCGTGCGCGTGGCCTTCTGGCAATACAGTTTTGTCGGCCTGCTCGCGCTCATTGTCACTTTTTCCGTATGGGCCGTCGGCATTTTGCTGGTCACGGCCCTGCTCATCGTACCGGCGGCGGCGGCCCGCAATTTTACGCGAACCGCTGGGGGCATGTTCTGGTGGTCCTGTTTTGTGGGGCTGGCGTCGGCGGTTAGCGGACTGACCATCTCGGCCAAAGAAAGCTTTACCACAGCCTGCGGCGCAACAATTATCCTGGTCGCCTGCTGCTTTTTTGCCGCAAGCCTCGTTTACGCCCGCCTGCGCGACAGGCTTCGGACGGACTGACCGGAATTTCAACATTGAGTTCGCCGAAGCTTTCCCGCGCCTGATAGCTGCTACGGACTAGGGGGGCCGAAAAGACGAATGGGATGCCCACTTCCCGTCCCCAGGAGGCGTACTTCACAAAATCGTCGGGATGCACGAAGCGCGCGACCGGAAGGTGCGTCCGACTCGGCTGGAGATACTGCCCGACAGTGACTATTCGGCACCCGGCTTCCATGAGGTCGGCGAGAATTTCCCGCACATGTTCGTCCGTCTCGCCCAGTCCCACCATAAAGCCGCTTTTGGCCACGGCCTTGCCAGCGCGGGCCGCGTGCCGCAACAGGTCGAGACTTCTCCGGTAATCGGCCATGGGCCTCACCACACTGTATAGGGAAGGATGGGTTTCCACATTGTGGGTCAAAACGTGGGGGGCGGCGTCAAGCACGGTCTGAATGGCGGAAAGGGATCCCCTGAAGTCCGGAACCAGAACCTCCACGGCACCCGAAGGCATACGCTTCCGCACTGCCAAGATGCAGGCGGCAAAATGCGCCGCGCCGCCGTCTTCCAGATCATCCCGCGTCACCGAAGTAATGACCGTGTGATGAAGCTGAAGGGCCGCCACCGCCGCCGCCAGACGGGCTGGTTCTTCCGGATCCAGCGGTCTGGGGAGCCCTGCGGCGATGTTGCAGAACGCACAGTTGCGGGTGCAGACTTCGCCCAGAATCAAAAAGGTGGCCATGCCCCGTGAATAGCATTCGCCCATGTTAGGGCATTTGGCGTTGCGGCATACTGTGGGGATCCCGCAGCTATTAACCTGATTTTTTGTTTCCGCGAAAGTTCGGCCGTGAAGGAGCGGACGCCGTATCCAGACGGGCAGCCGTGAGGCGGATTTTGTCTTTTCCGGGGCGGTGGATGGCTCTGTGAGAGGCACGGCGTCTCCCCCCCCCCGATGGAATGTAACGCCGAATATCGCGCGGAAATTTTCCAGAAAACATTCCTTCACGGCAAATTTGTCTACAGCTCCGCCGGTTTCCAGCTCCATGGAGGTGGCGGAAATGTCCTTCATGCCGCACGGCGAAATCAGACGAAATAGGGAGATGTCCTTGTCCACGTTCAGCGCGAGGCCGTGATATGTGATCCAGTGTTTAACGCCGATGCCGATGGAACAAATTTTGCGCCCATCTATCCAGACGCCGGGAAAACCATCGCGCCGAGTTCCGGAAAGACCATACCGGGCCAGTGTAATGATGACACTCTCTTCCAGATCGGTAAAAAATCGGCGCAACCCTCCCTTGCGATGCATGAGACGTATGACGGGATAGGCCACGAGCTGACCGGGGAAGTGGCAGGTGATGTTGCCTCCCCGCGCCGTCTGCACAATTTCGACACCCTGCGCGTAAAAATACTCGCGCCCCCGGGGGAGATTCTCCTCGCCGCCGTTTCTTCCAAAAGTGATGACCGGCGGATGCTCGACAAGAACAAGCCGTTCATCGCCGCCTTCACTCACTTTTCCGACAGCCTCAAGCTGCAGGGCCTGCGTATCGGCGTACCGACAAAGGCCGAGGTCAATAACGCGCACAATATCTCATGTCTTGTCTCAGTCACGCACAGCGCAACGCCAGCGCCACGATTTCGGAGGGAACACCCAGACGGATGGGGAAACCGCCCCACAGTCCGGCGCCGGAACTGACATAAAGCCGCATGCCGGCAATCTGATACCAGTCGTATAGGTAACCACGGTTGTATGCGGCCACCAATTTTGCCATGCCGAAAATCTGCCCGCCGTGCGTATGGCCAGAAAGTTGCAGATGTACCCCAGCTTCGGCATTCACCTCAGCGCGGGCAGGACGATGGTCCAGCAGAACGGTGAAGGCCTTCGGCGCGCCTTCCAGCGCGGCCAGCACATCCGGAAGGGGCAGGCCGAAACGCTCCGCCACGATGTCGGTAACGCCGGCGAGAACAAGCGTCCCGCCGCCAATGGCGAGGGGAACGTGGCTATTCAGAAGCATGGTTATGCCCAGACGCTGAAACACGCCCATCCAGGCCCTAAAATCGGCGTAGTACTCGTGATTGCCGACGCAGGCAAAAATGCCGTGCCGCGCCCTCAAATCTCGTAGCGGGGAGACGCCATCGGCCCGGCGTTCCGGAAATCCATCAACCATATCTCCTGTAAAAACAATGAGATCAGGCTTCATGGCATTGATTTTTTCCACAACGGCCCTGACGCGCGACGCGTGCAGCAACGAACTGACGTGCAGGTCGCTGACCTGCACTAGCGAAAGGCCGTCCAAGGGCTTCGGCAGACCGGGCAGGCGTGCCTCCAGCCAACGTATCTCCGGCACGGCCACGGCGTTGCACACGCCACAGACAGCGGGAACAGTCGCCAGACAGGCCATCACCGCCCGGCGTCTGCCAGGAGAAAAACTGGTTTGCGACGTTTCGGGCGGCAGGCCGGACATACGGCCCGCCAGACGCCGCAGCCCACGAAAAATATCCGCGCCCAAAGCCAGCAGGAACAGAAAAAGCAGGCAGACAAAGGTTCCAGTGGAAAAAAAAAGCAGCGGAAAGGGAAGTTCCGGCGAAGCCATGCTGCCCAAAAAATGGCGATAAAAAAAGTGCTGCTGTGAAAAGATAAGGAGCAAAACTCCCGTCACAGTTTTGAGACCCCTGTTTATCGGCAGCTGGAGAACCACCCTGAGGAGCAGATAGAAAAAAATGAGCAGACCCGCAGATGATATCAACATATGCCCGGCTACAGCACCCGGAACTGTCCATAAATCGGTGGAAACCTGTTCGCACACAACGTCTCGCGAGGCAAGGGCAGGTTCCTCTATCCGGGCCAGCCGATGGAATGCACGACATAGGCCTTGTACCCTGACGGAAGCTTGAGGCTCAATGCGTCCAGCGCGTCACGGCCGGTTGATTTGACAACATTTGCCAGCCCTGCGGAAGCGCAGTACAATCCGACATTCTGATACATGGAGCCGACGTGCATGCCGCCGGAATCATCCCCGGCCAGCGCAGCGTATATCAGCGTCAGTGGCGCGTTACCGAAGCTGAAAAGCGCGTCAACGTCCGCCACCAGGATCAGTGTATTTTTTACGGCCTCATAGCGCCACACGCCGGACTTGAGCACCACGAAGACAATGGCCTCCTGCCTGTTTCTCGAAGTTGGAATGGTACGTTTGCCGTCCGCCCTGTTGACGCCCCAAGCCGCCCAGAGCAGATTGCTCAAATCCTGTTCACTTACACCCCTGCCGCTGAACTCACGTGCGGTTTTTCGCTTTGCCATGGCTTCCACCAAGGGTATGCCGCCGCTCTTGATGGGCTGGGGCAGGATTATGCTTTTGTCCTGAACGGCGGAATACACGAGACCGGACCCCGTCAGACCGAGCAGCAGAGCCAGACAAAACACGGCGAAAATATGTTTCATGAGTCTTTTTCCCGAAAATTTTGTGGTTGAGCGGTACTATTGTAATGTTCTAGCCAATTACGATAGATAGCGCAATTCCTCCAGCTCCGCAATCGTGAATTCTGATTTACCGTTTGAAAACAATTGCCCCGCTTTTGGCGTCACGCGGTGCGTCCGGCGCGACGCGTGCGTGACGCTCGTCCCCGCAGGCCGCGCGCTCCGTGTCCTCCAACAGCAGAAGCCCCTTTGCCGAACAGGCGTAGCGGGCCTTTCCGGTCAGACCGGGAACGGTAAAAGGGGCGGAAATCACCCTGATTCGCGCCGATCCGCCATCAAACCGCAATTTTTCGACCGACTCCAGTAAAAGGAAAGAAAGACTCAGGGCCTTCTTGGTGAGACCGGCCTCTGCGGAAAGGGACTCCAGCCAACCCGGAGCGCCCACGCAGTCAAAGGTGAAATGGCACCAGCTCCGGCCGGATTTGCCCCGGCCTCCCCCTCGGCGCGCAAGGGGACAGGCGGCATTGTGTGTGCAGGGCGCAATGGCGCCGAGGCCTACAGCCTGCGCTTCTTCCCGCAGTGCCATGACTGTTTTGCCGCCTAGTCGTGTTCCTGGCTCCACCACAAGAAGCGCCGAGGGATTTTGCGCACGACCGCGTAGCGACAAGAATGGACGCAGAATATCCCCGTACTCGCATTCTTCTCCGGACGGGAAACGCGGAGAACCTTCCGCCCTTCCGCCCCGGCTGCAGTGCGCAGGCCGCGCCCGACGCTCGTTAAGCACATTGGCCGCCGTGACAAGACAGGTACTCCAGCCGAGGGGATGCGGCTTGCGGACAAACTGCCATAGGGTTTCGCGTTCCGTGCGTATCGGCCAGACACGCCGACCGAGAATCTCCCCCAGAACCCGAAACAGAGCCTTGCCCAGCTCCAGAGGCTGCGGGGCGCTGTCCAGCGCCAAAAGACGCAACGGAGCTTCCTCCAAATCCGGACGCGCCAACCAGAGGGCCATGGGCAGGGTCAGCGGACCTGACCCAATATCCGCCAGCAACGCCTCGCCGCCGGACGGTGCGAGACGGAGTTCGGCCAAGGGGAGGGACGTGAACAGCCGCATGAGGCGCAGGAGATTCCAAGGCAAAAAATAATACATGTAGGCGCTGACAAAAGCCGGGGAGGCCCAGTATGGACGCCGCATGTCCGCCCGATCCACTGTCAGCAGGCGGGAAAGGGCTGCCGCGTCTTCGGGCAGGGCGCGGCGTTGCGCAACGTTCAGGGGCCGTACCCTTCCGAGGGCTTCCGGCAGCAGGGCAAGGGCCTCACTGGCCGCCAGCGGCAAGGGAGGAAAAAGCGTTCCGGCAGAAATGGCATGATGTTCCGACATTATTAAAATCCAATACGTTGAAGATATTCTTGTTGAAAGACCGCGTCTTTTGCAAGGAAAATTTGGCGGGCTTTCCGGCATATCCTCGCCAGCGTCTCGCCCCTTTCCGGCCGAAGCGCCAGCAGGGCAGCGCCGTCCAGAGCGGCATTGCCCACGGCCTTCACCGCACCGACCGGCAACCCTTGCGGCGTAAAGCCCAACGTTGCCAAATCCGCTGGATCGACGTACTCTCCCAAGGCTCCGGCAAGACAAAGGCATGCCACGTCGCGGGCGGCCAAACCGCCCGCCGCAAGAAGTTTTTCCAGAGCCAGAGCAAAGGCGGCCCTGACCTTGAGCACCTCCTCCACATCTCCGGCGGACAACCACAGACTGTCGCCGGACAGCAGAAGCAGGCGCGGCCGGCCGCCAAGCCACTCAAGGCCTGCCGCAATCCGACGCATGAGGGGCATGGCGCAGGCTTCGGGCGCGACAAAACGTCCGGCGGCGTCCAGCAGGCCCGACCGACGCAACAGCGCGATCAGTGAAATATATCCCGTAGCGCTTATGCCGCGCGCAGAGCCGCCGGACGTATGCGCCGCAAGGCCAGCAGGCGTGAGGGAAAACCGCGTCGCCGCCGCAGGGCCGGCAAGGCGTCCACACTCCATTCCGATGCCCTCCAACGCCGGTCCCAAGGGAACACTGGTCATGAACACCGCTCCGCACGCCGTTACCAGCGTCATTTCGGCATTGGTTCCCATATCAGTCAGCACGAAGGGGCGCGGCGTCTCGGCATAGAGCGCGGCCAGCAGCGCGGCGGCAGCATCCCCGCCCACAAAGGGTGCTGGCAGGGGGGGTATATAGACGGGAGGCAGATCCGGTAGGCCTGCAAACTCGTGCCCGTTATGGCTTGTGCGGTAGGGCGCGGCACACAGGCCGCTCACGTCGCGGTCTAGAAAAATGTCGGTCATGGCTGTGTTGGCCGCAAGACAGACGCGCTCCACTCGCCCGCCAAGACGCGTCGCCACATTGCGCAAAAGCGTCCGCACAAGACCGGACAGCAGGCGGCGCCCCCCAGGTCTGGCGGCAAAAGCCAGACGCGACATGACATCCGCCCCGGCCCCTGCTTGAGGATTCAGAAAACTCCCCGCCGCTTCCGGCTTTTTCCCGTAGTTCCCGACCGCCGCCAAAGCACGCCACTGCACGGAAGTGGTGCCCAAATCCACCGCCAAAACCAGCGGAACGTTTTTTGCCATACCATTACCTGCGACGGGCCGGGCCATCTGGTCCGAAGTGTCACAGCCTTGCGGAAATTCGGGGTTTTGCGGGATCTCAAGATACATGGGCGCACCGCCATCAAAAATCTGACGGCGGCAGGCCAGACGCCAGCCCAAGGCCAGCTCATCCTGGGAAAGTATCTCCTCTTCGGCCGACAACGGCGGCGGCGCATGGAGCGCGAAACGTACACGACAGCGCCCACAGCGCCCCATGCCCGCGCAGAGAGGGACAGGCGTCACATGTCCCGAAAGCCAGATGGCCTCTGACAGCAGGGCGTACGGCACGACTTCCAAAACAGTTTCCTTATGGGACGCTCCGCTTGGCGCGATGTGAAAAAGGTGTATTTTCATGGGGATATTCCATATATTTCCCACAGGCAAAACTATATTGCCAAACCGGCATCTTTTTTGCAAAATAAACGAATGCAATCATAAAAACATATGGGGCATGCCCAGACAGTATCGTCAACAGATATTTGCCCAAACGGCAACGTATCTTGTGTGCACTGCCGCGCCACCACCACTTCAACATGATCCTCTCTCAATTCTCAAGCCTGTTGACACTGTCTAGACCCCGTGAAAAGACTCACAAGAGGCTTATTCCGGGACTCCGTCGGGACGCTCCACAAGTTGTATCTGCAAAAGTTCCGACGGAGGAGCGCTTGTGATGGGCCCAGCCGGATGGCGGCGCGCCATGAGCATGCCGGGCTCCGGGTCAAGCAAGCCGTCCAGATAGTCGCTGATCGTTACAAAACGGCTGCACCCGGCTTCATACAATTCTTTCACAATCCTCGGCAAATCTTCCACCGTGCTCCTGTGCGTATCGTGGAATAAAAAAACACCACGCATTTTCCCCTGCGGGTAAACAGTGCCACGCCCGTTGCGCAGCATGGCGTAGTTAGCCGGCAAATGCCGCCAGTCTTTTGAATCCACGGACCAGAGTATCACTGAAAGCCCTAGCGAATCGGCCACCTGCACTGTATAGTCGTCAAAAACCCCGTACGGGGGACGCAGGTATACCGGTTGCGCGCCAAGACTTTTGAGCAGGTCGTTGGTGCGGGTGATTTCCGCCTTTTTGCTCTCGCGGGAGATGCGGCGCAGGTTGGGGTGGGACCAAGAATGATTGCCCACTTCATGGCCTTCCGCGATCATACGCAGGACAATGCGGGGAAATTTTTCAGCAATGTTGCCAACCAGAAAAAAGGTCGCCGGTATGCCGTAGTCATTGAGCATGTCGAGCAGTTGGGGCGTGAAGCACGAAGGGCCGTCGTCAAAGGTCAGAGCGCAGAGGTTTTCGCTCATGCGCTGATCTATGATAACGTTTCCATCCACCACAGTTGCTGTGGCGGGTGAGGAGGCAAGGGCAAAAATACAGCAGATGACCGCTGCAAGCAGAAATTTGGCAAAGTATTTCATGACAGTCCGGCCGAAAAATTTCGTTGACGGTATCTCAAAAACAATCTGTGTCGAAATGTAGCACTGAGGGAGCGCTTGCGCAAGATGCCCGGAACAGATGCGCGAATATGCCTGAACATACCCTGTTGAGCGCTTCAATACGGTCTTGGGATCAGGACTCGTTAATTGTCATTATATGAAAAATCGGTTAGTGACTATTTACACTTGGTTGACAACCCCACCGACTTTCACTAAATCTGCGGTATGAAAATCATCATTAAATCGCAGTACAAGCGTATAGCAAACTGTTTTCCTATCCAGCGCGGAAACGTCAGCCTTGACAACCTCAAATCCTCAACGCCATTCTTCACATTGCCGAAAACGGGTGTAAATGGCGGGCGTTGCCCAAGCACTTTGGCCAGTGGCCGACAGTTTATGTCCGAATGAACCTTTTTTGAATGCCTGCGGCATGAACAGTTGAATAACTTTAAAAAACCTGAATCAGTTTCTCTAGACAGCGCCACCATCAAAGTCCGCCCTGACTAGACCTGAGCCATGAAAAAAAGGCCGGCAATTGATTGTAAAATCGAGAAGTGGATGGACCACAAAACTCCATCTGATTGCCGCGAATGATGAATATGCGGTATCCTTTTCTCTTTCTCCTGGTAATTTTCATGACGACCCTGAGGGCGAAAAGTTCCTTAACCATAACCATATAGGCAATTCCCTTGGTTCCTGTTCTGTGATAATGGACAGAGCGTATGATGGTAACGAAACAAGGAATAAGGAATATGGTCCGGTCATTTGATTATACTCC
>JAITNF010000023.1 GCA_031290615.1 Desulfovibrio sp. | reverse complement strand
CCAAGGTATTGAAAATTATTTCCCGGACTCCATATTCTGATGGCAAATCTCGCCAAGGCGCTCCAGTCTTTACTGTCTGCACAAGCTTCTACAAATAAACGATTATCGGCACATGTTCCGCTAAGTTCTAGCTTCTCCTCTGTCGCCAGCTTGGCAACATGCTTGGCTGACTGATTCAAATGATTGTGTTGTTTTGGGCATGCTGGTAATTATAGCCTCAAGAGGGCGTATGATCAAGGTTCGTCAATTAGTTATGCCGCAAAAGTCATCACAACGATGAAATTCTCCAATTTCAAACTAACACACTACCAGACAAAATTTTCAAAAAAAAGCAATTCATTTGCCTATTGCAAAATCATGTGCTTGATCGTAAACTTGAGTCATGATGCGCTTGACCGAAATCGTCCATCATCTCCGCAGGTTCTCGCGCCTTGTTTTTCCGATCGTACTCGTTTGCCTCTTGGCCTGCCCGACTTACCCGTCTTGGGCGCGAATGGAAGTCGACGTGGAGCGGGGCGTAGAAAATGACTACTGGACGCACTTGGAGCACGGACTTGATTTTGGGGAATTTCAACTCAATGGCAGGCAGGCCAACGTGGCTGTTGTGCGCCTAGACCCGGCATATTTTGACTTTATGCTCTGTTCCCGATCCAAGGACGGTCTTTCCCTCCGATCCCTCCATGACTGGGGGGAACACTACGACCTCACGGCGGCCGTCAACGCCAGCATGTACCTGCCGGACAATTCCACCAGCACTGGCTACATGCGCTATAACGAGCATGTCAACAACGGTCGCATTTCCCGGCGTTTCGGGGCATTTTTTGTTGCCGGCGCGGATACGGCGGATCTGCCCGCCGCGCGCATTGTTGAAAAGGACAATCCCGACTGGCTCCAGCTCATTGACAGGTACAGCTTGGTCATTCAGAACTATCGTATGATTTCCGCAGACAGGCGCATTCTCTGGGTTCCCGGCGGACCATATTATTCCATTTCCGCTGTGGCCGTGGACGGGGCGGGTCGTATTCTGTTCCTGCACTGCAGCGAATCCGTGGAGGCCTACGCATTTTGCCAGTTGCTCTTGGACCTGCCCCTTGACGTGCGAACAGTAATGTATGTGGAAGGCGGCGGTCAAGCCGGGCTTCTGCTGCGCTCCGCCGCAATCACGCTGGAACTGCGCGGCAAATCTGCGACTGATTTTCTGGTGACGGGCAATATCGCCGCCATGCTGCCCAATGTACTCGGCGCGCGGAAGAAACAAAATCCTTTACAAAAAACTGGGATTCCTCCAAACTAATTGTGTTTACACCGGTACTATCAATCAGGAGGAAGATTATGGTAAAGTATTCTGAAATCTATAAGTGCGAACACTGCGGCAATATTGTCGAAATTCTCCATGACGGCGCTGGGTATCTCTCCTGTTGCGGAACCGCAATAAAGCTCATACAGGCGGATTCTATTGACGCGGCCAATGACGCGGCCAAAGAAAAACATGTTCCCGTTGTCGAAAAAACTGACAATAGCTGCAAGATCAGTGTGGGCAGCGTTGCTCACCCCATGGAAGAAAAGCATTATATCGAATGGATAGAAGTGCTGACCGACAACAAAAGCTGTTTGCGACGGCTCAAACCCGGCGAGGCGCCGGAAGCCTATTTCCCGACTGAAACCGTTTCCGTCACTGTTCGTGCGTACTGCAATCTGCACGGTCTGTGGAAGGCCGATGCATAGAAAGGAGTTTTCCCATATGCAAAAATACATCTGCGATGTATGCAATTTTGAGTACGATCCGGCCGAAAACGACAACGTGCCCTTTGACAGGCTGCCCGACGACTGGACGTGTCCTGTGTGCGGCGTAGGCAAAGATCAATTTCAACCCGCATGACGCAATAATGACCAGAACGTAAACAGACTATTTTCAACCTGTCCCGTCACCACAGACGGGGTAGGTATATTTGAGGCAAAATGCAACCAATTGAAATCAAAAAAGATATTTTTTGGGTCGGCTGTGTGGACTATGATCACAGGGATTTCCACGGCTACTCCAGATCTCCGGACGGCTCCACCTACAACGCCTTCCTCGTCCAGGACGAAAAAAACGTGCTTTTTGACACCGTGGCGCCGTGGCGCGCGGGCGTTCTGCTCTGTCGCCTTTCCAAAACCCTGCCCCCCGAAAAGGTGGACTACATCGTCTGCAACCACATGGAGCTCGACCATGCCGGATCCCTGTCCGAAATCGTGGAATGTGTGAAACCTGAAAAAATTTTCGTCTCCCAAGTGGGCCTCAAATCCATGCAGGGTTATTACGCCGGCAAAAACTGGCCCGTGCAGGCCGTCAAAAGTGGGGATATCGTCAATATAGGCAAGCGCAACATCGTCTTTCAGGAAACGCGCATGCTGCACTGGCCGGACAGCATGATTTCCTATATCCCCGAAGACAACTTCCTGATAAGCCAAGATATCTTCGGTCAGAACATCGCTTCCAGCGCCCGATTCGCGGATGAGTTCGGCGACGAGGGCAAATTTGCAAGACGCATCAAGGAATACTATTACAACATAGTCCTGCCCTACTCCCCCACCGTGCTCAAGGCTCTGCCCCTAGTGGAAAAGATGGACATCGATATGCTTGCCCCGGATCACGGCCTCATCCACCGCGGCCCCAGGGCCGTGCGCTTCATTATCGACATGTACCGCAAGCTCGCCGAGCAAAAACCGCAGAAACGAGCTCTGGTTTTTTACGACACCATGTGGAGTTCCACAGAGCAGATGGCCTACACCGTGTGCAGCGGACTGGAGGAAAACGGTGTGCCCACCCGCGTCATGTCGGTTAAAAACAATCACCACAGCACCGTGATGACGGAGCTTGCCGACTGCGGCGCGGTGCTGGCGGGATCCCCCACGCACAACAACACCATACTGCCCCTTATGGCTGCGCAGTTGACCTACATGAAGGGCCTGCGTCCCCTGAATCGCGTTGGCGGCGCTTTCGGTTCCTATGGGTGGTCCGGGGAAGGCTCCAAACAACTACAGGAGCATCTGTCCGCCATGAATGTGGAACTGCCCTGCGGGCCGGTGAAATGCAATTGGCGGCCCGACTATGAGGGCCTCAAGGCCTGCCGCGAATTGGGGAAGAGTGTGGCCGAAGCTCTCAGGAAAAAATGTGACTGATTTATTTGGCAACCAGCACAAAAAAACGTGCTTCTGGGCTGGTATGTTCGTGTGCAATGAAATTTCATCTGTCCTTCCTGTTTTCTGGAAGGAGCAACTTCTTTTCTCTTGCAAGCTCATCATTGATAACCGCAACTGACGTAGGAGAAAACGACCAGGTTTTTACGGTGGAGTGAAGGGCCTTTTCCCGTGCTCTTGCTCACGATATCCCCTATTTTCTCTAACTGAAATGTCAGTAAAGTAGCCAGCATTTCCGACGCCGTATGCTGCTCGTCACCGCGTGTCTATATTCCTCCAATCTCCGAATAACACAGTAAAGAGACTTGACAAGAAAAGTTTTCCCGTAGCCGTTTTTGCCAATTATCAAATTTATTTTGCCGAGATTCGGCCAATCCAGGTTGGATAGAGGCCAAAGTTGGCAAGGTGTGGCTTATTAGCATGTCGGTATCCTCATCTGATTGCTGGCCTCAATGCGGAGATTTTCAGCGACAGGTTGCCAAACCTGAAACGCTACTATATTCTGCCGTTCCCCCAGGCGGCGGTGATGATGGCGTAAAGCAGACTGTCGTCCCTGGAAGCCAGAAAAGACGCCACAGTAAGAGGACGAGCAGGACTTCCAGTCAGCCGTTTTTGTAATAATTTTCATGTGCTGCGCGTACTGCGGAACGCTTTTGGACAGGCTCGCCCAACCGCCAGGCACGACAGAATGAAGAAAAAAAGGCGCGTATGTATTTTCCTGTTTACCGGCATTATTCCGGCGTGTTCAATCCGGAATTCGCATCAAACGGCATCCTGCGACAAATAGATGAGTTCTTCCGTCATGGCAAGCAGTTCCTCCAGCAGCCCGCCCCCCTGCATGGGCTGCCCGAAAAGTGCCGTCTGCTGTTTGTCAAGACCGCGTTTGTCCACAGCCTTCGGCAATATGGGCGAGAGAGTCTGCCCCAGACGAAAGGCCAGCAGCCAACCCTCGGCGCCGGGAAAAAACAGGTCAGCCGCCCGCGTGAAGCGCGGCCGCACCATATGCCAGTACTCCAGAGCCGCCTCGCCCGGCGTGAGGGATGCCGCCGAGCACAGGGCGGTGTGCAGGCTGTTGAGGTTTGCGCCCGGCAGGCCGGCGCGCCACCCGGCAAGCCAGGGAGAGCGCACAAAAAACAGGCGCTGCCGCACGGCCATGCGCAAAAGCGCTCTGCTTCGGCGCAGGGCCGAAATCAGCGGGGCGTTCTCCCGCGTGTCCGGCCATACAGCCCGGATGCGATGCAAATCCCACTGTCCGACAATTATTCCGGACGGCTCTGCGCGCGTCAGCACACGTAGCAGGGTGGCAAGCCAGGCGTTGGCGTCCGGGCTTCGGGGCGTCTCCAGATGGGAATAACTCAGCACATAACGTCCCAGACCATATCTTCCGCTAACAGCAAGGAGCTGTCCCGCCAGAAAATCCGCCGAAAGATTGACGCCGTACAAATCCTGCCAGAGAGCAAAAATATGCCGTGGTACGAGCCTGAATGGCATGTCGGCGATGCAGAAATCCCTGTCCGGCGCGTCACAGGCCGCCAGCACCGCCACATCGCCGTTTTCGGTGCTTTTGGCATCAAAACGCCCTGGCCACCACACGGGCAGGCTCAGGATCCCTTGCCGCCTTTTGCCGCCTCCCTCTTGCGGGAGCCACAAAAAATCTGGTGGGGAAAGTTCGCCGTCGCTCTGTGTCCGGGCCAGTACATGGCCGGAAATCAGGTGGTGCAGGCGTTCGGGGTAGGAGGCACGGCGTAGAGGGCAGAGGTGCAGGCCCTGCTCCTGTTGCTTGTGGCTCAGGGCAAGGCCGGCCCCGCCGCAAAATCCCAGGTAGTTCCCGCCGCGGTCCACAAAGGCGCGTACGGCATCCCTGCCCCGTACGCCCAGCGCAAGGGCCTTGTGCCGCGCATTGCCGCCGGGTGCAAGCAAAAGCGGCACGGGATCCGACTTGCCTAAACGACCGCCTTCGGCTATTTCTTTAGCCTTGATCAAACGGCAGGGCATCCCCAGGGAGAGCATGGCGCGCCATGCCATCAACCCCCAGATGCTGGACGAGTCCCAGAGAATGTAAAGCGCCGGACACTGTTCCGGAATTTTCGCGGTAGGCATGGCCCTACTATTGACTCTTTCTACGGAGAATGCAAGATGGCGGAACAGCTCCCCAAGGGCTATGATCCCAAAAATGTTGAAGCCCGGTGGCGCGAGCGCTGGGAAGAAAGCCGTGTTTTCACGCCCTCGCCCGACGCGCCGGGCGAGGCGTATTCTATAGTTATACCGCCGCCGAATGTCACCGGCGCGTTGCACATAGGTCATGCTCTCAACATAACCCTCATCGATGTGCTCTGCCGCCATGCCAGGCAAAAAGGTAAGAACGTGCTCTGGATTCCCGGCATGGACCACGCTGGCATAGCCACGCAGAACGTGGTGGAACGCGTTTTGGCCACGGAAGGGAAATCACGCCGCGACCTCGGGCGCGAGGCCTTTGTAGAACGCGTCTGGGCCTGGAAGGAAAACTACGGCAACCGCATCCTGGACCAGATCAGGGCCCTCGGCTCCTCGGTGGACTGGAGCCGCCTGCGCTTTACCATGGACGAAGGTCTTTCCGTCGCCGTCCGCAAGGTTTTTGTACGTCTCTATAACGAGGGTCTCATCTACAGGGGCAAATACATCATCAACTGGTGCCCGCGTTGCCACACGGCCCTGGCCGACGACGAGGTGGAGCACGAACAGCGAAAAGGGAAGCTCTGGCGGGTACGCTATCGCTTGGCCGACGGTTCCGGATCCGTTGTCATCGCCACGACGCGACCGGAAACCATCCCCGGAGACACGGCCGTCTGCGTCAATCCCGAAGACGAACGCTACCGGACGCTCATCGGCAAAACAACCCTCGTGCCCGTGCTAGGGCGCAAGATTCCAATCATCGCAGACAGCTATGTGGACATGGAATTCGGCACCGGCGCGCTGAAAGTGACTCCATGCCACGACCACAACGACTGGACGCTGGGCAAGAGGCATAATCTTGAGTTCATTCAAGTCATGGACGAAAACGGCGTCATGACCGGGGATGCCGGGCCGTATGCCGGAATTGCCGGGAAGACCTGCCGCGAAAAAATTGTGGCCGACATCAAGGCCGCCGGAGACTTGCTGGGCGCGGAAGACATGGAGCACTCCGTGGGCCATTGCTACCGTTGTCATACGGTGGTGGATCCCCACGTTTCCGAGCAGTGGTTTGTGGCCGCCACAAAACTGGCCCCGGCCACCCGCGACGCTGTGCCGGAACTGACGCAAATCTACCCTGAATCATGGATAACAACTTGGAATCATTGGCTGGACAACATTCGTGATTGGTGTATCAGCCGTCAAATATGGTGGGGGCACCGCATACCGGCCTGGACCTGCACCGCCTGCGGCAAGCTGACGGTGGCGGAGGAAACTCCATCGGCTTGCCCCTCTTGCGGCGCGGGTGACCTTGCGCAGGACGAAGATGTGCTGGACACTTGGTTTTCCTCGGCCCTGTGGCCTTTTTCCACCATGGGCTGGCCCGGTAAAACGGCGGATATGGCGCGCTGGTATCCCACATCCGTGCTGGTGACCGGTTTTGACATCCTTTTTTTCTGGGTGGCCCGCATGATGATGATGGGCCTGCACTTCATGGGCAAGCCCCCCTTCAGGCACGTCTATCTCCACGCCCTTGTGCGCGATGCTGCGGGGCACAAAATGTCCAAGTCCACGGGCAATGTCATTGATCCGCTTGCCATGATAGACAAATACGGCTGCGACGCTCTGCGCTTCACCCTCACGGCCTTCGCCGCCATGGGCAGGGATATCCGGCTCTCCGAGAAGCGCATTGAGGGCTACCGTCATTTTGTGAACAAATTGTGGAATGCCGCGCGTTTCGCCCTCATCCACCTTGCGGAAATGCCGCGTGAGGTTGACCCCTGCAAGGTGGATGGACTGCATAATCAGTGGCTGCTGCACCGCCTTGAGGCCGTTAAGAACGACATGGGCGCAGCTTTCACGGAATACCGCTTCAACGACGCGGCCCAATTTGGCTACAAATTTTTATGGAATGAATTCTGCGACTGGCATCTGGAACTCATCAAGCCGGATTTGCAGTCGCAGGACGCAGAACGCGCCAACACTGCCAGATATGTGCTCTGGCTTGCCTTGCGTGAAGTGCTTGTTCTTTTGCATCCCGTCATGCCATTCGTGACGGCGGAAATCTGGCAAAATCTGCCTACGGAGACTCCCACCGACATAACGGCGGAAGCCTGGCCCGCCGCGCGGCCCGACTGCGTGCGCGAGGACGAGGCACTCCGCATGGAATTTGTGCAGGAAGCCATTGTGGCGGTGCGCACCATCAAGGCGGAATTGAACATCGCGCCGTCGCACAAAGTTGGCCTACTTCTCCGCCCTGTGGATGAGGCACAGTCGGCCTTGCTGGAAGCTAGCCGCGAGATGATCATGACTCTGTCCCGTCTGGGATCATTGCAAATCGGGGCGGAAATCCACGCGCCCAAGGCATCGGCTTCCGCCGTTGTGCAGGGCTGCCAAATGATCATGTCCATCAATGGTATGATTGATCTAACAAGCGAAGTGACGCGCCTAGACAAGGAGATTGCCAAGGTGGAAAAAGACGTGATGGCCGCCGGCAAAAAGCTCCACAACGAAAATTTCACCTCGCGCGCCCCGGCGGCAGTGGTGCAGCGTGAGCGCGATCACGCTGCAGCCCTTCAGGACGCCAAGGCAAATCTTTTGGCCCTCAAGAAACGCTTTACCGAGGCACTTGCCGGGGAATAATTACCATTCTGGAATATCCTGTGCCAGACAGATAATAAGCCGTTGGGCGATCTCGCGCAAAAAGACTCCTGATTTTGTGCATGGATCTAAAAACGTCGCACTGTTATCAGTCCAAATGGGTGCTGGAAGCATGTCCAGAATAATGTTGGTAAGTAAATGCTGAGTAAAAACCTAGTCGTTGCTCAATTCTGCAAGACAGGTCAATACGTCAGGGTTGTAGTTTTTGGCAAATTGATTATCCATAACTGACTATCTTCCAATAGGGAACAAGTTAGTATTATTTCACTTGATTTGGAATAAATGTCTGTATGCTTCTTTGTCGTATTGCATTATTCTATGCAACAGCGTATATTGTTTTTCCTGCTTGCTTGCTTCCAGAATTTCACTGAAAATAAAATCCAGATGCTGCATTTTGTTATCGTCAACCATTGCCCCTTCCATAAACACAATTGGCATACCTTCATCGGTTTTCATGATCAACTCATCGCCGCACAAAATGTTCTTCTCCAGCAGGTAGCGTACAGCATCAAGAAAGCTGTTGTTGGAGTTGAAATACAACTTCCGCGTACTCCATGACCTATGCCATACAGGATTTTGCGCCGGTTTATCGGGCTGGATAAATCATGGACAACGCCATGCTTTTCCGCCCGGTCCGCCATTACCGTTAACACCGGGATGGATTATGGACTCCGCGCTTGCATAATTCTGAAAATATATATATAGTTGTCTTTCAATGAATACTTAGAGGAATACTCATGAAAAAAGCCATTCATCCCAAAGTGCACAATGCCACCATTGCCTGCGCATGCGGTCATTCCGAGCGGGTGCTCTCCACCAAGGGAGAGCAGGTACATGTGGAAGTCTGCTCGGCCTGCCATCCCTTTTTCACCGGCAATCAACGCTTTCTAGACACAGCGGGCCGCATTGACCGCTTCCGCAAAAAATACGCCAAATTTGAAACAAAATAAATCTCCCGTCCAAAGCCGCGCACTGTCGAAACAGATTCGGCCACGCCACCCGTTCCACGCTGTTTTGTTTGTGTCGGATTCCGTTATCGGCGGGCAGGCCGTCATGGAAGGCGTGATGATGCGCAACGGTGACGAGTATGCGCTGGCGGTGCGCCTGCCGGACGGAAGCATCAACGTGTGGCGAATGCCTTGGTTTTCCCTGCCGCGGCTTCCGTTGCTGAAAAAGCCGTTTTTACGGGGTTTCCCTCTGCTCATGGAAACATTTGTCAACGGCATCCGGGCGCTGAATATTTCTGTGGAGGCCACGGTGCCTGATGAGGGAAATTCTATCACAAAAAGTCAGTTCGCGCTGACGTTCGTTTTGGCGCTTGTGACGGCAATCGGCCTTTTTGTCGTAGTGCCGCACCTTCTTTCTCTGTTGATGCCCGGTTTTTACATCGGCGGAGATGTCGAAGGCCTGACTTTTCACCTTTGGGACGGCTTTTTCAAGTGCTGCATCTTCCTGACGTATATCAAGCTTATTTCCTTTACCCAGGAAATACGGCGCGTTTTTCAGTATCACGGAGCTGAACATAAGAGCATACACGCTTGGGAGGCGGGGGGAGATATTACCGTCGCGCGGGCGGAAACAATGAGCCGCCTGCATCCACGTTGCGGGACCACTTTTCTGCTCTTTGTCATATCTCTTTCCATTTTTCTGCACGCGCTTCTTGTTCCGCTGCTTCTGCATTTTTACACACCCCAAGGCACCGTGGCGAAACACTGCGCCACGTTAATCTTCAAACTTCTACTTATCATACCCGTCAGTGCCATCGCCTATGAGCTGATACGCTATGCAGCGCGTTTGCCCGATGGTATACAGGCCGCCATTTTGTGCGACCCGGGGCTCGCCCTGCAAAAATTCACCACCCAAGAGCCTGACGCAAAACAGGTGGATGTGGCGCTGGTTGCCCTCAAGGAAGCGATCGGACCTGTAGAAGGCGCGCGTATAATTACAGTCCCGTATAAAAAACAGATTGATACGTGTCCCTAAGCGAGCGGACTGTTACGCGGCAAGTGTCGCGTCGGAGAAAATAATGTTTGCCAGGCTGGAAAGTCTTGAAAAAAAATATCTGGAAATTGAGGAGGCGCTGGCCGCCTCCGACGTCTTAAACAATCAGGATCACTACCGCAAACTGACCAAGGCGCACGCAGAGTTGCGCGAATTGGTCAGCCTGTTTCGCCGTCACAGGGAACTGGAGAACGAATTGACGGAAATGAAGCAGATGCTCCACGACGACGACCCGGAGATAAAGGCCATCGCTCAGGAGGAAATCCGCAAGGTAGAGGAAGAACTGCTGTGGATTGAAACGGCCCTCAAGGTGGCGCTGCTGCCTACGGATCCACTGGATGAAAAAAATACGATTCTGGAAATAAGGGCTGGCACGGGCGGCGAGGAAGCCGCGCTTTTTGCGGCGGATATCTTCCGCATGTATTGCCGCTATGCCGAACTTATGGGATGGAAAGTGGAAATATTGAGTTTCTCTCCTTCGGAATCCGGCGGATTCAAAGAGGTGATATGCCTTATCTCCGGTGATAAGGTATATAGCCGTCTCAAATTTGAGGCTGGAACCCACAGGGTACAGCGTGTACCGGCCACGGAAGCGCAGGGGCGCATTCACACATCGGCTGCCACAGTCGCAGTCATGCCTGAAGCCGAAGAAGTGGATGTGGAAATCAGGCCCGACGATCTGCGCATAGATATTTACCGGGCCTCGGGCGCTGGCGGCCAGCACGTCAACAAAACGGAATCCGCCGTCCGCATTACCCATATCCCCACAGGCACTGTGGTCACCTGTCAGGACGAGCGCTCGCAGCACAAAAACAAGGCCAGAGCGATGAAGGTGCTTGCATCCCGTATTCTGGCGGCGGAACGTGAGCGGCAGAATTCCGAATTGTCCGCTGACCGCAAAGCCCAAGTTGGTTCCGGCGACCGCTCTGAACGCATCCGCACCTATAATTTTCCGCAGGGCCGTTGCACAGACCACCGCATCAATCTGACGCTGTATTCGCTTGAGCGCATTATGGAAGGGGAACTGACGCCCTTGGTAGAAGCGCTGTCAACTGCGGCCCAAACTGAAGCGCTGGGCACACAGGCGGGATAACACGGGGGACAATGATTCTTCGCCCCAGCGTATCTTCATTACATGCGTCAATCTCTTGGCCTTTCTCCGGCGTGTAGTCCCCGAGCACCAACTTTGAGGCATAGACCGGAGCCGCATCGCCTCCCATTCTTCAAATGGAAAGTTCAAGTACAGCACGCAACGGCATTGCTTCCACGACACCATTTGGTATTTACAGAAGTGGCGCCACGGCATAAGCATTCTTTTGCCGAACAAGTCCGACCTTCCGTCCATCCGCTCTTGCCAAGGTTCTCAGCAAGTCAAGCCGCCGCCAAGGCCTATCGTAACGTGGGCCTTGCGTATGGAAAGTTCGTCAATCAGAGCTTTGCAACCCATAGGCAAGCCCGGACAACACAAAGGTGTGGGTAACGCTCGGCGTGATGGCCTCAATATCACGGCAATGCAAGAGGTTGAAAAATCAGATGTGTTTTCACCGTCAATCATGCTGACAGATACGTTAGGCCGCCTGCCCGGATTGCCAAGGATAAACTTCTTCCATCGTCAGATCATTCATTGGGCAGGCTTTCCAAAAGAGGTACAGATGTCACGAGGGAAAGTTTTCCTCCCCCCACCGGCCATAACATAGCGGCACGCGCCAGCTGAATTTGCGGCTAGGCCAATACATATATTCCCTGCCATCGTTCCGCCACTGCCAGACAGGACGTGTTCCCCCCTCATGCAGCACAGTGCCGATAATCTGCGGCATGATTGCTGCGGGATTCGTCCGGTCAGCACGCCCTAAGCATCACCATCATCCCATTGAAAAACGCTTCCATTTCTTCGGAATCGGGGATATTGGTTGTGTCTTTGCGCATAGAAGTATTCAGATAATATGTTTCAATCCACAGTCCGCTACATCAGCCGACTGACTCCACTTCCGGCGGACAGGAGCCGTGTGGATTGCCCCTCTTTTAAAAATCCAAGAGTTTTGCATAAAGAATGTTTTCACCTGATGATGGCACTGCTGATCTTTGTATTTTCAGCTAGATATATCGGTATATTTTTCAAAACACATTCTTAAAGGAAAACTCTCAAAAATTCGTCAGCGCCCACGGTTGCGCCGCCCACTGTCATGCCTGTCTTGGCGCGGAGGACGCGCGGTATACTCCGGACTCCAAGGATGACCCTGCTCTTCCAGCAATACGGCTTTGCGGCTGGCGCGAATACGCTCTCCGTTTATTTCAATGACTTTCACCAGCATATCTTCGCCCAAGCGCGCCACGTCGCCGGGTTGCTCAACCCGTCCAATATCAAGTTGGGATACATGCACCAAGGCTTCCACATT
Source organism: Desulfovibrio sp. (assembly GCA_031290615.1). Taxonomy (GTDB): domain Bacteria; phylum Desulfobacterota; class Desulfovibrionia; order Desulfovibrionales; family Desulfovibrionaceae; genus Desulfovibrio. The sequence goes on along the minus strand of JAITNF010000023.1, from coordinate 10,234 downwards.
GGGCAACACTTCCACAATGGCCCCGATTTCCATAATCTTGCGGACTTTTGCCTTATAATTTTTACCCAAGTCCGGACGCTGATCATAATAGGCAACCATTTCGCGGGCTTTTTCCATGGCCTCCGCCGTCGGGGCGAAAATTGACACCCGGCCGGAGTCCTCAATGTCCACAGACGCGCCGGTGGCGGCCGTAATGGCCTTGATATTTTTGCCGCCGGGCCCGATAATCAGACGAATAATATCAGGATTGACAAAAATTTCCGCATGTTGCGGCGCGTAGGGGGAGATATCTGTGCGCGGCCCTTGGAGCGCTTTTGTCATTTCGCCCAAAATGTGCAGACGCGCCTCACGCGCCTGCTGCATGGCAGCCCGCATGATGTCTGTCGTCAGGCCGGTAATTTTGATGTCCATCTGCACGCCGGTCACGCCGTCCGCGGTGCCCGCGATTTTGAAATCCATATCGCCGAGGGCGTCTTCGTCACCTAGTATATCGGTGAGCACAATGAATTTGTCGTTTTCCTTGATAAGCCCCATGGCCACGCCGGCCACAGGCGCGCTGACTGGCACGCCTGCGTCCATGAGCGAAAGAGAGCCACCGCATACCGCCGCCATGGAGGAAGAGCCGTTGGATTCCATGGTTTCCGCCACCACGCGCAGGGTAAAGGGAAATTTCGTATCAGATGGCAGAATGGGGCGCAGGGACTTTTCCGCCAGCGCGCCGTGTCCTATCTCGCGCCGGGAAACGCGTACGGGTTTGACTTCACCTACGCAGTACGGCGGGAAGTTATAGTGCAACATGAAACGCTTGGTCATGTCACCGGTGAGGGAGTCCACGCGTTGTTCATCGGTTGTGGAACCGAGAGTCGCAATAACAAGAGACTTTGTCTCCCCCCGGCGGAAAAGCGCTGAACCGTGCGCCCTGGGCAAAACACCCGTCTGAATCTGAATGGGACGCACGGTTTTCACGTCACGGCCGTCAATGCGCGTGCCCTCGTTGACTATGCGCGCGCGCACCAGTTTTTTTTCCAGATTGGCGATAATATCCGGCACTAGCCTGAGATTTTCCGGTTTTTCCATAAAAGCCAGGTTGTTTTTCAATCCCTCGATAACGCTCTCTTTTACCGCCTTGCGTGCCGCCTTGCGCGGCATCTTGTCGGGAATACGCAGGGCTTTCTCTATGCCGGCCGTCTTGGCAAGCTCGTAAATACGCATGACAAGAAAACTGTCTTCGTCTGGAGTGGTGAACTCCATTTTTTTCTTGCCGCAGAGTTCACGAAGCTTGAATTGTGCGTCAATGAGGGGCTGAATTTTTTTTCTGCCCCATTCCAGCGCGTCAATAATCACATCTTCGGACAAAAATTGTGCGTCTCCTTCAACCATGGTGAGAGCGTCGTGCGATGCCGCAAAAATGATGTTCAGATCGCTCTGCGTCTGCTGCCCAAAGGATGGGTTAAGCACAAAGCGCCCGCCGAGGCGGCCTATTCGTCCGCCGGCTACGGGGCCTTCAAAAGGCAGGGAGGAAATCATCAACGCGGCTGAAGCGCCGGTGAGGGCCAGAACATCCGACTCATTTTCTTGGTCGGCGGAAATAACGCTGGCCAGAACCTGCACATCCTCGTTCAGTCCCTTGGGGAAAAGCGGACGAACTGGCCTGTCTATAAGGCGGGAAACCAGTGTTTCCCGCTCGGACGGACGCCCGATTTCCCGGCGAAAAAAACTGCCGGGGATTCGCCCAGCAGCATACATTTTTTCAGAATATTCCACTGTAAGGGGAAAGAAATCCTTATCGAACTCCAGCGGCTGTGAACACACCGTCACCAGCACGACGGTGCCGCCGCACTGCATCCACACGGCCCCATCCGCCTGATTGGCAAGGCGTCCGCTTTCAAAAACAATTGCCTTGCCGCCGAGTTCGGCAATAATGCGTGTGGGATTGAAAATATCTTGTAACATGGCAAATTCCTTTTGTGTGTGAAGGGGAGTCCGGCAAAATCGGGAAGATGTTCGCCCGATTCTGGCCCCCTTTTCCCCTCGCGTTAAAATCAACAGTTCACAATGTATTTTTGCGCCACCGCTTCGGCGGCGGCGCAAAAATGGACTTTACTTGCGCAAGCCGAGTTTTTCAATGAGCGCGCGATACCGCTTAACATCTTTATTTTTCAAATAATTCAGTATATTGCGGCGTTGCCCGACCAGTTTGAGCAGACCCGTGCGGGAATGAAAATCCTTTTTGTGGATCTTGAAATGTCCGGTCAGCCCTTCAATGCGCGCCGTGAGCAGAGCCACCTGCACTTCGGGGGAGCCGGTGTCCCCCTCATGATTTGCATGGACATCAATAACCGACTTTTTTTGTTCCGCATCCATTACCACAGCTGTTCTCCTGTTTCCAAAAAGGTTAATTCCAAAGCCCCCGCAATACGGTCCAACGGAGTGATGCGCCTTCCGCGCGTCTTGCTAGGGCAAAGGCATCGCCCCTGTACAGCAAAAGCGCATTTTCCGACTCCGGCGTTTGCGTCGGGGCGCGGGGAATATGCATCCCATTACGCACCAGCGCGGCTTCGTCGGGCGTAAGTTCCACTCTTGTCCAGTCCGGCAACACCTCAGCCACGGGGTGCAAATGTTTGACCAGAAGAGAGGAATCATTCTCAATGTCCTGCAAGTCGCAGGACACATCCAGACCGAAAGGGTGGCTGTACTCCCGGGTCAGTTCCGTGAGCACGGCTCCGCAACCAAGGCGCATCCCCAAGCTGTGGGCCAGGGAGCGTATGTAGGTGCCGGAACTGCAAGTGACTCGAAAGCTCACAAACGGCAATCTTACATCAAACGTGTCAACCTGTGAAATTTCCGTGCGTTTGACTTTTTGCGGCACATCTCGTCCTTTCCGCGCCAATGCATACAAGGGTCGGCCCTCGTGCTTAGCGGCGGAATAGGGCGGCACAGATTGCTCGCGGACTTCGCGCCACAGGGCGACTTCCCGCAGCACGTCTTCAACACTGATGTGGTCCCAAGGGGATTCGGTAAGAATTTTGCCTTCGCAATCCCAAGTGTCAGTCACCTGTCCGAGACGCAACATGCCTCTGTATACCTTGTGCCCGCCAGCCAGAAGGTGCGGGGAAAGTTTTGTGGCCTGCCCGAGTAGCGCCAGCAAAACACCGGAAGCAAGCGGATCAAGAGTTCCCGCGTGGCCGATTTTTCTCTGTCCCAGCCGTTTGATTGCCGCAAGGCAACGAACGGAGGTCGGGCCGGAAGGCTTGTTCAGCACCAGCACGCCGTTCAGTTGGGGCAACGGCTGCGAATTGTGACCTGCCCTGCCGGGCGCACCTGCAATCATACGCAACCTGTTCTCCTAGCAGCAAAAAAACGGAAAGTCAAAATTTTTCCGAACATCCAGCCGGAATGTATCCCCCGGAGAAAATATGTAAAGAGGTCTGTGAATGGAGAGCACGCGCTGGACGGAACGGAGACGTTATTGTTGTATTTGCGCGTCATTCAAAGGACAATGTTCAATGTTCTCCAGCCGCCGCAAAAATTCCCGCAGAGCTGTCCGGTCAAGGCTGAGCTTCTCGCGTAGCCCGAGCATGGACACAGGTCCCAGGCGCTGAAAATTTTTCAGCAGCGAATACTGCGTCACGCGAAGTCCGGCCAGCGCCAGCTACACGTCGTACACGGCGGTAAAGGCGCGGGATATCTTACGTAATGTGGCACAGTAGCAGGGGGTTTCAGCGGCTTCGGGGAACGCCATTTCGTCCTCTTTCCTTCTGTGTATCAAGCAAAAAACATTGAAGCCGACGGCGCAATAAAAAATGTGATGTCGCCCACTTTACTCCATTTCCGAATAACAACGAAAAATCAAGCCGTATCCGGATGAAAGGCCTACTTTACCCGATCATCCGCAGTTCCGCCGTCAGGCCGGAAGCATCCCGGCGCAAAATGGCATAGCCGCCCCAGGCTAGTGGTCCCGGATTGACGACAACCGTGCGCCCTACCTTATCCGCAGACCGCGCCTCATGGATATGCCCGCACAGGCAGACGTCTGGCTGGGCTTCTTCCAGAAAGGCGCGCACAGCCATGGATCCAACATGCACATCGCCGGGAATGACGTCACAAGCCGTATCCTTTGGAGGATTGTGCGATACAAGAAGAGTGTGCGGATATTTTTTGGCCTCGTGCCAGCACGCCTTCAGCCAGTCTGTGTAGGCGGATTCGGGAAATTCGCTGGGAGTGCTGAAAGGGGTTCGCGTTGAGGCTCCTGCGCCGAAAACAGCTATTTCAGGAGTCAGTTCGCGGGTGACGGTGTGGAGGTTCATACCCTGTTCCATAAGCCAGCGGTCGATTTCTGGCTTGTCCATATTGCCGATCTGCGCAAGAATTGGTTTGCCGCTCCGCCGCAGCTCGCCCATAACCTCTCCGGCCTTGCTCACGCCGCCGACAACGGTCAGATCACCTGTGACAATAATTCCGGCGGCTTTTTCCAGTTCGGGAATCCGGGCAAAAAGAGAAGCGTCATCATGAATGTCGCCCACGGCGATCCATATCTGTTCGGGTATATCTGTACTTGGCATGTCAGCATATCCTTTGCTATGTTTTGATTCATTCCCGAGCCGTGTGGCTTGCCTTTCTATGAAGGAAGGTTTTACGAACAAGGTTTTCATCGGCTTTGCCGTTTGTCAAACCATTTTTCCCTCTGACGGGGTGATGTTTCAGACCATAAAGGAATCTCTGATGAATTCTGCCTCAACTCGCGAACCATGAAAAGGGGGAGGATCATGCCGCGAAACGCTGCCCAGACTATGCCGGAATCAGCCTCTGCCGTTGTGGAAAAAATCGCCTTGCGCCGGCGCATGCGCGCTCTGCGCGAAAGCCGTCCGCCGGAAGTCGCGCGGGAGCGCGGACTGAGGGCGCAATCCCTCCTGACGGACACAGAGCAGTGGAAAAATGCGGCCTCTGTGGCCTTATACGCGGCCCGTACCGGCGAGATCTCTTTGGATGCATTGATGGAGCTGGCGTGGTTGAGTGGACGCGTGGTGTATCTTCCCCGCATTCGCTGCAACGAGCGCGGCGTCATGGATTTTGTGCCCTGCGGGTGCCTGGCGGAACTTGAATCGGCCTCCTTTGGCCTGCGTGAGCCGAAGGCGGACCTGCCGGGCTTCGGTGCCGGAGATGTCGGAAAAACCTTCAGGCCGGACCTGCTGCTCATGCCAGGGCTTGCCTTTGACAGGCGCGGTATGCGGCTGGGTTTCGGTGGCGGTTATTACGACAGGTTTTTGCTCCGGCTTACGGACTGCCTGTGTGTGGGCGTCTGTTTTGAGTTCCAGGTTGTCGAAACGCTACCGGTGGAAACCTGGGACCGACCCGCGCACTATATCTGCACCGAAGAACGATTCCGGAAAGTATTTCCCTGAATTGGAATCAGGAATTGTTATGGAAAACTTCCTGGATACAGGCTACATTTTTTTGTTTTTCCCGGCATCGCGAACGTCTGTTGCGCCTTTCAGACGCTCCAGGGCGGCGTGAGTGCGGGGCCTTCGGCGGCGAATTGCCAGCCGGTGATGCTGTCCCACAAGAGCGACAAATATATCGCGCCCCTCCATGTGGGCTGGCGGGTGCCGCTACTTCCCCCGTTTCCGGCATTCGGCGTTTTGCCGGGAAGTACGGCCTTGACCCCGCCCCAAGGACCATGGACCGCTCTGTGGGCGGCTCAACTTGTTGAGGCGGAGTTTTTTGAACGCCATATCCGCAGTCTTAGCCTTGATTTGTGCACGGCGGAAAACAGCGCTCTCTTCTTCTACTACAGGAGAGAGAAAGTGTGCGTCCGTCAGGGGAATATTGTCTGGATAATATGACGCCATAGCGCTACGGTCGAAAACTGACCTCACGGAGCTAAACCGGGAAGAAATGCTGTGATACAGCCGTCGCGCCACCTCTTATTCCATTTATTCCATTTCTAAATTAAAATTGCGTTAAGGACACGCTGATTAAAAACTTATCCATAAATAATATGGATCTAGAGCAATTAACTCTTGATATAGTCCAGGAAAATAGATTATGTTAGGCGCGTGAAAATCGCAAACTAGGAGATCTAGACAATCACGATTGAGCCCTACGGTTCCGGCCTACCAGCCTTGACATTTGACATGCCCTTTGCGGGCTGATATAAACAATATCCATAACCTCCGGACCCTAGCATGATTAATCTCAAACTGGTGCAAAAACAGCCCGAAATCCTTGTAAAGGCCTTGGCGGATCGCCATTCGGACATTGACGTGGATGTATTTTTCGTCCTAGACAAGCGCCGTCGCACCATCCTTGCCGAAGTCGAAGCCCTAAAAAGTCGCCGCAACGCGGTCTCGGGAGAGGTGGCCGCCCTGAAGCGCGCCGGAAAAGACATTTCGGCCATACAGATGGAATTGTGCGCCTTTTCCGACAGCATCAAGGCACTGGATGTGGAGACCGGCCGGGCCAGAGCCGACGTGGAGATCTGGCTCATGCATGTGCCCAATATTCCGGACGACTCCGTCCCCAAGGGGAAGGACGAAACGGAAAATGTGGAACTCCGGCGTTGGGGTTCGCCGCGTGACTTTGATTTTTCTCCCGCCGAGCACGGGGATATTGGTGTGCGTTTGGGCGGCTTTGATTTTGAACACGCCAGCCGCCTCGCTGGCAGCCGCTTTGTGTGTTTCCGTGGCTGGGCCGCGCGGTTGGATCGGGCGCTCGTGAATTTTTTTTTGGATCAGCACGTCGCCAACGGCTATATTGAGGTAAACCCGCCCTTCATTGTCAGCCGGGCCGCCATGACCGGTACAGGCCAGTTGCCAAAATTCGAGGAAGACCTTTTTGCCCTACGCGACAGAGAGCAGTTCCTGATTCCCACCGCCGAAGTGCCGCTGACAAATTTACACGCCGGTGAAGCCCTAGACGAGGTGGATCTGCCGCGCGCCTATTGCGCCTCCACCCCCTGTTTCCGCTCCGAAGCTGGAGCTGCCGGCAAGGATACACGGGGTATCATACGCATGCGCCAGTTCACCAAGGTGGAAATGGTGTGCTTTGCCCATCCTGAAGACAGTTTCAACCAGCTTGAGATCATGTGCGGTCATGCTTGCCGCCTGCTGGAATTGCTGGAACTGCCATACAGAGTCATCACCATCTGCACCGGCGACATGGGCTTCAGCAGCGCAAAGACCTACGATGTGGAAGTCTGGCTGCCCGCGCAGAGCGTTTACCGCGAAATATCCTCCTGTTCCAACTGTACGGATTTTCAGGCCCGGCGGGCCAACATCCGCTTCAAGCCCAAGGGTGGCAAAATCTTGTTCGCCCACACCCTCAATGGTTCTGGCTTGCCCACCGGACGCGCCATTGCCGCCATCTTGGAGAACGGCCAGCAAAAGGACGGCAGCGTACGTCTGCCAGAAGTTCTGATTCCGTATATGGACGGAACTGAGTGTATAGAGCCGGGATCAACGACTTGACTTCCCTTCTTTCCGGGGGCGCTGTCCTATCCGAAGACGGCATCCTGGCCTGCCTCTCGAAATATTTTCCCGACAGGCATGAGACATTGTTGCTCGGGCGCGGGGATGACGCGGCCGTCATCCGGGCGGAAAAGCCTCTCTGCGTGAGCAGTGATCTGTTTCTGGAAGACTCGCATTTCAGGCGCGCCTATTTCACGCCAGAAGAAATCGGGCACAAGGCCTTGGCCGTCAACGTCAGCGATATGGCCGCCTGCGGGGCCAAGCCGCTTGGCTTCACTCTCTGCCTCGGCCTGCCGCGGCAAACGGAAACAGCTTGGTTGGAGGAGTTTTTTCGCGGCATGTCGGCTCTTGCCGAAAAAAGCGGCATTGTGCTGGCCGGAGGGGATTTGTCCGTCTGTGAGCGGATGCACATTTCCATAACCATTTGGGGAGAAGCTGAGAGGGGTCTTTTTTTGCGGCGCGGCAACGGCAGACCAGGCGACGCGCTCTTTGCGACGGGCGGTATCGGTCTTGCGCGCGTGGGACTGTACGAGCTGGAGGCGCGGGGTCGCGAGGCAGTATCCATCTGGCCCGAAGCCTGCGCGGCGCACTTGCGTCCCCGGCCGCAAACGCAGGCCGGTATCACCATTGTCCGTCTGGCGGATCCAGGGCGCCCCCCGGCTCTCATAGATGTTTCGGACGGTCTTGCGCGCGATTTGCCCCGCCTGCTGCAGGGGCCATCGCCGACGCGAAATATTGGAGCATCTCTGCGCCTGCCGCCGGAATCGCTCCATCCGGAAGTACGGCGTTTCGCGGCGGAGCTGGGGTTTGACCCAGTCAGCGAGGCCCTGCTGGGCGGAGAAGACTATGCTCTGCTGGGATCCTGCTCGCCCGGACTGCTTCCGGAACTGCAAGCGGCCCTTCCCGACCTTTTCTTCATCGGCGTCGTGACGGAAAATCCAGAAATTTTCGTCAACGGCAAGCCGTTCAATGTCAGTGGTTTTGACCATTTCCATTCTAGCCCGGTCTTTGCGCAGAATTCGCCAAACAGACATACATACAGATCGTTTTGACAGTGTGTGGAGCGGTAAATAAATTTTTTATGCAGGACGACATGTACAGCGGGCTTTTCAACGCGCTGACAACCGAGCACCGCATGAACTTCATCGCCAATAATCTGGCGAACATGAATACCACCGACTAATAATATGTTTACTCTCCCTGCGTAATCTATGCCGCTGTTTTTTGAAAAATATACTGAACAGGGGTGCACTATCTTGAATGGTTGTGCTTGCCTGGAACTCCAATTGAGGAGTGCTTAGATCTTCCCCAAATTGATTGGTTGGCGTAATCAGGAATTGATTGACAAAGCTGAGGATGTAGCCTGCGTCTAGGGTTGCGGTCACAATGATTGGCGTACTTAGTTAATCAGCGATGGCCTGTGAACTCTGATCAATTAATAAAGTTGGAGGAGTATTGTGATCAAGTAAAGTTGCTATCTCGACGGCTTTACAGGAGAGTTCCCATGGTATGGTGTTGATAGTAGATTAGCCTTTCTTTAACTCGTGCTTTTGGCTAACTAACTAATAATCATGGAGATTATTATATTAAATCGTATCGCTATGATGTTTATATTGATGGCAGATAGCATTCGTTTCTCCTGTCATTACGACTGAGGCTAGGACAGTTCCTGAAGCTGTAGAAAACTTCTGGTGCTATTCTGGGCGCTCTGTATCCTATTTATAGATACAATCCCAACAAGCTTCGTGTTGATGATGAAGTGATTTAGGATCATGAAGATCTTCTAAGTGAATTGCAGATCAATATTGATACGACCGGTGAGATCGAAGTAGCATGGCTCTATATATCCTAGAACCATCGCTATCTTTGCAATTAATTGACAGAAGATGTGCTTCAAATGAAGCGTATAGTGATGACTGGACTGCTAACTGGAGTAGTCATATCTACTACTAGTACAGAAGTCAGTATAGTTCCTGATATAGGAAATACCCAGGGAGTATGGTGCATTCCTCATTTTTACTGCGCCAAGTGGAAAGCGATACGTTCTGAAGCTCTGTCCCCTCTCTTTGGTCCAAACGAGATACAACTGAAAACCGGTTCTTTGTTCAAGGTGTTTAAGGTGTTTGTGGACGAGATGGACAGCGCTTTCTTCATCGCAGCCTCAACGGCCGTGATACGGGACGTCGTCGTCGAAGAGGAATGATTTCCGGACTCCCCACGGGGTGAGGGGCAATGGTTTACCTGTGGGAAGTAACATGCTCAAAGAGTTTCAATAAATGGGTCCACCGCCCGCATCTGTCCCTGTCATACAGCTTCAGTTTCAGATTTTCGGCTCCCCCCCCCCCCATACCGTTAGAGTATAGCACCTGCGGGTGGCGGTGGCAGGGCATCAACATATCCCTTATCTCGGCTGAGCGTAGGTCTCTCCAGCCTTTTTTATAGGCTGGAGTGTGCTGTTCGCTCCCTTTCTACTATATTGCGCCCATAGAGCCATTCACCTTTAAAATAGTTCATATCCGCCAGATATGAATCAGCCTTTTGCGTTACCGGCGGAGACCAAATCAAGAGCCTGAGCGATAGCCTTTTCCAAAGCGTCATATATTGCGTGCCTTCAAACCGCAAATCTCTTTTATATAGGATTAAACTCCGGGTTATACGCCGGCAAATAGAGAAGTTCTGCGTTTCTGGCTCTGGTATGCCTGCCGACGTCCAGATTTTTATGGACCGACAAATTATCAATGATAACAATATCACCGGACCTTAACACT